>NZ_JAKKRY010000030.1:0-7657 GCF_025653795.1 Shewanella sp. SM73
ACCAGTGATCATGTTTTTAACATAGTCAGCGTGGCCTGGGCAGTCTACGTGTGCGTAGTGACGTGAAGGCGTGTCATATTCGATGTGAGAGGTATTGATCGTAATACCGCGCTCACGCTCTTCTGGAGCGTTATCGATTTGAGAGAAGTCTTTAGCTTCGCCACCGTAGGTCTTAGCCAGTACGTGAGAGATAGCTGCAGTCAGTGTGGTTTTACCATGGTCAACGTGACCAATGGTGCCCACGTTTACATGGGGCTTAATACGTTCAAATTTAGCTTTAGCCATGGTAATGCCTCAGTCCAAGATTCTTGGTGATGAAAACTAACATATAGAAAAAATCCGATGCATTAAAATGACATCGAACCGATTATGTTTAGGCGTAGGAGCTAAATTTAGAGAGGCTGGTGCTGATAGGCAGATTCGAACTGCCGACCTCACCCTTACCAAGGGTGTGCTCTACCAACTGAGCCATATCAGCAACTAATTTGGAGCGGACAGCGGGAATCGAACCCGCGTTATCAGCTTGGAAGGCTGGAGTAATACCATTATACGATGTCCGCGCAACCTAACTAAGGCTACCTAACTACCTAGAAAAAAGTGGTGGAGGGAGAAGGATTCGAACCTTCGAAGGCTGAGCCGTCAGATTTACAGTCTGATCCCTTTGGCCACTCGGGAACCCCTCCACAGAAAATGGTGCCGGCACCAAGAGTCGAACTCGGGACCTACTGATTACAAGTCAGTTGCTCTACCAACTGAGCTATGCCGGCATTATCATTTCGGAACGGGATATTAGGTAAATGCGCTCCCAAGTGCAAGTAAAAAACGCCTATTTACGTAAAAAAAGCGCTTGAACGGTGTTTTTTTACACGTTATGCAACTTTGACGGCCAATTAAACAGCGAATACATTAAACGGTAACGGAAACACGACTGCAATCACCCATTTAGTATTGTTCCAAATAATCTCATAGTGTACTGTGCCTTTCCTAAGCTGAGGAAAGCCAATGACTTCTAAAAATTCAATTCAAAAAGCACTCTATCTCGCCTTCGAGCGCCTGCAATGGTCTGAGTTACGAGATTCAGTGCCGTTGACACTGAGTGAGCAAGACTTGGAGAACCTTAGAGGCATAAATGAAAAGATTTCCTTATCGGAAGTGACCGATATTTATCTTCCCCTTAGCCGGCTACTGAATTTGATCGTTAAAGCTAAGCAACAACGAGGCTTAGTGGTTGATGAATTCCTCGGTCAAAAACCATCAAAAAGTCCTTACATCATTAGTATTGCTGGTAGTGTCGCCGTCGGGAAAAGCACCACAGCACGTATTTTGCAAGCTTTACTACGGCACTGGCCTGAACACCCAAAAGTTGATTTGGTGACAACAGATGGTTTTTTGTATCCTCTGGCGGACTTAAAACGTAAAGGACTATTACAGCGTAAGGGATTTCCAGAAAGTTACGATATGAAAATGCTGGTTGAGTTTATCTCCGCCGTGAAATCCGGTCAGCCACATGTGAAAGCCCCTATCTATTCGCACGTCACCTATGACCGCGTTAAGAATCAGCATCAAACCGTTTCTCAGCCAGACATCTTAATTTTAGAAGGCTTGAATGTATTACAGACTGGACTCGACTCCCCAGTTGATACCCGTCGTCCTTTCGTCTCCGATTTTGTCGACTTTTCTATTTATGTCGATGCAGAAGAACCTTTGCTAAAACAATGGTATAAAGAACGATTTCTGCAGTTCCGCTCTGGTGCATTCAGTGACAAAAAATCTTATTTTCATCACTATTCGACGCTAACCGATGATGAGGCCAATACGATTGCCGCTAATATTTGGGACACAATCAATGGTCCAAACCTACAACTTAACATTCAACCGACCCGTGAGAGGGCCCATTTGATCCTGCAGAAAGGTCAGGATCATTTGATGTCCCACGTGCTGATGCGCAAATAGCCTTATGTAAAATTGACTCTTGGGTACTTAGCGTGCCCTTAAGCTAATTTCACCGCCGATAAATGCTTGAACACCGTCGGCGGTTTCGAGCAATACTGCACCTTGCTCATCAACGCCTCGACAAATTCCTTCGACAGACTTTTCCCCCATAAGCAAACGTATTTCACGACCATAAAATAAGTCTGCGGCTTGCCAACGAGTCTTGAATGCAGCAAATCCTTCACGCTCAAATAACTGAATATCACGCTTAAGCTGCTTCTGTAATGCAATAACAAGCGCCGTCTTGTCAGGCATGTCGACCAACTCTGACAAATCACTCCAAGGCTGATCGATACCTTTACCTTGTTCCTCTGACATAGCCATATTGACACCAACACCTATGATAAGCTGGCACTGGCTATCAGCCTGACCCGACATCTCAATCAAGATCCCGGCAAGCTTCTTGTTATCCAAATAGATGTCATTGGGCCACTTAACACCAATATTCTCGACGCCAAAAGATTTAAGCACTTCAACCAATGTACAGGCCACCACTAAACTTAATCCCATTGCCTGCGCCATTCCCTGCGGGAAAGTCCAAAACAGCGAGAAATATAAGTGATGTCCATAGGGCGACACCCAAGTTCGGCCTCGACGACCACGACCTGCGGATTGATACTCTGCCACACACACATCACCATTCTTCAATTCAGTAGTATGGTCCAGCAAAAAACCGTTGGTGCTTGCTATCTCATCAAAGTAAAAGCAACGGTTATCAATTGATTGCACTAAAAGTGAAGCATCAATCAAAGAAATAGGATTAGCTAACTTATAACCGCGACCTTTGACGCTATAAATTGCCACACCATAGGTTTCTAGCGCATCGATATGCTTATTCACTGCGGCGCGCGAAATCCCAAGTTCAGTGGCTAACTGCTCGCCAGAAACAAATTGCCCGCTAGATAATAAAGCTAATATCTGGCGTTTTCTTCCCCAATGTTCAGACATGCAAATCTCCTTCACCGTTAGCCCCGATGATTCTAGGCTCGGCTTCTAGCACAACACCAAATTTATCCTGTACTTGCGCAATAACATACAGCGCTAGGCGGCAAATATCATGCCCCGTTGCTCCGCCTCGATTCACTAACACTAAGGCTTGCTTGTCATGCACTGCCACATTGCCGAGCACAAAACCTTTCAGTCCCGCTTGTTCAATCAACCAGCCTGCAGCCAATTTCACTGTTGCATCCGCTTGTGCGTAGCCCACTATCGTCGGAAAACGCTGTGCTAAATCGAGATAACAGGCTGCGCTAACAATGGGGTTTTTAAAGAAACTGCCTGCATTGCCGAGCACTGCGGGATCAGGAAGCTTTTCACTTCGTACTTGGCATACGCGCTCAAAAATCTCATGCGCTGTAACGGTTGCAGGATCAAACGATTGCAATGGACCATAGGCCAAACGCGGTTGCCAACGTTTAGCTAAACGCAGCCCAACAGCTGTGACTACAGCGAGATTGCGCAATTTGTCTTTGAAAATAGACTCACGGTAAGCAAATTGACACTCAGATGTACTGATGCGCACAAACTCACCTGAGGGTAAATCAAGATACTCAACCCAATCACACACATCACATAGTTCAACACCATAAGCGCCAATATTCTGAATAGGTGCTGCACCAACCGTCCCAGGAATTAATGCCATATTCTCCAGCCCAAACATACCATGCTCGAGCGTAAACTGAATTAACTCGTGCCAATTCTCACCCGCCTCAACATCGAGATAAAACGCTTCTGTGTCTTCAGATACTTTTATCCCTTTCGATAAAATCCTGACAACTGTGCCGTTAAAGTCCTCCGTAAAGACCAGATTGCTACCGCCACCAAGCACCAACATAGGCAATTGCTGTTGCCATAGTGGCAGACATATCGCCTTAACAGCTTCTTTTGAGTACGCCTCAACAAGATCCGCGCAAGACTGGGCTAAACCAAAGGAATTAAATGATTGAAGGCTATGAGATAGAGACATGTGTTTGTTCAATGACGACAAAAACGTATTGTAACTGCTAAAAGCGAGGATTGCAGCTCATGCTAGAGAAGATGGCAGGATGAAGAACTGAGAGAAAAGCAGGAAAATCAGTCCAATTAACAAATTGCAGACGCAAAAAAGCCAGCTTATTTAGCTGGCTTGGTTACATCTCAATGAGATAATTAGGCGCTTGGCGATGACCTACTCTCACATGGGGGGGAAATCATCGCGCTATCAATACGGAGTATTTAGCCATGATTAAACGCGAAGAAGCTTGTCTTCGTAGCCGGGGAGTCCGCTTAGCGGCGGGCGACCGCCATGGATGGTGGAAGTGTCAATATTGGAGGAACATTTATTGACCGACATCGAGATAAGTTTTCGCGAAGCGTATAAACACAAAAGCCCTAGCGGTTTAGGCTAGGGCTTTTGTGTTTATTTGGATGCTTGGCGATGACCTACTCTCACATGGGGAGACCCCACACTACCATCGGCGCGTTTGCGTTTCACTTCTGAGTTCGGGATGGGATCAGGTGGTTCCACAAGGCTATTGTCACCAAGCAAATTCTGTTTATTACCGTGTCCATCTCTGGACCACGTTAATAATAATTCGGAAAGCTGATTTTCTGTTGAGTCTTTAACTTTATCAAGTGTCGATATTCTGTCTAAGGCTTCTTTGTAAAACCCATCTGGGTTGTATGGTTAAGCCTCTCGAGTCATTAGTACATGTTAGCTCAACGCCTCACAACGCTTACACACCATGCCTATCAACGTCCTAGTCTCGAACGGCTCTTTAGAGGAATAAATTCCTAGGGATGACTCATCTTAGGGCTCGCTTCCCGCTTAGATGCTTTCAGCGGTTATCGATTCCGAACGTAGCTACCGGGCAATGCCATTGGCATGACAACCCGAACACCAGCGGTTCGTCCACTCCGGTCCTCTCGTACTAGGAGCAGCTCCCTTCAATCATCCAACGCCCACGGCAGATAGGGACCGAACTGTCTCACGACGTTCTGAACCCAGCTCGCGTACCACTTTAAATGGCGAACAGGGTATCAGCCTGTTATCCCCGGAGTACCTTTTATCCGTTGAGCGATGGCCCTTCCATTCAGAACCACCGGATCACTATGACCTACTTTCGTACCTGCTCGACGTGTATGTCTCGCAGTTAAGCTGGCTTATGCCATTGCACTAACCGTACGATGTCCGACCGTACTTAGCCAACCTTCGTGCTCCTCCGTTACTCTTTGGGAGGAGACCGCCCCAGTCAAACTACCCACCAGGCACTGTCCCTAATCCCGATAAGGGACCTAGGTTAGAACATCAAAACTACAAGGGTGGTATTTCAAGGACGACTCCATCATGACTAGCGTCACAACTTCATAGTCTCCCACCTATCCTACACATGTAGGTTCAATGTTCAGTGCCAAGCTATAGTAAAGGTTCACGGGGTCTTTCCGTCTAGCCGCGGGTATACGGCATCTTCACCGCAATTTCAACTTCACTGAGTCTCGGCTGGAGACAGCGTGGCCATCATTACGCCATTCGTGCAGGTCGGAACTTACCCGACAAGGAATTTCGCTACCTTAGGACCGTTATAGTTACGGCCGCCGTTTACCGGGGCTTCGATCATGAGCTTCTCTTGCGATAACCCAATCAATTAACCTTCCGGCACCGGGCAGGCGTCACACCGTATACTTCCTCTTGCGAGTTTGCACAGTGCTGTGTTTTTGATAAACAGTTGCAGCCACCTGGTATCTGCGACTCCCGTCAGCTTAGAGAGCAAGTCTCATCACCAACAGGAGCGTACCTTCTCCCGAAGTTACGGTACCATTTTGCCTAGTTCCTTCAGCCGAGTTCTCTCAAGCGCCTTGGTATTCTCTACCCGACCACCTGTGTCGGTTTGGGGTACGATTCCCRCTAACYTGAAGCTTAGAAGATTTTCCTGGAAGCATGGCATCAACTACTTCAGTCCCTTAGGACCTCGTCATCAGCTCTCAGTGTGTACATTAAAGTACGTGTCCCCGGATTTGCCTAAGAACACCACCTACCACCTTAAACGCGGACTACCAACGCCGCGCTAGCCTAGCCTTCTCCGTCTCTCCATCGCAGTTAGCGGAAGTACAGAAATATTAATCTGTTTCCCATCGATTACGCCTTTCGGCCTCACCTTAGGGGTCGACTCACCCTGCCCCGATTAACGTTGGACAGGAACCCTTGGTCTTTCGGCGAGGGGGTTTTTCACCCCCTTTATCGTTACTCATGTCAGCATTCGCACTTCTGATACCTCCAGCGTGGGTTACCCCTTCACCTTCAACGGCTTACAGAACGCTCCTCTACCGCGCACAGTAAACTGTGCACCCGTAGCTTCGGTGACTAGCTTAGCCCCGTTACATCTTCCGCGCAGGCCGACTCGACTAGTGAGCTATTACGCTTTCTTTAAATGATGGCTGCTTCTAAGCCAACATCCTAGCTGTCTAAGCCTTCCCACATCGTTTCCCACTTAGCTAGTACTTTGGGACCTTAGCTGACGGTCTGGGTTGTTTCCCTTTTGACGACGGACGTTAGCACCCGCCGTCTGTCTCCCGAGTAGTACTCATTGGTATTCGGAGTTTGCAAAGGGTTGGTAAGTCGGGATGACCCCCTAGCCTTAACAGTGCTCTACCCCCAATGGTATTCGCTCGAGGCGCTACCTAAATAGCTTTCGAGGAGAACCAGATATCTCCCGGTTTGATTGGCCTTTCACCCCCAGCCACAAGTCATCCGCTAATTTTTCAACATTAGTCGGTTCGGTCCTCCAGTTGATGTTACTCAACCTTCAACCTGCCCATGGCTAGATCACCGGGTTT
Organism: Shewanella sp. SM73; assembly: GCF_025653795.1. Taxonomy (NCBI): domain Bacteria; kingdom Pseudomonadati; phylum Pseudomonadota; class Gammaproteobacteria; order Alteromonadales; family Shewanellaceae; genus Shewanella; species Shewanella sp. SM73. The sequence continues at coordinate 6,805 of NZ_JAKKRY010000030.1, forward strand.
CGGGTCTACACCTTGCAACTAAACGCGCAGTTAACACTCGGTTTCCCTACGGCTCCGCTATTCGCTTAACCTCGCTACAAAATGTAAGTCGCTGACCCATTATACAAAAGGTACGCAGTCACGGTCTCAAGAACCGCTCCCACTGCTTGTACGTATACGGTTTCAGGTTCTATTTCACTCCCCTCACAGGGGTTCTTTTCGCCTTTCCCTCACGGTACTGGTTCACTATCGGTCAGTCAGGAGTATTTAGCCTTGGAGGATGGTCCCCCCATATTCAAACAGGATGTCACGTGTCCCGCCTTACTCGTTTTCATCAATGGTTAGTTTTCATGTACGGGGCTATCACCCTGTGCCGCTGCGCTTTCCAACGCATTCCACTAACACCCCACTGACTTAAGGGCTAATCCCCGTTCGCTCGCCGCTACTAGGGGAATCTCGGTTGATTTCTTTTCCTAAGGGTACTTAGATGTTTCAGTTCCCCTCGTTCGCCTCGCAACACTATGTATTCATGTTGCGATAACAGCTTATGCTGCTGGGTTCCCCCATTCGGACATCGTTAGCTCAAATGCTTGTTACTAGCTCGCCAACGCTTTTCGCAAGTTACTACGTCCTTCATCGCCTCTGACTGCCAAGGCATCCACCGTATACGCTTAGTCGCTTAACCATACAACCCAAATGAGTTTCACTCATCTGCGAGCCCCAGGTTCCCCTAGGGCTACCTTGTTACGACTTCACCCCAGTCATGAACCACAAAGTGGTGAGCGCCCCCCCGAAGGTTAAGCTACCCACTTCTTTTGCAGCCCACTCCCATGGTGTGACGGGCGGTGTGTACAAGGCCCGGGAACGTATTCAC
>NZ_JAKKRY010000004.1:0-368471 GCF_025653795.1 Shewanella sp. SM73
AGCACAGCCAGCTGAACTTTGTGTCACCAGGGCAACGTCATGCGGGGCAAGATGGTGATATCTTAGCCAAGCGAAAAGAAGTGCTCGAAGCGGCAAAGGCAAGAATGCCCGAGCGTTGGTCCAAGGAAGTCAGAAATTGTGATGCTGTGGGTCCAGTCACGTTAAACCCAGATAAGGCACCCGCAAACAATGTAATAAATGCAGCTTAATATTTAAGCAAAGAGTGACAACTACCTTGAAAAACACCGCAGATGAAAGGCAAAGGGACTAGAGGTTATGGTTCTAATCAATAATCACTTGCTTAGGGTGCAAATTAGTCAATACTTTGATATTGGCTTCTAGTTGCGTCACTTCTCCCATTTTTTCCAACATATTTGCTAATTCATCATAAGCCACAATCTGGTCATCAATGAAGATAACAGCATGTTCATCTTCTAGATCGCCCATGTCAGCGTAGTTCTTCTCAATACGGTAAGCTTCATCTTTTCTGGAGTAACCAAGATATTTAATCGTTTTTCTTAAGTCCCCATGGTCAAATGAAACTTCATCATCTTTAATCACCATCTTTGAGTCTAGTCGTTGGAATAATAGATTAAGTCGTTTTGAATCACTGGTTATATCTTTCAAGTCTACCCAGTTAAGTATGCTATTACCTGTAGCTATACTATATGCCTCTTCTCTTTGTCCTTTTAATTCATTTAGTTGCGCGGTAATCTTTTCCATAACTTTAAGTAACGAGTTTATCATCTCGTTTTCAGAACTCAGCAGCTTATTTTCAAGAACTTGTAGTTTCTCATTGCACTTGATTATTTCGATATCTAACTTTGAAACAGTTAAGTTAGCTTTTTCATTTTGACTTAACTCCATTAACCTAGCTAAAAAGAAGTGTTCAAGGTTTGACCTAAAAAAATATAAAGGCAACAGGTAAGGGAATATTCCTTTAGAACTACATGCATTTCTAGCCAGACGTTGCTTGTAACTGCAGCGCAATACTGGCCAAGAATGTTTCGACTTTTGAATCGAACATCCATTTCCACAGTGGCCACATTGCACTAAACCGCTGAGATGCCACTCTCGGTTAGGGTTTACATTTTTATGTAGACGCTTTTCATGTACAGTTTGAGCCTTGTAATAAATCGACTCATCCACAGCAGCTTTATAAACTTTATAACACTCAACTTCGTTGATTCGCCAGTAACCCAGAACAACATCAGATGTGATCCACTTGATAACTGTTGACGGGTTCATCCTTTGAACTTCTAGCAAATCAGGATACTTGTCCTTCAGCTGATTTAGGATATTTCGTTGCCCATTTCCAGAAAGATATAGCTCAAACATATCTTTAATAACGACATGCTTATCGTTAACAGTACCATCACTATTCAACCAGAATGGTTTTCTGATATTTGGAGTAATACCTTTTCGAGCTTCATCTCTTCGTTTATTGTAACTACCTAATACTCGTTCTTTACGATTTTGAGACTCAGAAAAAGCACCGTGAATTTCAACCAGAAGCTTAACTTGTATCCCAAGATCATCTTCTCCTTCGGGGCCATATCTTGCATCATCCTTCGCAGTTACAATGGTTACTCCAGCTTTCCAGATCTTCCGCAATAACTCTTGAGTTTCAGATACCTTCATTCGAGAAAGGCGTGAAAAACGTTCTACTAGAATAATAGAGCCATGCCTTACTCGCCCTATTTCAATATCATTAACAAGACGACCTAAGGAACCTTTATCTAAATGTGCTCCTGTATGCCCAGACAATCCTTTATCTTCATACAACCCAGCTTCTACAGCCCAATCTTTATTTCTCTCAAGCCACGCTCGCTGCTCGACTCCTTGTCGGTACAATGAGCTACCCAACTCCTGCTTAGGACTACTGAAACGCTGATATAAATACACTTTAGTAAGATTCTTCATATTAATTGGTCGCTCAAAAAGTTTGTATGCACACCTTACCACAGTACTCACAGTTACAATGGTCGATCAGCAACTCATCCAAGGAATCTGATTTTATCGCAACATCAATCCAAGTTTGCGGTGTTTCACAGTGAAGAAATGCGTGGATGGGGGCAAGAAGTTGCAGCATGGACTCACTCAATATCATTCTGAATATCGCACTATTTTACGCATATTTACTCATAAGCTATAGCATTAGGCTTAAGTAAACTTGACGCGCTGAACTTTTTGTTCAATAAATAATCTACACTCTAAAGAACTGAGATCCTGATCACACAGCCTCTCACTTCTCTATGTGTAACCAATCGATGGATAAAGAGACAGGACACCATTTTAACCTCGATTGTAGAGCTGTTATCAGCTCGTCTGACGTTTGGCGAGCCATTCATCAATGCTGAACAAGGATAATTATAATGATACTGAATCACTTAATGGGGCTATACACTCATCCTAAACAAGAGTGGCACACAATTGAAAAAAACCATGAGGCACTGAAAAGTAGCTTAAGCCATGTAGTACTTATCGCCTTAATTCCGGCGGTGTGCAGCTATATAGCTACGGCTTACATTGGCTGGAATCCTGGCGCTGGTGATCCTATTTACCTCACACCTCAAAGCGCCATGTTTATGTCGGCGGGCATGTATTTAGGCCTAATTGCGGGCGTATTCGCCCTCGCCTACTTGGCCTATTGGATGGCAAAAACCTTCGATGCAAACCCAACCTACACCCAAGCGTTAGAACTCGCGTCCTATACCGCTACGCCATTATTCATGGTCGGTTTAGCCGCCTTGTATCCAGTGCTGTGGTTTATCATGATAGTGGGATTGATTGGTCTGGCTTACTCAGTCTACTTACTGTACGCGGGTGTGCCGATTATTATGAATATCCCTGAAGAGAAAGGCTTTATCTATGCCAGCTCTATGGTGACCGCTGGTTTAGTGTTGTTAGTGGGACTAATGGCAACCAGCGTAATCTTATGGAGCTTAGGCTTTGGTCCTATGTACCAATAACCACTTTAATTCATCACAAATTTAATCAACAGCAACTCAAGCTCTGCGTCGCAATTGATTTGTAGCAGAAAATAAAAAAGAAGACCGTCAAGGCCTTCTTTTTTGAGTTGAATTAACGCTCTGAGCGATTTAGCAGATCTGTTTGACTCACTCAGTCAAACAGATCCACTTAAGCAAAATCACTCGAAAGAATCACGCAGCGCTACGGTTAAGTTAAACACTAAATTATCCGGCGATGAATCTTTGCTGTCAGCGCAGAAATAGCCTTCACGCTCAAACTGATAGGCTTGTTCCGCAGGTGCATTCACTAAGCTTGCTTCTGCAAAACCTTGTACAACGATCAATGATTCAGGGTTCAACACTTCATCCACAGTCTCTGCCGCAGCAGGATTAGGATCGGTAAATAAACGCTGATAGAGACGGAATTCAGCAGGCTTGGCAGTAGATGCCTCAACCCAATGGATCACGCCTTTGACTTTACGGCCATCTGCAGGGTTTTTACCTAAAGTTTCAGGATCATAAGTACAGTAAACCGTCGTGATATTACCTTCGCTGTCTTTGTCACAACGTTCAGCTTTAATCACATAGGCATTACGTAAACGCACTTCTTTGCCTGTAACTAAGCGTTTGTATTGTTTGTTGGCTTCTTCTTTAAAGTCAGCCACATCGATCAATATTTCTCGGCCAAAGGCTAATTCACGCGTCCCCATGCTCTCATCATTTGGATGAGCGGCCGCTTGAATGTACTCAAGTTCACCTTCAGCATAGTTTTCAATGATGACTTTCAATGGACGCAATACGGCCATCGCACGCGGTGCATGTTCGTTCAATTCTTCACGAATACACGCATCTAACATGCCGACTTCAATCATATTCTCTTGCTTAGTCACGCCGATACGTTGACAGAACTCGCGAATTGACGCCGGTGTATAACCACGGCGACGTAAGCCTGCAATCGTTGGCATACGTGGGTCATCCCAACCTGACACGAGTTTACGGGTCACAAGGTCGTTCAGCTTACGTTTAGACATCAAGGTATATTCGAGATTTAAGCGGGAAAACTCGTATTGACGAGTACGATTCGGCGCTTGAAAATCGTTCAAATTATCCAACACCCAATCGTATAAACGACGGTTGTCTTGGAACTCTAATGTACATAAAGAGTGGGTAATATGTTCTAACGCATCAGAAATACAGTGCGTGAAGTCGTACATTGGGTAAATGCACCACTTGTCACCTGTTTGATGATGATGGGCAAAACGAATACGGTAGATGATAGGATCGCGCATACACATGAATGGCGATGCCATATCAATTTTGGCACGCAATGCGCACTCGCCTTCTTTAAAACCACCGTCGCGCATCTTAGCGAATAAGGCGAGGTTTTCTTCGACTGATGTGTCGCGGAAAGGACTGTTTTTACCTGGCTCTTTTAACGTACCACGGTATTCACGGGTTTCATCTGCATTCAAAAAACACACATAAGCCAAACCTTTATTAATCAGTTCAACCGCATATTGATGTAACTGATCAAAATAGTTTGATGAATAGCGAACATCACCATCCCACTGGAATCCAAGCCAACGCACATCCGCCTGAATAGAATTCACATAATCAATGTCTTCTTTTTCAGGATTAGTATCGTCAAAACGTAAATTACACAGACCGTTATAGTCTCGCGCTATCCCAAAATTTAAGCAGATAGATTTAGCATGACCAATATGAAGATAGCCATTCGGTTCCGGCGGGAAACGAGTCTGTACACTCGTGTGCTTACCGCTTTGTAAATCTTCATCTATGATATTACGAATAAAGTTACTCGGACGTACTTCAGTGTCCACATGACTCATGGAATTCCTCTTTGCGAACAATGGCAATTTTAAGAAAACCAGCATGATCCTACAGATCACTACTAGTTACAATGCCTAGGGTTAAAAACTCTGGTTTTTGACTGTTTAGGGTTATAACCGCGATAGTAAAACAATAAAAGCAGCCATGAAAGCTGCTTTTATCTTTGACCTAACTAAGTATCTTTGACCTAACTAAGTATCTTTGACCTAACTAAGCTGACATTTATTATTCAGTCATGCTGACTCAGTAAATCTTACTCGGTGATAATGCGGATCCCAGGAATAATCTGCTGGCTTCTTTTACCCTTACGTTTCAACCACAGATAAAAAGCGGCTAATGCAAACAAGAAGAAACCAATCCACAGACTTGATTGAACTGGGTGCTGCGTAAAGGTAGCTGCTTGATAAACTACCGTTGCAGAACCATAAGCCAGTGAGAAAGTCCACGTTGCCGCAAACGTCGCCCACCGAGAACCAAATTCATGCACTAAGGCGCCCATTGCCGCAACACAAGGAGTATATAGTAAGATAAACAGCAAGTAGGAAAAAGCCGCAACTTTACCACTAAAACCTGCTTGTAAAGCACCAAAAGTCGATGTCGCAACACCTTGTTCTTCAGCCACGGTTTCTTTGTTGGTTAAATCACCGACCGACAGTTTAAGCGGATCTTCAAGATCTAAACCAAACAAGTTAGCAGGAATCGTTGCCAGAGCCACATTAAAGCTTTCGCTCAATGGTGCAAGCTCTTCATCTGTCGGCGCCGCGCTGCTGTATAGACTGTTTAAGGTACCAACAACCGCTTCTTTGGCGAAAATACCCGTGATAATACCGACGGTTGCAGGCCAGTTATCCTGCTCTATGCCCATAGGCGAGAAGATAGGCGTGATTTTTTGGCTCGCGACACTCAGCAAAGATGCTTGGCTGTCTTCATGGCCAAATGTGCCATCAACACCAATAGCATTAATGAAGTTCAATAAGGTCACGACCAGCACAATCGTTTTACCTGCGCCTAAAATAAAACTCTTAGTGCGTTTACCTGTACGAACCATAACAGCTTTCAGCTTAGGTAGTTCATAACTTGGTAGCTCCATCACCACTGCACTACTGCTGCCGGGTAATAAAGTGCTTCTGAGTAATAAACCCGTACCGATAGCGGCAAAGATACCAATAATATACAGCAAGAAGACTAAATTCTGACCTGAATCAGGGAAGAAAGCCGCCGCAAATAGTGCATAAACCGGAAGACGTGCACCACAGGACATAAATGGTGCCATCATCCCTGTCACAATACGCTCACGCTCACTGCCTAAGGTTCGCGTCGCCATAATTGCAGGCACAGAACAACCAAAACCGACAATCATAGGAACGAATGCTTTACCAGGCAGGCCAATACGACGCATTAAACCGTCAACCACAAATGCAGCGCGCGCCATGTAGCCAGAACTTTCGAGGATCGACAAACCGAGGAAAAGCGCCGCAATAACAGGAATAAAGGTTGATACGGTTTGAATGCCTTGGCCGACACCGCCCGCTAAGATAGTGACTAACCAAGCTGGAGAGCCCATGCTCGTCAAGAATGAACCGAAGTGATCGACAAACAATGCGCCAGCAAAAACATCAAAGAAATCAATAAAAGCACTGCCAATATTAATGCTGAACATAAACATCAAATACATCACAAACAAGAACACAGGAATGCCAAGCACAGGATGTAAAACGAGTTTATCTAATTTGTCACTGAGGGTGAGGAACCCTGACTCTTTCACTGAACCTTGAAAAACTTGTTCAACGAAATTAAAGCGCGTGGTCGCCACCATCACTTCAATATCATGGCCTTGCTGAGCGATAATCTGAGTACAGGAATTCACTTCATCCTGCAGTTCAGCATTTTTACAGCTACCACAACCCGAACCATTACCTAGCATAGCCAAAGCGCGGCCGCGACTTAATTGGGCATCTTTGCTGCAGAGTAACTGCACGCCCGCTTCAATTTGTTCATCATAGTGAAGCACTAATGGGGCTTCTGAGACTCGGCCTTGAAGTAAATCGAGTACCTGTGCCTGTACTTTAGCGACATCGGCAGGATCTCGCGAACACACGCCAATCACAGGGCAACCCAGCTCTTGGCTCATTTTCTTTAAATCGACTTTAATCCCACGTTTGACAGCCGAATCAATTTTATTCAGCACCACTACCATAGGGATAGCGAGTTCACGCAATTGGGCTGTGAGATATAAGTGACGTTCGATATTAGTGGCATCGACTAAATTGATAATGCCATCGACACGTTGCTCGGCAAGGTATTGCTGCGCAATTTGCTCATCAAGTGAACAATCGCAACTATTGCCCGCAGGGAGAAGGTCGTAAATACCCGGTAAGTCTGTCAGATAGACGTCAGCACCGTTTAAGGTGAAATGACCAGTCTTTTTTTCGACCGTAACACCAGACCAGTTACCCACTTGTTGATTTGCGCCTGTTAGCGCGTTAAAGAGTGTAGATTTACCCGCGTTAGGGTTTCCTACTGTGACGCAATGAAACTGCTTAGCCATTCGTCTTTTCCACCTCAATGATGTCTGCCAAATCTCTGCGCATACAAAGTTTACTACCACGAATATCCAGTTCGAGACCAGAGCCCATAGGTGCGTATCGGATCAATAAAAAACGCGTATTTGGCGTGATCCCCATGGACAACAACTTGCGCTTCACGGTTTGTGGCAGCGCCAAACGCCCCACTTCAGAAATAAGACCGCGATCGCCGGGACTGAGTTCGCTTAACTTCATTACGTATTCCACCTTGCAACAGGTTCAGCTCGAAAAACTGCGCCCATTGTAACCGAGCGATGACACTAATAACTTTACCTAGATCAAGATTTTTGATTGGTAACGATAATAGTTTTCAATTGTGTTGGGTATTATGTGATAAAAATTCCAATGAATAAACGACCAACCGAAAATAAAAATCCGCACCTTAGCATTAGTGACTATCAAGCGATGCACAGAAGTCAAAACGCTGTAAACAAATCCCACCCGAAACAAGTGTGATCAAAATCACACTTAATCTATATCGCCTGTAAAATCATCCCTCTTTACAGTGAAAAGACCCCGCAATGTTAAGCACGTGTCACACACTTGTTCTAATATTAACCGAGCTAAATAAGCTAAATTAGCAATGTCGAAAGCGTAAAAATAACAAATATAAATGCACTCGGGAAAACATAACCATGGAAATAGGGCTAAAGTTCAGAAGCATAGCTAAGGCTATGCTATGTATTTTGTTATCAATCGCGAGCGTTTCGGCCTCAGCGACCCCTTGGGATGACAAAAAACCAGAAGAAGTTGTTGCGACATTAGACAAAAAATTCGCCGAAGGTAAGTATTCCGCTAAAGGCGCTGATACTTGCCTGATGTGCCACAAAAAAAGTGTCGTGGTGATGGCGATATTTGAGGGGGTTCATGGCAACCCCAATGTGAAAGATTCACCCATGGCCGATTTGCAGTGCGAAGCCTGCCACGGCCCGTTAGGGAATCATAATAAAGGTGGCAAAGAGCCGATGATCACCTTTGGCGTAAACTCCCCTGTTCCCGCGCAAAAGCAAAACAGTGTCTGTATGAGTTGCCACAATGACAGTCAACGTACCGCATGGAAAGGCAATCACCACGATAACGCCGATGTCGCCTGTAGCAGCTGCCATCTAGTGCATACCGCAAAAGATCCTATCAGCGATAAAGCCAATGAAGTCACCATTTGTACCCAGTGCCATACCCAACAAAAAGCCGATATGCACAAGCGCTCGGCGCATCCATTACAGTGGCAACAAATGGTGTGCAGTGACTGCCATAATCCCCACGGCAGTTTAAACGATTCAAGCTTGAAGCAAATGAGTGTTAATGAAAATTGCTATAGCTGTCATGCCGAAAAGCGCGGCCCTAAACTGTGGGAACATGCTCCCGTCACCGACAACTGCGCTAATTGCCACAATCCCCATGGCAGCGTGAACGAAGCCATGCTGATCAGCAAACCGCCACAACTGTGTCAGCAGTGCCACGCTTCGGATGGCCATAGCAGTAATGCCTATTTTGGCAATCAAACCAATGCCTTCACTTCTGGTAATTCCTGTATGAATTGTCACGGACAAGTGCATGGCTCTAACCATCCTTCTGGCAAATTACTACAGAGATAACAAGGGAATGATCATGCGAACAGCTAAAATGTCTCACCCTAGCGCTTATTTCTCCCTCACTTTGCTGACTTGGGCGATAAACGGTGTTTTGACTCAAGCACACGCCGAAGGTTATGAGCTGCAAGAAGCGAATCGAAGTAGCATAAAGACAGAGGCATGGAGCTGTAAGCAATGCCAACCTAAGACAGGTCATATTGGCAATGTCAGTGCCAGCCTCGCTTACAACGATAGTGAGGACAGCCGTTTCGGTAACCGCACAGGGACAGATAATGATGGTCTCGTTGGCGCCGTCGGTGCGGATATGATGTACAAAACGCAGACGGGTTATCAAACCGAGCTGGTCGCGGACAAGTTAGGCTTTGATGCGGGCTCAGCCAAGCTCACAACAGGAAGGCCGGGAAACTATCAAATCAACTTGGGTTATAGAGGTTTAGCAAGCTATAACCATAATCAACTCAAAAGCCCCTATACCTCAGCGCAAGATAAAATGTTATTGCCCGATAACTGGATAACAGGCGGCACAACGCAATCTATGCCTATGTTACAGAGCAGCCTTGTTAGCCAAGATTTAAGTATTCAACGTGATCGCTTTAGTATCGGTGGTTACTACGCGGGCAACATATCACCTGAAGGTGACAATAACAGTCACTACAAAGCCTCGCTAAACTATCAGCATGAAGACCGCAGCGGCGCCAAAAAGACCAGTGCCAATATACTCACCAATAGCATTATGCTAGCCCAACCAATTGATGACAGTACTGATGAAGTCGATGCGAGAGTTTATTTTAACGGTTCAGGCTGGCAAGCTGGCATCAATAGCCAAATCAGCCAATATAAAAATGATCACCAAGCCATGCTGTGGCAATCAGCCTACACACCCACCTTTGGCGCAGCATACTTAGGCCAGAATGCGGTCGACCCCGACAATAAAGCCTACCGAGTTGCCGCAGAAGCCTCAGGGGGGGCAAATGGTCAAAATGTATTGATGCACGCAGGCTTTAGCCGCATGACCCAAGATGACACCTTTATTCCTGCCACCATCAATGGCCCATCGCCCGTCCTGCCTGCGGATACCTTAAATGGCCAAGTCGATATTGTAGAGATGGACCTTAAATATTCAGGACGGATCAGCCAAGATTTAAGCATGCAGGCAAGTTACAACTATCAAGACAGAGATAACAAAACGGCTCAATTAGACTTTCCGCAGATCGTCACCGACAGTATTGATCAAGGCACAGCCCAAAATAGCCTTTATGATAAGCGCACCAAAAAACTCGAACTTAAAAGCAAATACCGTTTTACCTCAGCGGCTTATGCCGAAGCGGGTTACAGCCATAATGAAAACGATTATGCCGAACTCGACCGCCAATCCGTCGACGAGTCCGGCGTGTTTGCTAAACTAAGTTATCGCTATTCGCCCGCATGGTCAGCTTGGTTGAAAGGAGAAGCACTAGAGCGAGATGGCAGTGAATATCATCCCGTCGTAACCACTCAAAGTTCAAGTAATCCTTGGCTACGTAAATCCTACCTTGCCGATAGAAAAAGACAGAAAGTCACCTTACACACGGATTATCAGAGCGATATTGGTCTATCTCTTGGTGCCAGCTTACACAGTATTAATGACGACTATCATCATACCTTAGTAGGTCTAACTCAAGTGTCCTATCTCGGTTACGACTTGTCAGCCCAATATGTGCTGAGCAGTGACCTCAATTTAACCGCCTTTGTTAACCAAGATTGGCGCGATTCAGACCAAGCGGGCAGTAATTCCTTCTCGACACCCGATTGGTACAGCACTGCCGAGGAAAAATCGACCTTGATTGGTGCAGGGCTTAGTTATCAAAACCTGTTCGATCATCACCTCGATATTGGTTTGGATTACAGCTATTCCGACGGACAGAGTGATACCGAAGTGACCTACGGCATCACCAGTCCCTATGGCGATTTTTACGCCCGCAAACACAATATTAATGCCTACGCCAAATATAAGTTTGCCGACAGCATGTCGCTGCGCATCGATTGGTTATTCGAAAAATATCAAGATGCTAACTGGCAAAACCAAGGCACAAGCTGGGACACGATTCCCAACGTACTCAGTTTTGGTGATATGGGCCACGACTACAACGCTCACTACTTAGGCTTGACCTTAAGCTACCAAATGTAACTTAGGCACTGACAGCGCATTCCAAGGATAGAAATATGAACAAGTTTGCAAAAATTCGCACTCAATTCAGTCTTATGCTGGCCTTAGTCTCCATATTAAGCGCCTGTGGCGGTGATAACGGCCAAGATGGTAATCCCGGTGAGCCTGCGAAACCGCCTGCATTAACGATAACTAGCCTTAACATCATGGTCGATAAAGTCGCGATGACAGATGGCATTGCTCAAGTGGATTTTCAAGTGAGCAATCAAGATGATGAAGCCGTGATTGGTATCCCATCGGCGACATTTATTGCTGCGCAGCTTCTCCCCCAAGGTTATACAGGCGCGGGGAATAGCAGTGAATGGCAGCACTTTACCGCTGAAACCTGCGCGGCAACTTGCCCAGGCAGTCTCACAGATCATAAAAACGGTCACTACAGTTATACCTTCAGCGCCGCATTTAATGCCATGAATGGAGTGACGTTTATGCCCGAAGCGACCCAAAGAATGGTGGTCAAAATTGGCGGCGATAAACTTGCCGATAACACGCCCTTACCTATAACCAATCAGCATTATGACTGGCAATCTTCAGGTAGTAATGTCGCTTACACCCGCAACTTAGTCACAATAGAGACCTGTAATGGTTGCCACAGTAATCTAGCTTTCCATGGCAGTAGATATAATCAAATCGAAACCTGCGTCACCTGCCATAACAGCAAAAAAGTCAGTAACCCTGCGGATATTTTCCCACAAATGATCCACAGCAAACATTTAACCGGCTTCCCGCAACCCATTAGTGACTGCCAAACCTGTCACGTCGATAAGGCTGAGTTAACCGAACAGCAAAACTGGCGCAGAGTCCCGACCATGCAAGCCTGTGGTGCCTGTCATACACAGATCAATTTCCCCGCAGGCGAAGGACACCCAGTGCAAACAGATAACAGTAACTGCGTGGCGTGTCATAATGCCGACTGGACCGCAAGCGTACACAGTGATGAAGCTAAAACCGCGGCACTGATGCAATTTAGCCCAAGCATCACCAGCGCCAGTATGGATGCCAATGGTACGGTCACTGTTGCGGTTAAGCTGATGAATCCAGCCACAGGAACTGTGTATAGCGAAAGTGCCGATAAACTAAAATTTATCAATGATTTAAGGGTATATGCCAACTGGGGAACCAGTTTTGATTATGCGACCCGTTCAGCTCGCTCGATTAAACTGCCGGAATCCACACCCATATCAGGCTCTAATGGCATTTATACCTATACGATAGCGGGCCTTACCGTGCCAGCAGGCACTGAAACGGATCATGGCGGACTTGCGATTCAAGGCAGAGTCTGTGCCAAAGATAAAGTACTGGTTGATTGCACGACTGAACTGGCGGAAGTGTTAGTGATTAAATCCAGCCACAGTTATTTTGATATGGCAGCATTGAGCAATGAAGGTCGCCGTAGCGTTGTGAGCAATGCAAGCTGCGGTAATTGCCATGGTGATCAAAAACTGAATATTCACGGCTCACGTAACGATCTCGATGGTCAATGCCAGCTATGCCATAACGCCAATATGCTGGCCGATGCGACGGCAGCCAATCCTTCAATCACGTCATTTGACTTTAAGCAGCTGATCCACGGTATTCACACCAGTCAATTCACGGGGTTTGAAAGCCTAAACTACCCAGGAAAAATCGGTAACTGTGCCCAATGTCACGTTAACGATACTGCGGGGATTTCTACCGTCGCCCTCCCCTTAAATTCAGCGGTACAACCCCTTGCCCTCGATAACGGCACTTTTACCAGCCCAATTGCCGCTGTGTGTAGCAACTGCCATTCAGATACCAGCACTCATAACCACATGGCTCAGCAAGGTGCTGTTTTTGCAGGTACAAAATCCGATGCAACCGCAGGAACTGAAACCTGTGCTTTCTGTCATGGACAGGGCGGAGTCGCGGACGTGTTGAAAGTGCATCCAATAAACTAACCCTATGATGCTGGCCTAAAAAGGCCAGCAACTGCAGATATAAAAGGAACTCATACGATGCAGTCATCTACTCCTAAAGAAATAGTCAGATCTCAGTCACATTACCCGCCTAAAGTGACTGATAAATACCAGTGACTTAGTTAGCCTTACAGATGGAAAACTAATTCCACACATCTTATGCGGGTAATGAGATTTATTCTTATTTGCCAAGCGGTTGATGATGATTACAACTATTGCAGGGAAATATCATGATGAAACGGTTCAATTTCAATACCGCAACAAAAGCGATGTTGGGTGCCGGTTTACTCTCTCTACTACTCGCCGGTTGCGGTGGTAGTGACGGTAAAGATGGTGAAGACGGAAAACCTGGCGTTGTCGGTGTTAATATCGATTCAACTCCTACACTGAAAGCAAGTTTCACTAACGCCACAGTCGATGCAGGTAAAGTGACTGTTAATTTCACATTAGAAAATGCGAATGGTGTGGCTGTACTTGGCTTGAATAAAGATCACGACATTCGCTTTGGTATTGCGCAACTTAGCCACGTAACAGTAGCAACAGAAGATCCAGCAAAACCCGCTGACCGCGGTTACCAATGGCAAGCCTATATCAATACGAAAAAAGAACCTGGCACAGTGCCTTCTGGCGTGGATAACCTCAATCCATCCGCTCAATATCAAGCCAACGTTGAAGCTGCAGCCAAGTGTGATACATGTTTAGTCGATCATGGTGATGGCAACTACAGTTATACCTATCAAGCCAATATCGCCAATGTCACTGAGCCCTTAGCCATCACTTACAGCGCTGAAGCGACTCAACGTGCAACCTTAGAGCTTGAGTTACCACAACTTTCAGCAAACGCACATTTTGACTGGCAGCCTTCAACAGGTAAAACAGAAGGAATCCAAACACGTAACGTTGTTTCAATAACAGCCTGTTACACCTGTCACCAACCAGAAAGTTTAGAGTTACACGGCGGCCGCAGAGTTGATATTGAGAACTGTGCATCTTGCCATACGGCAACATCTGGTGACCCTGAATCAGGCAATAGCATTGAATTTACTTACATGATTCATGCTATCCATAAAGGTGGCGAACGTCATACTTATGATGAAACTGGAGCGGAAGTTCCTGCACCATATAAAATTGTGGGGTATGGCGGTAAAGTCATTGACTATGGCAAGGTTGGTTTCCCATTAAAACCTGCCGCTGATTGTGCAGCCTGTCACGTAGAAGGAACGAACGCGCCAGCTAATGCCGATCTATTTAAGGCTGATTTAAGTAATCAAGCCTGTATTGGTTGTCACACTGAAAAACCATCTGCTCACCACAGCAGCAATGACTGTGTTGCCTGTCATAATGCAACTCAACCCTATGGTGGAACAGGCAGTGCGGCTAAACGTCATGGCGATGTGCTGAAAGCTTACTCTGACACTAAAACTATGGGTATTAAGTTCAGCAATGTAGGTGTCAACACCACAGGCAAAATCACTTTCGATGTTCAAGTTATTGATAAAGATGGCAATGCGATTGACAAAGCCTTCGTGAACCAGGGCTCGCGTGTTGTAGTAGCATGGGATTCTAATAAAGACTTCCCGAGTTCTGCTACGGCTTCTTACAGTAACCGTCGCATTGCTCTAAGTGAAGGTACCTATAACGAAGCCAATAAAACCTACTCATTGACTGGCACTAAGTTCAATTTACCCGCAGATGCAAATGGTAAAACATTCGAACTATGGTCAACATTGGAAGTATGTTTCAACAATGGTGGCTATGGCGTTGCGGATGTTGTGATGACAGATTGTGCGGCAGCTAACACACACAAAGTCCCAGTCAAAGAAGCTCCTTATCACTTCGTTTGGAAAGATAATGCTGTGGATAGCACAGCTAAAGCAGCTATTCGTCGTGATATTATTGACCCAACAAAATGTCAGGGTTGTCACAATCAAGAAATTCACCACTATGACAATGGTGTAAACTGCCAAACTTGTCATACATCAGACAAAACCCTTAAAGCCGATTCAAGCTATCCTGGTGGCAAAATCCCAACTAGCTTTGCTTGGAAAGCTCACGAACGTGAAGGCCATTATCTAAAATATGCAGGCGTACAATCGGGCACTGTGCTTAAAACCGATTGCGCTACATGTCATACTGTAGATAAATCAAACGTCATTACAGGTATTACCTTAGGCCGTGCACCTGAACGCACATGGCGTTTTGGTGACATCAACAATAACGGTACCGATATTTGGGTCTCTTCTGATGCAGGCGCATGTTTAAGCTGTCACCAGAAATATCTCTCTGATGCCGCTAAATCTCATATTGAAGCTAACGGTGGTATCTTAAACGGTACTAGCGCAGCCGATGTGCAAACCCGTGCATCTGAAAGCTGTGCGACTTGCCATACACCAGCTCAATTGAGTGAAGTCCACGGTAACTAAACAGGTGTAACGCTCTCATTCAGAGCAATGTTTTTATCGTTATTAAAGAGAGAGGTTGTTACCTCTCTCTTTATATTCTTCCCTTTCAAAAATCCGCTGTTTTTTTGTTCTAGAATCATTTTTACCTCTCGCTTTAAATACCTCTTTAGAAATAGAAAGATCCAAGTCACACATTAGCAAAGGCCTTGGAGATTTTAAGGTCATGTTAGGTTAGCCTTTCCTTGGGGAATTCTATTTCCAGCATCCACTTAAGTCGCTTCTAGTGACCAAAAACACAGACATAGAATCTGTTGGCTCTAGAACATAGCGTTTAAGCAATGCCAAACCTATGCAGGGAAAAAAATGATGAACGCACAAACAACTAAAATCGCACTGCTGTTAGCAGCAAGTGCAGTCACTATGGCCTTAGCGGGCTGTGGTGGCAGTGATGGTAATGATGGTAATCCCGGTGAACCTGGTGGCGAACCTGCTCCAGCGATTCAAACCCTTAATTTTGCCTTTGACAAATCTGTCGTCACTAACGGTATTCCGAGTGTTGAGTTTACCGTCACTAACGAAAATGATTTACCCGTTGTTGGCCTACAAAAAATGCGTTTTGCCGCAGCACAATTAATCCCACAAGGCGCAACTGGTGCAGGTAATGCGTCACAATGGCAGTACTTTGGTGATGAGACCTGTGATGTCGCTGCAACATGCCCAGGGACTTTCGTTGACAAGAAAAACGGTCACTACAGTTATACTTTTAGTATGAACCTGACCGCTAACACTAAAGTCACCTATAACGAACAGTTAGCTCAACGAGTATTAATCCGCGCTTATAACACTCCGCTTCCCGATGGTACTCAAGTACCAAACAGTAACGCCTTTGTCGACTTCACTGCCGATACTGGCGCACTGCCAACATACAGTCGCAAAATTGTCGCCACAGAAAGCTGTAATACTTGTCACCAAGATTTAGCCAATGTTAAACATGGCGGCGCGTATTCTGACGTTAATTACTGTGCAACTTGCCACACAGCCGGAAAAGTCGGTGTAGGTAAAGAGTTCAATGTTCTCGTTCACGCTAAACACAAAGACCTCACCTTAGGCTCATTAGAAAGCTGTCAAAGCTGTCACGCAGCAAATGAGGCTACGCCTGATTGGAGTAATTGGTCACGTATCCCAACTGCTGCCTCATGTGGAAGCTGCCATAGCGCAGTGGACTTTGCTGCCGGTAAAGGTCACTCACAACAGCTAGATAACTCTAACTGTATCGCCTGTCATAACAGCGATTGGACTGCAGAACTGCACACAGGTAAGACTGCAGACAAAAAAGCCGTTATCGCTCAGTTAGGTATGTCAGCAGCACTTGCTGGTCAAGCTGATGATACTGCAGTATTAACCGTGTCTATCTTAGACAAAGATGGTAACGCAATTGATGCGGCAACCGTTCAAGATAAGATTAAACGTTTAGAGTCCGTTACCAACGTTGGCCCTAACTTCCCGATCATGGGCTACAACCCAAGTCCAGGTAGCGGTAAAGCGAAAATAGCGAAAGACTTAGTCAAAGATGGCGCACTGCAAGAAGGTGTAACCTTAGTTGACGGTAAATTAGTCTTTACAACACCCGTTCTACCTTTCGGTGCAGGCGATACTGATACCGCCTTTACCATTATCGGTTTAGAAGTGTGTAGCACTGGTACAAGCTTAACCGCATGTACCGCAGACAGCGCAACAACGAGCATGAAAGCCGAACTGGCTTTTGGCACTAAGTCTGGTAAAGCACCGAGCATGCGTCATGTTAACTCAGTTGAGTTTGGTACCTGTCAAGGTTGTCACGGTGATAGCTTCGAAATTCACAAAGGCCACCATGCAGGTTTTGTGATGACAGAACAGCTATCACATGCAAAAGATGCCAGCGGTAAACCAATCGTCGGTGTGGATGCGTGTGTCGCTTGTCATACCCCAGATGGTACCTATGCAAGTGGTGCAAACAAAGGTGCGTTGGAGATGAAATTACACGTTGTTCATGGTAAACAAGGTGTCATCAAAGAATGTACCCAATGTCATAACGACTTCAACCTAGATGCATTCAAGGTCAAAGGCGCTCTGGCAACAACTGCGGGTAAATACACCACGCCAATCACTGCCACTTGTACTTCATGCCACGCACCAGAATCTATTGGCCACGGCTTAGAAAATATGGGCGCGATTGTGAACGGTGATTATGTTCAAGCCAATCAAGCGGCGCAGTCAGAAACCTGTTTCTACTGTCACAAACCCACACCAACAGATCACACTCAGGTGAAGATGTAATTTGCCCAAGCAGGGGGAGTTCGCTCCCCCTTTCTTGAATTTTGTTGGGACAAATTGGGAAGCCTATTATGAAGAACAGCCTAAAAATGAAAAACCTACTGCCGGCACTTGTCATCTCCATGGCAATGTCTGCAGTGATGTCTTTATGCATCACACCGAGTGCGCACGCCTCAAAGTGGGATGACAAAATGACACCAGAACAAGTCGAAGCCACCTTAGATAAGAAGTTTGCCGAAGGCAGCTACTCCCCTAAAGGTGCCGATTCTTGTTTGATGTGCCACAAAAAATCTGAAAAAGTGATGGACCTCTTCAAAGGTGTTCATGGCGCCATTGATTCATCAAAGAGCCCAATGGCTGGCCTGCAATGTGAAGCCTGTCATGGTCCTATGGGTCAACACAATAAAGGCGGCAACGAGCCGATGATCACTTTTGGTAAGCAATCGACCTTAAGTGCAGAAAAACAAAACAGTGTCTGTATGAGCTGTCACCAAGATGATAAACGCGTATCTTGGAACGGTAGTCACCATGACAATGCCGATGTAGCTTGTGCCTCATGCCACCAAGTGCATGTCGCAAAAGATCCTGTGTTATCAAAAAACACCGAAATGGAAGTCTGTACTAGCTGTCACACTAAGCAAAAAGCAGACATGAATAAACGCTCGAGTCACCCACTAAAATGGGCTCAAATGACCTGTAGCGATTGTCATAATCCCCATGGGAGCATGACAGATTCCGATCTAAACAAGCCTAGCATTAACGAAACCTGTTACTCCTGCCACGCCGAGAAACGCGGCCCAAAACTGTGGGAACATGCACCCGTCACTGAGAACTGTGTTACTTGCCACAATCCTCACGGCAGTGTGAATGATGCCATGTTGAAAACCCGCGCACCGCAGCTGTGTCAGCAATGTCACGCTAGCGATGGCCACGCCAGCAATGCTTACTTAGGTAACACTGGTTTAGGTTCAAACGTCGGCGACAATGCCTTTACGGGTGGAAGAAGCTGTTTAAATTGCCACAGTCAGGTCCATGGTTCAAACCATCCATCTGGCAAGCTATTACAGCGCTAAGGAGACGAGAAAATGAAATTTAAACTCAATTTGATCACTCTGGCGTTACTAGCAAACACAGGTTTTGCAATAGCGGCCGACGGGTATGGCTTAGCCAATGCCAATACAGAAAAAGTCAAAATGTCCGCTTGGAGCTGTAAAGGCTGCGTTGTTGAAACGGGTACGTCTGGCACTGTGGGTGTTGGCGTGGGTTACAACAGCGAAGAGGATATTCGCTCGGCGAATGCCTTTGGAACTTCAAACGAAGTTGCGGGTAAATTTGATGCCGATGTCACCTTCCGTGGTGAGAAAGGCTATCAAGCCAGCGTTGAAGCTTATCAACTGGGCATGGATGGTGGCCGTTTAGATGTCAATGCGGGCAAACAGGGCCAGTATAATGTCAATGTAAACTATCGCCAAATCGCCACTTACAACAGTAATAGCGCCTTAACGCCCTACTCTGGTGTCGGCAGCGATAATTTAACCTTGCCAGACAACTGGGTAACTGCGGGTTCAAGCAACCAGATGCCGTTACTGATGGACAACCTAAATGCCTTAGAACTGTCGCTCAAACGTGAGCGCACAGGGTTAGGTTTTGATTATCAAGGTGAATCGCTGTGGAGTACGCATGTGAGCTACATGCGTGAAGAAAAAACCGGCTTGAAAAAAACATCAGGTGGATTCTTTAACCAATCCATGATGTTAGCTGAGCCAGTTGATTACACCACTGACTCCATTGAAGCTGGCATTAAACTAAAAGGCGATCGTTGGTTCACTGCACTTAACTACAATGGCTCAATTTTTAAGAACGAGTACAACCAGTTAAACTTCGACAGTGCCTTCAATCCGACCTTTGGTGCTCAAACCTCTGGCACACTAGCCCTTGACCCTGACAACCAGTCACACACAGTCTCGCTCATGGGCCAATACAACGACAATACCAATGTGTTAACAGGTCGTGTGCTTGCGGGACAAATGAGTCAAGACCAAGCATTAGTCACTTCAGGCTATGGCTATCAAGTGCCGACAGAGGCCGTTGATGCCAAAGTTGACCTCACAGGGTTAAACTTAAAAGTCGTCAGTAAAGTGACTAACTCACTGCGCTTAAGTGGTAGCTACGACTATAGCGACCGTGATAACAATACTCAAATTGAAGAGTGGACCCAAGTCAGCATCAACAATGTCAATGGTAAGGTGGCCTATAACACCCCTTACGATAACACTAGCCAACGCTTCAAAGTGGCGGCGGATTATCGTATTACCCATGGACTGAAGCTTGATGGCGGCTATGACTTCAAACGTGATGACCGTAATTATCAAGACCGTGAAACCACGGATGAAAATACCGTTTGGGCACGTTTGCGTGTTAACAGCTTTGAAACTTGGGATATGTGGGTTAAGGGCAGTTACGGTCAGCGTGATGGCTCGCAATATCAAGCTTCTGAATGGACATCTTCTGAAACCAACAGCCTGTTACGTAAGTACAATCTGGCTAACCGCGACAGAACCCAGATTGAAGCTCGAGTCACCCACTCGCCAATCGACAGCTTGACCATAGATTTCGGTGCCCGTTACGCATTAGATGACTACTCTGACACAGTTATTGGCTTAACTGAGTCAAAAGACACCAGTTATGATGCCAACATCAGCTACATGATCACCGATGATTTACTGGCGACAGCCTTCTACAATTACCAAATCATTGAGTCTGAACAAGCGGGAAGCAGTAATTACAGCACCCCAACATGGACAGGATTCATTGAAGACAATGTAGATGTGGTCGGGGCAGGCCTTAGCTACAACAACTTGCTTGAGAACAAGTTACGCATGGGATTGGATTACACTTATTCAAACTCCGACAGTAACACTCAAGTCAGACAAGGTATCACAGGCGACTATGGCGATTATTTTGCCAAAGTGCACAACATTAACTTATATGCTCAATATCAAGCCACCGAGAAAATGGCGCTGCGCTTGGATTATAAAATTGAGAATTATAAAGACAATGATGCCGCCAATGATATCGCCGTCGATGGGATCTGGAACGTCGTAGGCTTTGGCAGCAATAGCCATGACTACACAGCGCAAATGATCATGCTGAGCATGAGTTACAAACTCTAATCGATACTGTTCATAACACGAAAAGCCCGCATGTTGCGGGCTTTTGTTTAAGCGCAGTATTATCTTTTAAAGCGATAACATCATGGCAGATAACAGTAAAAATCTTGAATAAGATCAGACTCTGGCGCGAAAGTCCGCCCATAAAAACCTTAATCCTTGAGTTTTGGCTCACTTTAGCGGATCTTAATTCAATCTTTTAGTTAATCCTCTGAGCCCATGCGTATTTATTCTTCACTCTCCCAATCTCAGTGGCTGTTATCACTTTCTGCACTATTGGGGCTAAGCCTATTACCCTTACCCGCCATGGCGTTCGACCCTTCGGGTGGTGCAGCGAGCCTATTTATCATTTTAGGCCTAGGTGGTTTTACCTTAATCAATCTGTTTCTACAGGGCTTATTCTTTTTTGCGGGTCAGTATCGTAGCGCCACTTTTGCTAAACGCCATGTATTAAGCGCACTAATAGTGCCATTAATTGCCATTGCGTTAGCCATTTATGATCATAGAGGTTGGAGTGATTTCGCCCTTAACTTAGGTATTATCTGTGTCGGTATTGGACTGATTTTATTGCCACTACAGCTTTGCCAAATCGATAAACCCACCAATCGCAATGCCGATTGGATCATCAGCCTAGGGGCATTATTCATCTTAGCTTTGAGCTATGTGATTGCCCCCTTAGCCTTCTTTACGATTGTACTGGCCCACATCTGTTTAGCTTCAAGCCCAAATCAAATTCCTAAGATATTAAGTTATATCGGTTTAATCCTTGGCTATTCTCTTTTTGGCTACTGGATATATCAAACAGTGATGATGCTCCAATCCTGATTGAAAATGAATGAGCAACGATAAAATTAGCGATTAAATTGACTAAGACGAATCTCACTAAAGCGCCATCGCCACTTTGCGTAACTGTACCGCCATCATGCTCGGCATCAATGGCTAAACTGCTGGCAAAAATCAGCGCCTGTACTTTATGTCAGGCCCATTTACCCTTAGCGCCCAAGCCGATATTGCAGGCCAGTACCCAAGCGCGGATTTTGATTGCAGGCCAAGCTCCGGGCGTGAAAACCCACCATAAAGGCATACCTTTTGACGATGCCAGCGGTGAACGGCTGCGCACTTGGTTGAATGTCACGCGGGAGCAATTCTACGACCCCAATCTTTTTGCCATTATCCCTATGGGATTTTGTTTTCCGGGCAGTATCGAAAAAAACGGTAAAAAGCAGGGTGATAAACCACCGCGCCCCGAATGTGCTGCCACTTGGCATCAGGCCTTGCTCGCCCTAATGCCACAAATAGAGCTAATTGTGATCCTCGGCCAATATGCCATCGACTATCATCTACCGCGCGAATCGTCCGAGGCCGTAAACCCCACTTCGCCGATCACTAAGCATCAAACAACCGGCACTAACGTAACTGTCATCCCCAAACTGAAACCAATAACAGTGACCCAAGCATGCGCGCAATGGCAGCAATATTGGCCTAAGTATCTTGTCTTGCCGCACCCAAGCCCGCGTAATAATCTTTGGCTTAAGCAGCATCCTGAGTTTGAACGCGATATGCTACCCAGATTAAGAATGCGTATTGCATCCCTATTAAACCTTCAACCCCACTAGGCGCCTGTATGTATCTACTTGATTCTGTCATCGCTAAGCAAATTGTGAGCCGCACAATGAAAATCATTGGCCACAATATCAATGTGATGAACGGCCAAGGGGTGATTTTAGGCTCAGGCGACCCTAAGCGTATTGGCTCAACCCATGAAGGTGCGCTGCTAGCGATAGCCCAAAATCGCAATGTGGAGATCAGTCAAGAAGTCGCCTCAGGGCTGCATGGCGTTAAGCCAGGCATCAATTTACCCTTACATTATCAAGGACAAATTATCGGCGTCGTCGGCATTACCGGTGATCCACGTGAGCTCACCCATTATGGTGAGTTACTCAAAATGACCGCCGAAATGATTGTTGAACAAGCCAACCTGCAGGATAAATTGCAATGGGAGAATCGCCAGCGTGAAGAGTTTATTCTGCAACTGATCAAAGCTGAAACCGATGATGCACAGTTGCACCGCTGGGCAAGACAACTCGACATTGATATCAGCCTGCCAAGAGTCGCGGCCATTATTGAGATCAGCGAGAAAAACATCCAGAAACACCATTTAAAAACCGACACCACCCCATCGGCCTTGTACTTAGCTGAGGCATCCACTCAGCCCGCCGATGAACGTAGCCCCAGAGTCAGTGAAACCCTCAAGCAAGTGCTGCATCTATTGCAATATCCTGACCGTGGTAACTTGATTGCCATGACCTCAATGTCGCAGTTGGTGATCCTAAAGCCTGCTTTTTTAGATGGAAAACAATGGGATCCTGAGCTTGAAAATCAGCGCATCGATAAGCTGTTGCAGCGCTTACCCGCCCAAATGGATTTAAACTTTAAAATTGCTCTAGGCCATTTCTTCCCGGAAAAAGGTGGGATAGCGCGCTCCTATCACACGGCTCAAGAAACCTTGGCACTCGGTAAGCAACTCAATGCAGAAGGGAATAAATACCTATTTGAAGATTATTCTCTACAAGTGTTACTTGCAGGGCTAAAACATGACTGGCGCGGTCAGGCGCTGGCAACGCCCTATCAGCAACTCGCCAAGGCGGATAAAAATGGCCAATTACGCAAAACCTTAGCGGCTTACATCACCCACTTTGGCGATGCACAGCAATGCGCGAATGCCCTGTTTATTCATCGCAATACACTGAGATATCGCCTCGATAAAATTCAGCAAATCACCCAAGCTGACATTCAATCCCTGCATGGATTATTAAGCCTGTATCTTGGGCAATTAATTGATACTTCGACTCGCTTAACTTAACGCTCAAATGACTTAGCAACTCAACAGATTAGCTAGAAAAAAGCCCGCAGATGACGGCGCCGACCTTATAACCAGATCAATTGAGTAAAACTTGGGCTGTACTAAAAAATTAATTGAAAGATTTATACCGTATCCCCTTTCCTATCCTTTCATATAGTATCGCGTCGATATGCTAGCGCTCTCGACTTAGTCCATTGAAAGGAATGATAATGACCTCAATCAAACTGACTTTACTCGCCAAAGCTTGTCTCATTAGCGGCTTAGCGCTGACTTCACCTTCGTTAATCGCGGCCGAGAAAACCATTCCCGAACTGGTCGATGCCGTCAACGGCACACCCGATGCGGCAAGTCGCGAGGCGGGTAAAAATGTCAAACTGCGTAATCACACTAAGGGATTTTGTACCTCGGGCAGTTTTAAACCGAATCCACAATTACAACAAACGTTGGCAATTCCATTTTTTAATCAAGATAGTATCAAGGTTACAGCCCGCTTTTCCCTCGGAGGTACAAATCCGCAGATCTCAGATAAAACCGCTGGGCGCTTTATGTCACTCAAAATTGACGGCGATAAAGAAAACCTTAACTTTGTCACCACTAACGTTCCTGTTTTCTTTGCCAAAAATCTCGAAGAATTTTTTAACTTTCAGACCAAAGTGAAACAAGGCCCTGAAGGTAAACAGTGGCTTATTGATAATCAACCCAGCGCCAAAGCTTTTTTCGACCATGTTAGACAGTTGCCTCCCAGCCCAAGTTTTGCCAACAGCCGCTACTTCGGTGTAAATAGTTTCCTGTTCAGCACGCAAAAAAACAGTGTTCAACAAGGTGAAACGGTCGCGGGTAAATGGATTTTTGAACCTGTCGCTGGTACTGCCGGGCTGTCAGCCAGTGAACTTGCCAATCTCAGTGATGATTTTTTAAAGGCGGAATTACTCGAGCGCATTAAAACCCAGCCAGCACAATGGAACCTTTATATTCAACTCGCCGAAATGGGGGATGAGATTAATGACCCAACTGTGATCTGGCCTGAAACTCGCCAGCGTTTACTGGTAGGCCAAGTGATGATTAACGGTGAGCGAGACAGCGATCCCCAAGTTCAACAGTGCGATAAAGGCATATTTAACCCACTGTTATTGCCTAAGGGCATTACTGCATCTGCCGATCCGATACTCAATGCCCGCACCGCAGCCTATGTCGAATCCTTTATTCGTCGTCAATAAAGAGTCGAGTTAAGTCCCTCCTGTTTAGGATTGGCAAATAGCCCTATTTGCCAATCCTTATCGACAAGCGCCTCCTTTACCGACAAAACGCCTCCTCCTGCATTCGAATTCACCTAAGCATTTTTGTGCATGAGCACAAAAATGGCGAAACATAACGCGGTAATTCCGTAGATTTAGCCAAAGCTATTCAAACATACCTGCACAATAATAGGATGACCTTAAAGCAGCCCTCATTTGGACTCAGGCCCAAATAAGCACTGCGCCCTACACTATAAGTCAAAAAACTTACTCAAAAACTTCAGCCAAGAACTGAACGGGACAAACTATGAACTTAGTGCTTATTCTCATCGGTGTGATTGCATTTATTGTTATCGCGACCTCAAAATTTAAACTCCACCCCTTTTTAACCTTAATTCTGGCCGCCTTTATCGCAGCCTTCGCCTATGGCTTGCCGAGCGGAGAAATCGCTAAAACCATTACTACAGGGTTTGGCAATATTTTAGGCTATATCGGCTTAGTGATCGTCTTAGGCACTATCATAGGGATTATTCTGGAAAAAAGCGGCGCCGCCATCACCATGGCCGATGTGGTGATCAAGATATTAGGTAAACGCTTCCCGACACTCACTATGTCAATTATCGGTTATCTCGTGTCTATTCCGGTCTTTTGTGACTCGGGTTTTGTGATCTTAAACTCACTGAAACAATCAATGGCGAACCGCATGAAGGTCTCTAGTGTCTCCATGAGCGTTGCCTTAGCCACAGGTCTGTACGCCACTCACACCTTTGTACCGCCAACGCCAGGCCCTATCGCCGCCGCAGGCAACTTAGGCTTAGAGTCCAACCTAGGCTTAGTGATCGGTGTGGGTCTCTTTGTGGCCGCTGTTGCGGCACTCGCAGGTATGTTATGGGCAAACCGCTTTGCCGATGTTGAGCCCGATGGTGAAGGCGCAGAAGAACTTAAAGCGCAGGCCAGTGACTATGAAACGCTGAAAAAAAGCTATGGCACGCTACCAAGTCCATTAAAAGCTTTCGCACCAATTTTTGTGCCTATCGTATTAATTTGTTTAGGTTCTATCGCTAACTTCCCTTCAGCGCCTTTGGGTAAAGAAGGTGTGTTTGATGCGCTCGTGTTCCTCGGTCAGCCCGTTAATGCCCTGATGATTGGCCTGTTTTTATCCCTGCTGCTGTTAAAGGGTGAGAATAAGATCAGCGAATTTAGCGAACGCATCAGCCAAGGGCTCGTCACTGCCGCACCGATTATTTTAATCACAGGTGCAGGTGGTGCTTTTGGTGCGGTATTAAAAGCCACGCCTATCGGTGACTTTTTGGGCACATCACTGTCGGCACTGGGTATCGGTATCTTTATGCCATTTATCGTCGCTGCAGCGCTTAAATCGGCGCAGGGTTCATCGACGGTAGCGTTAGTCGCAACCTCTGCACTGGTTGCGCCTATGCTTGGCGATATTGGTCTTGGTAGCGATATGGGCCGAGTGTTAACAGTAATGGCAATTGGCGCAGGTGCGATGACCGTTTCCCACGCCAATGACAGCTTCTTTTGGGTCGTCACCCAATTTAGCCGCATGAGCGTCAAACAAGCCTATAAAGCCCAAACCATGGCGACCCTAATCCAAGGTGTAACATCCATGGTAACTGTGTATGTGCTAAGTCTAGTGTTGCTCTAATATTAATGAGTTCTTGATTCAATATTGTCCCTTGGGCGCATACCGTGCCCAAGATATATCTCTGTTATACGCCCTAATAATTGCAACAGATTAATGTGCCAGTGATGGATATAAATGCCTTTATATCACCTCAGTTTTAGCACAGGGATGTTGTTGCGCCCAACGTAAGTGGCCTTGGGTTTAGTGTTCAACATTGAGCCCTGTTTTATCCCATTTAGCTGTAGGATTTTTAATGAAAATAGTTATCGCCCCCGACTCATTTAAAGAAAGCTTAAGCGCGCTCGAAGTGGCCAACGCCATCGAACAAGGCTTAAAACAAGTGATACCTGACTGCGACATAATCAAAATACCCGTTGCCGATGGTGGCGAAGGCACAGTGCAATCTATGGTGGACGCCACGGGCGGCAGTATTGTCAGCTTAGAGGTCATGGGGCCACTGGGGCATAGAGTG
This sequence comes from Shewanella sp. SM73, assembly GCF_025653795.1. Lineage (NCBI taxonomy): Bacteria > Pseudomonadati > Pseudomonadota > Gammaproteobacteria > Alteromonadales > Shewanellaceae > Shewanella > Shewanella sp. SM73. The sequence continues at coordinate 27,241 of NZ_JAKKRY010000004.1, forward strand.
CAAGCGCACTATGGCATCCTTGGTGAAGGCATTCTCGGCGCGGCTATGAATACAAGTTCTGCTTCAGTTTCACGTGCAGATCCAACGAGCAAATCGCCACATCAAGGCGCGATTGCCGTGATTGAAATGGCCTCAGCCTCAGGTTTGCACCATGTGCCGAGGGAGCAACGTAATCCGCTGCTTACCACAAGTTATGGCACGGGCGAGCTGATTTGTGATGCGCTTAATCGGGGGATAAAGCACATCATTTTGGGGCTAGGCGGCAGTGCCACCAACGATGGCGGCGCGGGTATGGCCCAAGCGCTGGATATTTTATTGCTCGATGGCCAAGATAAAACGCTACCTTCTGGCGGCGCAGCGCTGGCGAACCTTGCTCAAATCGATGTATCAAACGCTCATCCACTTTTACGTGAGTGCAGCTTCGAAGTTGCCTGCGATGTTGATAACCCACTGTGCGGTGAACGCGGTGCCTCGGCGATTTTTGGTCCGCAAAAAGGTGCGACGCCCGAGATGGTTAAGCAGCTAGATGCCGCTCTTGCCCATTATGCCGATGTGATTGCCCGCAATGGCATTAGCGATCACCGCGATCATGCCGGGGCTGGCGCTGCTGGCGGTATGGGTCTTGGCGTGATGGCTTTTTTAAATGCCGAGCTTAAACCTGGGGTTGAGATTGTAATGCAAACCGTTGGCCTTGCGGACAAAATCCGTGGCGCCGATTTAGTGATCACAGGTGAAGGCCGCATCGATGGTCAAACCGTGTTTGGTAAAACCCCAATGGGCGTGTTAAAGCAAGCCAAACTGCAGGGCATTCCCACTATCGGTATCGCGGGCTGCCTCGGTGAAAACGCCAATGCCATATTGGATCACGGTATGACGGCTATCTTCCCTATCATCCCGCACTTAAGTCCACTTGATGATGTGCTAGCCAATGCCAAGCTAAACCTTTGCAATACCGCTCGAAATATCGGCGCGGTACTCATGTTGGGCCAGCGCTAATTTTAGGGCTAACATGAATTTTAGGGCTAATGCTCAGGCTTGATGAGTGGCTCGTCGAGTTAAACATAAAGGCGCCATAACGGCGCCTTTGCTTATTTAGGCCGCAACGCTTTGGTAACACAAAATTTTAGTGCTTGATGCCTAAAAGGCCTTGCAGTAAAGTGAGCTCCCTTTTTGGTATTCCGCTGATTGAACATTTGAGAGTCAATGATCGCGCATCACTGGTCGAGAATCACTGGTACGTTATACTCTTCGAGCCAATTTGCGGTTTCACTATAAAAATTAATAGACGGCAAGCCCCATGACCCAGAAACTCCCTCGCCAAGCCACCGCATCCGAAGCAAGTTTGCTCCGCATTTTTACTGCACCGGAAGATGCAAGCTCAACGCTGAGTATTATCGAGCAAAAGCTCTCCGAGGACTTAGCAGGCTTTTTGGGTGACAGTATCGCCGCGCTCGAAAAACCCTTGTCTGAAATCGAAACCGATTTTCAAGCCTTTGAGATCCCAACTCAGCCGCGTTTTGTCTCCGATTACACTGACGAGATCATGCAAAATCTGGTGGCGCATTCGGTACACACAGCGGCGCCAAGTTTTATCGGCCACATGACTTCGGCACTGCCCTACTTTGTGTTGCCGCTGTCAAAAATGATGGTGGGACTCAATCAAAATCTGGTCAAAATAGAAACCTCTAAGGCATTTACGCCGCTTGAGCGCCAAGTGCTCGGCATGATGCACCATTTGATTTACGCCCAAGACACGGATTTTTATCAAAGCTGGATGCACAGCGCCAATCATTCCCTCGGGGCATTTTGCTCCGGCGGCACAGTGGCCAACATCACGGCCCTGTGGATTGCCCGCAACCAATTATTGAAAGCCAATGGTGAGTTTAAAGGCGTCAGCCGCGAAGGCTTACTCAAGGCACTACGCCACTATGGCTATGACGATTTAGCGATTTTAGTGTCGGAGCGGGGCCACTATTCGCTGGGCAAAGCCGTCGATCTGCTTGGCATCGGTCGTGACAATATCATCAGCATTCCCACTGGCAGCGATAACAAGGTCGATGTCGCGAAAATGCGCCAAGCCGCCCTTGAACTTGCTAGCAAAAACATCAAAGTGTTGGCGATTGTTGGCGTGGCGGGCACAACAGAAACCGGTAATGTTGACCCACTGACAGAGTTAGCGGCGCTGGCAAAAGAGTTAAACTGCCATTTCCATGTGGATGCTGCTTGGGGCGGCGCGAGTTTATTATCCAATAAATACCGCCACTTACTCGCAGGTATCGAACTTGCCGATTCAGTGACTATCGATGCCCACAAACAAATGTACGTGCCTATGGGCGCAGGCATGGTGTTATTTAAAGACCCAGAGTTTGCCCACGCCATTGCCCACCACGCCGAATATATTCTGCGCCGTGGTTCAAAGGATCTCGGCAGCCAAACGTTGGAAGGTTCACGCCCCGGCATGGCGATGTTAGTGCACGCTTGCTTACAGATCATCGGCCGCGATGGTTATGAAATCTTAATCAATAACAGCCTTGAAAAAGCCCGCTATTTTGCCGAACAAATCAAAGCCCATGAGGATTTTGAGTTAATCACTGAACCAGAACTGTGTCTGCTGACTTATCGTTATGTGCCCGCCAGTGTCCAAGCCGCCATGCAGCTTGCCTGTGAGCAAGCAGACACGATAAGAATCGCTCGCTTTAACGAGCTGCTCGATAGTCTTACTCAGTTTATTCAAAAGCACCAACGCGAACAGGGCAAATCCTTCGTCTCCCGCACTCGCATTCAACCCGCCCGCTATTTTAGGCAAGCGACCGTGGTGTTTCGCGTAGTGCTCGCTAACCCCCTCACCAGCCATGACATTCTCAATCAAGTACTGGTCGAACAAAGCGAAATCGCCGCACTAGATAAAGAGTTTTTACCTGCACTCATGGCGATGGTGGCTGAATAGCGAGTTGTTTAGCGAAAGCTTTAAATCCCAGTTCAAATACAGTGTGTTAATAGCAAACAGCCGCAAATTATTTGCGGCTGTTTGCTACGCGACACGAAATAAGCTGAACATTAAAGAGACAAGATAAAGCGCTTATCCATCACTCATCCGCCGAATTCAACTGCTTCCGTGACACGCCGTGAAGCCATCCATGGCGGCTCTACGATGACATCCATGTCATCGAAGGTCACGTCCGCAGTTGAATTCGCCTTGGCTAATTTCTGCGTGATCTGCTGCATATTAAAACACAAATACCGTGGTAACATCGCTACGATTTTAACCACAGCCCATAGGGATTAGGGTGTCAAAAGTAATTATGAAGGTATGGGTGTCATCACTCACTTTTTAAACATAGAAAATACATCAACTTTTTAAGTTTAAGATATCAAATGACAATCAACGAAATAAATATATCTAAATATTTTACTTAAAATTTGTTATAACTTTAATTATCATATCCAATTGTTCAACTCGACTTCTTGCTTCATCAAGTGCTTCTTTAGTAAAAAGTACTTCATAACTTTTTTTCTCGGTCTCTCTACCTGCTAACATCGGATGCACTATTTTTTTACATGTTTGATTATTGCATGGTATAGGTCGTTTAATATTGAGAATATCCAATAAAAATGCTTCAAAACAGGGGTCTACACCTATAAGGATTATTCCTTTGCTTGTAGCTGATTTAACTAATGCTCTTGGCCATGCAATATCTAAATCAAGCAAGGCTGCCGCCCTATCACAGCCGGTATTGCTTAATACAGAAATTGTTTCAGAAATAACATTTGATGGCCCCTTCCCCCCAGCTGATTTTGATGAAACTTTTAGCTCAGGTATAGAGTACAGTGCCCTTAAATGTTCAATAAAAGCCTTTTCAGACTGGCCTTCGCCAACGAAAGAAAGTGTTTGACGAAGTACTCTTTTTTTATTGTTCTTTTTCATTTTATTCCTTAGTCAAAATTAGGCGTACCGCCTAATGCACCAGAAATATATTTAGCATAAAGATTGTCGCGCTCTTTTAAGCCTTCAACTTCATCAGTTCTCCAAGCACTAGATTCGCAATTAACTTTCTCAACTAAATAGCAATTCTGTCTTCTTAATGATTTTAATATTTCAGGACTATGACTTGTGAAAATAATTTGAGAGTTTTTATTATTAACCTTAGTATCTTTGAATAGGTTGAGTATTTCCACTGTCAGTTGAGGGTGTAAATCGCTATCAAACTCGTCTAGAACAGAAACGCCGCCAAAATCTAATGTTTGTGCTATTGATGCTAATTTACAAAATGCTGACTGAGTGCCTGTTGATTCTAAATATAATGGCAATCTGTATTCACTATCATTATGCTTATGAACACATATTGGGACCAACATATTTTTTTCTTCACCATCCCTGTCAATAACTGACTTTTCCTCAATTACAATATCACTCAAACCAAGATCATATTTTATTAATAAATCCTTGACTATGTTGAAAAGTTGTGTGTTTTCAGCAAAAGATTTTGTTGCACTTATTATACTGTGTGATGCATCAGTCCTTGAATTCAAGTTTAAGTTTGAATCACTAAAATAAAAATGATGATAAACAAGATCTATTACATTTGTGTCTACTTTTCTCTCAATTACTCCATCATCACTCATTCTATAAATGTATGATACTAAAGAACAATTGCTAGGCGCTTTATCCAGCATGCTGTGAGGTATGTTTAAAAATCCATTGTTTTTCTTTATCGTATATTTACCATCCGAGTATTCACGATTAAAAACAGTTGTAAAAAGTCGTGACGTCTTTATTTTTAACTCTTCTTTTACTACTCGTTCACGATTCATCTCTATAAAGTACTTATACTCTATCTCTGTGCTTTCCTCACTATCACATAACTTAGGTAAAATGAACTCAATCTCAATTTCAGTATTAATGTCAGTTGCAGAAAAATGAGGATAAAAAGGGATTTTTTCATCTTTATCCATACTTTTAAATGACATTGGAATAAACCAAGATAGAAATGAAAGGGGTTTAATCAAATTTGATTTACCTGAACCATTACCACCCAAAACACTCATAACTTTTGTTATTTTTGTTTCATCATCCAATAAATAATCAAAATATGAATGAGCAGACTTCTTATTCACCGTGAAGTCAACGAAACAATCATCTAAGTAAGATTGAAAATTTTTAAATCGATACCATTTTATCATTGCTAGACCCTTTCAGACGTTTTTTTGTCTATTATTGATTACTGTACAGTTTTAGAATGGGTCTGTCCATGGAAAAAAAGAGTAAGGACATCCACATATTTTTAAGACTAGAAGTGAATTTATGCCCTGATGTGTCGACTTGAAAATGGAAATTGATAGTGCAAAAACTGGCTAAAAAGGTACACAGGGATTAACGAAATTAAGCACTCTCATGGAAGTGACCGTTGGCGGCATGGATGCCGTCGTCGAGCCCTCAGGGATGAGTTAATGGCGTGTCACTGGAATGAAAGTGCTTAATTGTAAAGACGGACTTATAGCCTCAAAAAATAAAAAGAGTAAGGACACCTACATATTTTTAAGGTTAAAAGTGAATATATGCCCTGATGTACCGACTTGAAAAGGGAAACTGATAGTGTGGGAACTGGCTAAAAAGGTACGCAGGAATTAACGAAATTAAGCACTCTTATGGAAGTGGCCGTTGGCGGCATGGCCGCTCATTCATATCTGACCCATAGGAATATGGAGAATATCACTATTATGTCGGGAACATAATTGACCATGTGACCGTGGCATTCGAGCATCCATATGCAGTAGATGCCGCCGTCGACCCCTCTGGGATGACTTTTATTATTTAAGCAGAGCGTGTCACTGGAATGAGAGGGCTTAATTGTGTCACTGGATTTATAGTTTCCACATCAAAACATCACTATATCAAGGAACGACTATGTACTTTATTGCAGCTTTTGGTCTATTGATGTTGTTATTAAGCCTAGTGATGGTTGTAAAACCTGCGTCTTTCTCGAAGGGTATCATTTCATTTAGCGAGCAGCCCTACTTCCATATTGCTGAGGTGACCAGCCGAGTTATTGCGGGTCTCATTTTTACCCATTACTCAACCGATACTCTGTTTCCACAGACCATTTTTGCGATAGGTATTGTATTGTTCAGTGTTGGAATGGGCTTGGCGTTAACGCCTCCAAGGTTACATAGGAAGTTTGCGCTATGGTCTGCTCAATACTTCAACAATAAATTCCGTTTAATTGGTCTATTTTCCATCCCGCTATCTTTGCTACTTATCTATTCTGCTGTTGGCGCCTAAAAAATAGTATGCAATCCAACAACAAGGATTTTGTCACAATAATTTAGTTTTAGCTAAAGCAATCGCAACTTGTAAAAAACAATGCTAAGGTAATGATTCGTATAACAAGTATTGCTTTCTAAGCAGAATCTGTCGGAGAAAAAGGATGTTTATCAGATATATTTTAATGCTCACTGCCGTGCTGCTATGCCTTTACCCTGTTTGGGGATTAGTGAGCCCAGCAAGCTACTTGCAGGAGATATTAGAGGTTTATCCCGATGCGGAACAAGCCAGTCATACTCAAGTACGAATTACGGCGGCTATTTTATGGATAAGCAATCTGACGCTATCATTTGGGTTACTATTTATTGCAAAATTCATTAAACAACCTCAAACGTACAAATTCGCGAAAATATCGTCTATTGCATTAATTAGCTATCCATTTATTCTGACGATAACAGAGGCAATTTCTCACAGTATTCTATACCGCCACCTAGAACATCCTACGTTGACAATCGAGTTTTCAGCGCAAAAATTGTTCTATTTCGTATTTAGCCTGATCATTCTGGGAATTTATCAATCCCAACAAGAGTACAAACGCGCCAAAGAGAATGGTTAATTTATCAACATATTTTGAGGAAAAACCATTGAAGTTCTTTACCTCTTTTATTTTTGCTTTTATTGGTTCAAAATTATTATTCAAATACTTCGATTTTCACTACGATATTTTTAGCGATCTTTTGAACCATTGAAATTTATTATTTATACGGGTGTGTTCGTTGTTATTTTTATATCGACACAGATACTGTATGAAAAATATTGGGAAAAACGAATAAACAAGAACAGCCATAATTCCCCCAACTAATGCACATAAGGATAATGCACAGAGGGACCATGAATAATATATGCTGTTAACACGCTCACAAGCGCTAAGCGACCAATCGAAACCACATAGGAACTGAAAGCTTTATATGCGAAAGATAATTCTCCCACTGATCATGCTAAGTCTTGGCGCATTGCCTCTATATGCTCAAGCACAGGACAGCAGCGCGTTATGGGGTAAAAAATACGCTGAGGTGAAATCGAGTTTATTGGCTGCTGGCTGGGTATTAGCCCCCGTAGCAGAAGATGAAACGCCAATGACAAAAGATTACCCTGAAATAACCTGTGGTAGCGGCGCGATGGCGATTTGCTCTGTCGGCTTTATGCGAGAAAAAACTACGCTTGCCTTAGTAGTGGAGTCTATTGAACAAGAGCTTATTGTGACAGGTGAATACTAAATAGCCCAATAGATGATGTTAAACTCAGCCTAAGCATCTAATGTAAACGAGGTAGTGATGTCATCTGTACCCCAATCAAAACAAGAACTTGAATTGGCTATTTACTCAGTTTTCCCCAAATTGATGGCTGACTATCGTTCAATCCCAACCCAAATGTCCCGTGTGTGCAGCATAGAAGGAAACATCAAAGGTACACAAATTAGTGTAAGTGATACAGTTGCTTACCTTATTGGTTGGGGTAAATTAGTGCTCAAATGGTACGAGTTAACATCGCAAGCACTCCCCGTTGATTTTCCCGATACGGGTTATAAATGGAATCAACTGGGATTATTAGCAGAGCGATTTCATCATGAATATAGCCAATGGCAATATACTGATTTACTTGATGAATACGAAATAACAATCAAAAAGCTGTCAACGCTGATTGCGAGTCTCAGTGATCAGCAACTGTACGGCATAACTTGGTACGATAAATGGACTCTGGGCCGTATGATCCAGTTCAATACTTACTCCCCGATGAAGAATATGCGTACCAAAATACGACGATTCAAAAAAGACAATGCATTACCCTAGTAAATAACTCTTTTAAGCACGGAGGTATTCATGCCAAGTACCCACACTCACCCGCAGTTAGGTCCAAATCCCAACGATAAAGCGCCGATGAAAGGCTTTCCTCAGGTTGGCTTTCTTAAAAATTTTATTTCCCGCGAGAACATTATTGTCGGTGATTACACTTATTATGACGATCCAGCAGGTCCTGAGAGGTTCGAGTCGAATGTACTTTATCACTTTGACTTTATTGGCGATAAACTGAATATCGGTAAATTCTGCGCCATTGCGAAAGACGTGAAATTCATTATGAATGGCGCTAATCATCAAGTATCTGGCTTTTCAACTTATCCCTTTTATATCTTCGGCAATGGCTGGGAGAAAGCGGCGCCCAAGCCCGAAGATTTACCTTTTAAGGGCGACTCCTGTATCGGTAACGACGTATGGATTGGTTATAACGCCACTATCATGCCTGGGGTGAAAATTGGCCACGGCGCCATTGTTGCCAGTCAATCCGTAGTAACAAAAGATGTACCACCCTACGCTGTGGTTGGCGGTAATCCTGCCACAGTGATCAAGCTGAGATTCGAGCAAACTGTGATAGATGAGCTTGTTGCCATCGCTTGGTGGGATTGGCCGATAGAGAAAATAACTCAACACCTAGAGGCTATCGCGGGTGCAGAACTCACAACATTACAGCAGGCGACCTAAATAACGCCTGTCGCGAGCAAGACTGAACGAAAAATCTCAAGCGACAAGCATTAGCAACAAACATTAAAAAAAACGCCATTAAACGCAAACAAAATCCAATATGCGCAATTTTGTACAAAAGCACTGAGGGTTTCTGGGTTACTATCAGGCACAACCCGCCCATTTATGCACTAAACTCGGAGGCCTAGTGTGAACACAGAACATGCGGCCTACCAGATTGCCGATGAATTAGGTGGCCTCGAGTTACTCAATGCCCACTACCATAAACAAAACTTTAGTCGGCACACCCACGAAGGTTACACAGTCGGCGTCATTGAAACGGGGGCGCAGCGTTTTTATCGCACGGGTGGCAACCATGTGGCGCCAAAGCACAGCATCATTCTCGTCAACGCCGACGAAGTCCATAATGGTTGTAGCGCCACCGAGGGCGGTTGGTCCTATCGTGCCATGTATCCAGTACCCGCGCAGTTTGCCAATATTAACCGTGAGCTAGCATCAAACCGCGGTGCGCCCTATTTCCCTGAGCCCGTAGTGTACGATCCTGAATTAGCCGAACTGCTGCGCCTCACCTTTACTACCTTAGATACATCGGACAATCGCTTACTGCGCGAAAGCTTGGTCTATTCAAGCTTGACACAGTTGATGACACGCCATGGCAAGAATCGCCCGAGCGATGACCTCACTGTAATCGCGAAGCCTGCGTTAGCACTGGTGAAATCCTTTATCGACGATCATCCTGCTGCCGACATCTCCCTTGAAGAGCTGGCAACACTCGCGGGATTAAGCCCCTATTATTTGCTGAAGCAATTTCAGCGTTATTACGGCTTACCGCCCCACGCTTACCAAATTCAGGCAAGAGTGAGACTCGCCAAAGGAAAAATCAAACAAGGCACACAGCTGCTCGATGTCGCCCTCGATTGTGGTTTTCACGATCAAAGTCACTTGAATCGACATTTTAAGAAGACAGTCGGCGTAACACCGGGGCAATTTGCCAAAGAAATAGGCCGCAATATTATCCAAGCCTAAACAACCACTTTAAGTTAATCTGCCATGCTCATTCTTGCTTTCTCCTCGATTGACTAAGCAAGCAACCTTATCCAAGCATTTATTGTTTAACGGCAACCCCGTCGCCGCTATTTTTAGGAGCCAAAGTGACAACCGACAAGCTTATAGAACCTGATGTTTATCCTGTGCATCCATCGAAATCCAAGGCATTTTTAAAAGGTACATTAGCCATGATGCCGTTGACGATAGCGGTTGTACCTTGGGGCATTTTAGCGGGCTCCTTCGCCATTGAGGTTGGGCTAACGCCCATTGAGAGCCAAGCCATGTCGGCGATTATCTTTGCGGGCGCGGCGCAATTAGTGGCGCTCGGCATGGTGAAAGCCGGTATTGGTCTGTGGAGTATCTTAATTACGACGTTACTCATCACCTCACGCCATCTGTTATATGCAATGGCGATGCGCAGTCAAATCAGTCCGTTGCCATTAAAGTGGCGCCTAACATTGGGCTTTTTGCTCACAGATGAACTGTTTGCCATCGCCAATCAAGGCAAGTTATATAAGTTCGACCCTTGGTACGCCCTTGGCGGCGGTTTGAGTTTCTATATCGGTTGGAATATAGCCACACTACTTGGCATAGTGGCGGGCAATGCGATCGAGAATTTAGATGAGATGGGATTAGATTTTGCAATCGCAGCCACCTTTATCGCTCTGGTCGTTCCTACCATAAAAAAACCATCGATTCTCGTCTGTGTATTAGTCTCGCTTACCCTAGCAGTGATATGCGCCGTTTTTAAAATTCAAGCGGGACTGCTCATTGCCGCCATTGCGGGAATGACGGCAGGTGTACTTTACGCCAAAGTGACCAAGGAAGCGGAACGCGCAGAACAATCCGCAAATCAGTTAGCAAGCGCACAGACCAAAACAGAAGTGGATACAGGAACAGGGACTGACATTAAGACAAAAACATTGTCAGGAGAGAAAGCATGATTTGGTTAATGATCTTTTCAATGGCGGCGGTTGTGTTTATCAGTCGTCATTTACTACTTGAGCCTAAACTACCGCTGCGATTAAGTAAGGGCACCCAAACCTTTTTAAGTTACTCGGCCCCTGCGGTACTCACTGCGATCTTTGCGCCCATAGTATTTGTGCAGGAAGGTCAGCTCGGTCTGAGCCTAGACAACAGCTATCTCATCTGCGCCGTAGTCGCTACAGTGTTGGCGCTCGTCACCCGTAATACCTTGCTGACCACAGTACTGAGTATGGGACTGTTTTTCTTTATCCACTAAGTCAACAAAGAGTCAGTGCTCAGCAACGGCACTGACTCTTGCATCAATCATTTACACCGCCCCTACCACTCTTTTACACAGCCTAATCCTCTCTGAGACATCCCCCCTAGAAAATTACTGACACGTTATCTTGATTTTCCACAATCTTCATGTACTTAGATTCTTATGTCTGTGCAACTAACAGTATCGGCTTTAACGGTATTTCACACATCGACGATAATGGAAGGGTGATGATATTTATCAGCAATAACAAAGGCTCAAACAATAAAAACAAAATACTTAACCTAACCATATTCAAACTATTTAGTCTCTAAAAACGTCCATTCAGAAATGTTATTTACTGCATCTATTACGGCACTAATCTCAGTATTTTTCTAGGTATAGTTCTCGGAATGAAGAGTCCATTTAAAATTTTTACAGAATAAAATGCCGCATAAATATTAATCCACATTCAAAAACCAACCCACTAAAAATTAAAGTAAATACACTATATTATAAAGTTATAAATACCGTTTAAAAATAAAGTAATTAACATTTTTAACCAGATTAAAACACACCTTAAATTAATTCATTTTTATTTTGTTTAATAAAAATAAAAGTGCTAGTTTTTAGATGTGCCTAGCAGTAATGATTATTTATATGATTTAGAACTACATATAATTGCCATCGGCGCTCTCAATGAAAGGACGTATTTTATTAAAATAAAGGAACAATCATGAGAAAAAAATCTAGCCTGGGTATATTAACGTTATCCTGTTTAACCGCACTTGGAACTGTTTCTTTGTTGGCCGAAGCTGCTATTCCGAATACTATTCCAAAACTGTCAATGGTAGAACACGCAGCCCCTGATCTTGATTCGCTTAAAAATGATGCAATTAACGACCCCTCGTTTATCAGCTCGTTATTCTCCTTAGGGCACCATCTTGGATATGCATGGGCTGGCGGTACAGCATCCCAGTATGTTGGTGAAGACATCGAAGTCAGAAGAGAATCGAGCAACGAATATAGTCTTAAAGCCCGCTATAACGGCAATGATCCTTATGCAAGCGGCTACAGAGCGAATGAACGTTTGAAGGTAAATTTACAAAATATTCATTTCGTCACTAATCCTCAAAGTCTAAAGTTAGGTTCACCTCAAGTTTATGATCGTGAGGCTATTTATACTGCTCCTGTGGTTATCTATAACTGGGGCGATACCGAAGATACCGGTGTAGCCACCCTAAACTATGATTACACCACTAGCTGGGCCAAAACCGATAATTTCTCTTTCTCCGAGAAAATTGGCGTAACCAATAAATATGAAGTGGGTATTCCAGGAATAGGTGGAGCGAGTTCTGAAATCAGCGCCGAATTTTCTGCCAGCCAAGGTTGGAGTGAAACCGACGGCAAAAGTACAACGATTTCGAGTCAGGCGCAGTACCGCGCAATTATGCCGCCTCGCAGCAAACGTTATATCTCAATCACCCTATTTAAACAAAAGGCAGATGTCCCATACACCTCAAGTTTATATATGATGTACGATATAAAATATGAGAACTTCTTAAAATGGGGTGGTAATGCGCATATTAATCATCCGACAAATAGACCTAACTTCCCTTACACCTTTGGCGGAGCGAATGCGAATAATCTGAATGGACCAGAAGCCTTAGTCGATCAATATCTTCATCAAGATATAAACGGTTATGGTGTATGGGATTGGCCTGCTGCGATTAATTCGGCACAGTCAAAAAGTGGGTTTGAGTGGCAATTGGCGAATATTGTTAGACAACATGGCGCACCTATCAGCGGTAAATTTACTGCAATAGATTCAAGTCAATTTAATATCGATGCCAGTGAATCCTATCCACTAACGGATGAAGACATTGCTAATCGTCCTAAAAGCGCTCAAAAATTAGGACTGAGTCGCAATATTCAGGTTGCCGTCGGCGAGATCCAAAACAATGATGAAGATGGTTTAATCAAAAAACTGAATATTTCGCAATCAAGCGAAGTCATGTTAAACAATTAAAAACGGTGAGCTTAGACTCTCAATAACAGCGATGACACTAGTATCAGAGAGATCTCGATACAACTAGCCCGTTACTAGCAAATTAAAAATGTAATACAAAGCCACTCATTCGAGTGGCTTTTCTTTCGCTTCTGCTCGCGCCTTTGATTGCTCATCCATCAGGCAAATATAATCTTCAAGCTCTTGCCCGAGAGTGAGATCAAAATGACGGTTTAACCGCACAAGACCTGTGATGCGATCGACCCTGAAATTACGAAAATCAGCACGTAGCTCACACCATGTCAGTAAGGTCCAAGTACCACGCCAAAAATAGATGGCGAGCGGCCTAACTTCCCGCTCGGTGACATCCAGTTTGACGTCTTGATAGAAGAGTTTGACGTATTCGCGGCGCTGAGCCGCATTACGCAAGGGATCGAGGAATTGAAACTCATTGGAATCGAGGTAAAAATCCGGTGAAAACATTAAGGATTGATAGGCTTGTAATCGTTTAGGCAACACAGCTTCGACTTTAATCATCGCCTGCCTCGCGGCGCTACCAAGCTCCTTACCACCCCAAGTTTGCACCATACGCATGCCAACTTGAATCGCTTCGAGTTCGGCTTCGTTAAACATCAAGGGCGGAACATTAACCTCGTGGCGCAACAAATAGCCGACACCCGCTTCCCCTTCAATAGGAATGCCACTTAAACACAGGTCCTGCACATCACGGTAAATCGTGCGTGTAGAAACCTCTAACCGTTCAGCCAACTCTTGGGCTGTGGTTAAGCGTTTATGTTTGAGAATTTGCACTATTTGAAATAGGCGGTCAGCGCGGCGCATTAGCTCTGGTTTAACCCTTTATCTATCAATCAGTTGATTAAGTATTATTATCCTAGATCAATCGCTGGTATGTCTTTGAATACACACTTGAGTGTTTTTACGATTTGAATCATAAAATCCCGATATAGATCTCAACCTCAGTAGCACTAAGATAGACTTCAAAATCCGTTTGATAGCGTCGCTGATGAGAGCAATCAGCCGCGCTAAAATAACCCCACACTTGCCCCCAAAGATCGATAACACACTGGGGCATATCACCCTGAGCTGTGAATTTAAGGTATTCGCCCGCGTTAAGCTCCAATGGCGTAAAATGACTTGCATCAACAGGGGTATCAATTGCCTTACCCACCAGCACAGAAAACTCGCCATTCATGTCTGACTCATAGTCATAATACACGCCATACATGGGCGAATTGAGCATAGCGGTGAGCTGGGATGATTCAAAAAAGGCTTGCCACAGACTACCTATTCTCGCGCTATCGACAGACATTTCTGCCCGATTATTCGTGCGGGTGCTTAGTCCAAGTAACGGTCGAGCATCAATATAAACCACATCCATCTTTGTTTCTTCCATAGAAATCTAAACCCATGCTTTAGTTAATTGCGTGATTTTAGCGTCGTGCCTTAAGGCCACGACGCTAATACATTAATCACTTACGACTACTTATCCTTAGACCACAGACCGACTTTGTTACCTTCGCTATCGGCAAATAAGGCGATATAACCACACTCACCGTCTTTTATCGGTGTGACTGGCAGGATAATCGTCACCTCTGCTGCGATCAGTTTATCCACTAAAGGTTGCAATTGTGCGCTGAAATGCAGATACACAGTGCTGCCTTGCATCGATGGTTGGCTCATGCTGCATTTGACTAGCCCTATGCTCGCCGCACTCGCATCTTCGGTGACTATGGTCGCATATTCCATGTCTTCCATATCGTCACGTTTAAACTCAACCCCAAAATGCTGCTGATAAAAGGCAACGGCACGGTTCATATCACTGACAGGAATTTCACCCCAAACTAACGGTGCAATAGATAACATTTTCACTTTCTCCTTGTTGAAAAATATCAATGATTCAAAATCTTATTTATAAAATTCAGAACTGAATCATTAACGGGCGACAACAAGAATAAAACAAGGCTACTGACAGCATGATGTCAGTAGCCTTTTAATAAAAGTGAATGTTGAGGGTTTTGGCCTAGTTAAAACGTTACTTTGGCAAACTGGCTTGATGTGCCTGAATAAAATCATCCATGGCTTTGCTCGCCCTCGCTTGGGCACTGGCTAAGGTATCTGTATCAACCATAGTTTCTACCACTTCGTAGTAGCACTTAATTTTAGGTTCTGTGCCAGATGGTCTGACGATCACCCGAGCCCCGCCCGCTAAGCAGTAAGTCAATACATCGCTCGGTGGTAAGTCGATTTTCTCAATATTTCCATCGGCAAAACGACGCTCAAGCGCCTTTAAATCATCGGTTGAGAGCACATCTAACTCACCAATCTTCAGCGGTGGATGCTCGCGCAAATAGGCGCCAATATTGGGCGTGTCAGGTTTTAGCGCAATGCTCACCTGCGCATTGAGATGGAAGCCATGCTCACGGTAAATTTGCTCGAGTCTGTCCCAAATCGTTTGCCCCTTCGCCACCAGCTCGGCAGTTAATTGGGCAAATGCCACCAGCGCCGACAAGCCATCTTTATCCCACACCATACTGCCCACCGTATAGCCAAGGGCTTCTTCATAGGCAAACAGGAATTGATCCTCAGGCGAAGTTTTTGCAATCCCTACATTCATCAGCCACTTAAAGCCGGTGAGCGTGGTAAAGCTTTGCGTGCCAAACCATTGAGCAATTTTAGATAACAGGCTCGATGACACTATCGTTGTGCCCGTAAGTCGTTGATTATCTTTGGCGTGAGATAACAAGTAATGCCCAAAGAGCACACCGACTTGATCGCCCGTCAGCATCTGATACTCGCCATCCTCTTTACGCACTGCAACCGCAAAACGGTCGGCATCGGGATCGTTAGCACAGGCGAGCATAGCGCCGTGTTTTTTCGCCTCGGCAATCACTAAATCCATCGCACCCTTTTCTTCAGGGTTTGGGAAGTTCACTGTCGGGAAATCCCCATCGGGTTCACGCTGGGAGGCAACCGAATACACTTGGGTGAAACCTGCATCTTTCAATACCGTTTCAGCCATTTCGGCACCCACACCGTGCATGGCGGTATAGGCTAAACTGACCTTTTCAGGAGCGGTATGGTTTTGCAGCACCTCAGCTTGCTGCACGCCATGACGATAGCTTTGGTAAAAATCGTCCTGCAGGATAATTAACTTACCTTGTGTTACCGCGTCATCATGCTCTAAAAACGGAATCGCTTGATTTGCGGCGCGCTCAATTTGCGCGGCAATGCCAGAGTCGTGGGGCGGAATAATCTGCGCGCCATTCTCCCAATAGACTTTATAGCCATTGTATTGCGGCGGGTTATGACTCGCGGTCACCACAATGCCCGCTGCCGCATTAAAATGTTTTACCCCAAAGGCCACCAACGGCGTTGGCGCTACTTTGGACGTTAAGCGTACCTTAATCCCCATAGCGGTGAGCACACTCGCCGCATCATGGGCAAAATTAAATGAATCGTGGCGGCCATCATAACCAATCACCACGCCGCGCTCGGCGGCATCTTTAATCTGATCAAGTAGATAAGCACCAAGACCAGCAGAGGTTTGGCGGATCACCAAACGGTTCATCCCCATAGGCCCAGCACCGACGACACCGCGTAATCCTGCGGTGCCAAATTCCAAGCGACCCGCAAAGCGCGCTGCGAGTTCAGCTTCATTGCCGCTATCAATTAGGGTTTGTAACTGGGCTTGAGTGCGAGGGTCAGGATCATTTTCAAGCCAATGGTTTACCTGTAACTGCAGATGGGTATTCATATCACGCCTCATTGAAAATCATTTGCAATCACCTTAGGAAAAAGCACGTAGAAGAACAAGCTAATTTGCATTAATTTCAAAATGAGCCATGGGTATTGCCATAAAAAACGCACTATCTAACAGGTCATGCCAGATAGTGCGTTGGTTTTAACAAACTGGTTTCAAAACGGATTTAGAGTTTAAAGATATTATCCTTCGTATCTCTGTCGATGAGCTTCACAAAGGGATCGACCCCCACATAACTGGGTTTTTCAGCCAAAGTGATCGTCAGCTTGTTTTCACCACTGACCAGCCTGTGCTTCTCAATCAATAACACCTGTTTGTCATCCTTTAGCTTATCGGGATCGGCACTAAAGGCACCTATATCGATGATGGCATCTAAAGGTTGTTCGGCTTCTTCACCTTTACCACTCGCGACTTTGCGACTGGCATAAATGCTCAAGTCAACTTGCGTCTTACCATCAGGCAGAGTGGTCATTACCGCATTGGTTAACCTGAGGTCGTAGAGTGTGATCTCATTAAAAGATTCATCGATAAAGCGAGCTTGCGCTTCATCCGTACCTTGCTCAAGGTAACTCACTAAATCCAATGTGGTTGGGAAAGGATCGTTACGATACTGATAACGCGCTAAGAATGCCTTCAAATTAGCGTTGAGTTTCTCTTCACCCAACACATCTTTAATCGCCATCATCACCACTGAGCCTTTCTGATAATGAATGTACTGCTGATTTTCACTGCGCAGCAAAGGCATTTCTTTTATGGATTCGGATGAACGGCCACGTAAATATCTATCTAATTCATATTTCAAGAATTTACGGATCATTTTATCGCCGTACTTTTTCTCCAACACCATCAGCGCCGAATACTGCGACAAGCTTTCGGATATCACAGCACTGCCCTGCACATTCGCAGCGCCCACTTGGTGTCCCCACCATTGATGTGCCACTTCATGGGCTGTGACGTAATACACAGGATCGATATTATCCTCATTGCGTAAATCAGTAATAAAACCAATACGCTCTGAGTAAGGCACTGTATTAGCAAAACTTTGTGCAAAACTACGGTACCCCGGAAACTCCATAATTCGCATTTGCTTATGCTGATAAGGCCCAAATGCTTGTGTGTAGTAATCGATAGAATCTTTAACGGACTCTATCATGCGCGCAACGTTCCAAGGATGCTCCGCATGGTAGTAAACCTCAACCGCAACACCATTGTGCTCAGTTTTTTCCACCTGATAACGGCCCGAAATAATCGCGTAGAAATTCACCATAGGGCTATCCATTGAATAATGGAAATACTCACGCCCATCCTGCTGCCACTGTTTTTGCAAATACCCTGGCGCTAATGCAATTTGATCTGCACTTGTCGAAATAGTGGCTTCAAACTGAATGAAATCACCATCGACGCCAAAGAAGTTTTGCGTGTAGTAACGGCTGTCTTCAAGCTTGTTCGCTCGAGCTTTTTCGGCTAAATCGCGCTTTTCGCGCTCGTGGCGATCCATCAGCTCATAGCCATCTTGATAACCAAAAAGGGGCAATAGTTCGAAGTTGTTGATGAAGGTCCCATTTTCAACCACTGACATATCAAAGCCAGCTTCAGCAATACCCACAGACTGACGTACTAATTGAATGTCCCCTTGCACCACCTGCCCAGGCTGCACAGGTGTCGAAAAGGTCAACCAAGCATTGCGATAGCGGCTATCTAACTCACCTAAGTTTGTATTCGGGATATTGATTTTTACCGTTTCGGCCTCAGTATGCTCGGGCCACTGCACTAACATCCTTTCGATTGGTTTATTTGACTTGTTTTGCCATTCGAATATCACCTTAGCAACAATTTTTCGCTCTTCAGGGAAAATATCAATATTTGCATTGACCTTAGTAGCCACTAAAATCGGCATGTTTTGGTATTGTTTGAAGGCCTTCTCATAATCAGCTTGCAGATCTGTGGTTTCATCTTGGGTTAAATAATGATTCAACACTTTTGTTTGGTAGAACAAATAACTGCCCATGCCAAAAAACACCACCAAAGCAACGCTTACAATGACTTTGCCACTAAAACCAAGCTGATAACTCAGTAATCCCATACGGGTTTTAAGGCTGTGCTGCGGTCCGCGATGGTACAAGCCATAACCTAAAACAAACAGGATAAGGCTAAAAGCCCCCCAGTAAATCATATAGAGTGCATGACTTAATAAGCCCCAACCGTAGCCGTTCATATCCGAGTAAATTAAGGTCGGTGATTGACCAAAGTTATATAAGCTATGGCCAAATCCCCAGCTTGCCATAACAAATGTCGTTAGATAATAAGCAACAAATAGTCCCATACCTGCGTACTTATTTGGGCTAAGCACTTGCAGGAAAAACGCCAGCACAGCGGTCATCAACAGCGGCAGGAGGTAATAAAATCCCAGTCGAATAAGGTACTGAGCAATCTCAAGATTGGCTTGACCTTTTATCAGTTGAAAAGCAATTGTGGTACACATAGCGAGCACATACAGCAAGGTCATTACTATGACCACAGACACTAACTTTGAGCCCCAAAAGCTTAAGTTTGATACAGGAACGCTATCGACGATATCTCCCATTCCTGAACTGCGTTCACGCCAGACGATTTCTGCGCTGTAATAAATCAGCACTATCACCATCAATAGCCCCGTCGCGCCGGCAATGTTATTCACCATATCTTGGGTTAATGGCCAATTAGATGTGCCGTACCAACCAAAATCATCGAACATGGGGCCGACTAAATTGAAAATAGTCAGCACACCTAACACCACAAATGGCGCGGTAAATAGTACTTGCCGTACTTCAAATTTAACCCGCGTCCAAAATTGCTGACGACCATTAGGCTCAGTTGCCATAGCCAATTGTGCCAAAGGTACTAAGCTGGGAACTTTTCCTGCTTTATCGGATTTTTTCTCACGTTTCTTAGTCAAACTCGGCTGACGGAAAATCCCTGAAACGGCCAGTAATACACAGGCAATTCCAAACCATATCGCCCGGTTTTGCAGTACGAGTCCTGAGAATTCAATTAACTGGCTATTCTTCTCGCTAATGGTCCAGTAACGGGTCACTTCGGCAAAGGTGCGCAGCGCAAAGGGATCAAGCAAAGCAGCAATAGTACGATATTGTGGCTGACTCGCCATTTCGCCCGTCAAGGTATAAAGCACCAACATGGCTACAGCGGTCAGATAGAGCGCCATTAAGGAACGAAAATGACTTGCCATCGCATAGAATAGAGTCGAGATCAGCAGCAAAGTCGGCATGGCGAGTAAAAAATACGGCACAAGATAATTCGATAACGCAAAAGGTCCAAAACGGCTAGCATCGACCCATGGCATAAAAGAGCCGAGCATTAACCCTATGGGGATAAAGGCAAATACCATCATCACCACAACAAAACTGCCGAGAAATCGACCAAATTGGTATGCAAATGGTGATAGGGGTTTGCTATAAATCAGCTCTTCCATCAAATGCTGATGATTGCGGATAGCCGTGCTACCCACAAAATTCACCACGGCAAACATGGAAATGAGTCCCATGATCAACATGGTTTGAGTAATCCCAAATGGGCTGTTTTTCATCACCTCACCGCCGCTACCAATTTGAATATTGTTAGAGACGACTGATAGAAAACTCATTAAAAACAATAGAAAAGAAACAACATAAAAGGATGGCTGACGCAAATAATAACGCCACTCAAACCTAAGCATTGATAACAACATATTGATATCTCCTTAGGCAGCCTGACGGCGGTGACTGAGTAAAGTCGAAAAATACAGATCTTCAAGCCCAGCAGTCGCAGGGGTAAATCCTTCAGGACAAGTTTCAGCCATCACATTCAGTACTGTGCGTCCCGCTAATAAACGCTTAGAAATCACAGGTAATTGCGCTTCAAGCTCCTGCGCCTGTGCTTGACTCACAGTCTTAGTCCAAATTTTTTCCGTTAATTCACCCACCAATTGATGTGGATTGCCTTGAAGCAGAATTTTACCCGATGCCAAAACCGCCATATTAGCGCAGAGTTCAGACACATCTTCGACAATGTGAGTCGAGAGGATTACCACTTTTTCCTCGCCTAAACTCACCAGCAAGTTATGGAAACGGTTACGTTCTTCGGGATCGAGACCCGCAGTCGGCTCATCCACAATCAATAACTTAGGATCACCAAGCAAGGCCTGAGCAATACCAAAGCGCTGACGCATACCGCCAGAAAAACCACTCACGGCTTTATTTTTATGCTGATAAAGATTGGTGTGCGCCAACAATCCTTCAACCGCTTCTTTACGCAGCTTGCTCTGATTAATGCCCTTAAGAATGGCTAAATGATCTAACAGGTCATAGGCGCTAATACGCGGATAAACATTAAAGTCCTGAGGTAAATAACCTAAGGTTTTACGCAGCGCTTGAGGGTCGGCTAATACATCAATACCGTCAAACACTATGCTACCACTATCGGCACTTTGCAGGGCGGCAATGGTACGCATGAGTGATGACTTGCCCGCGCCATTGGGTCCGAGTAAACCAAACATCCCTTTGGAAATCGTTAAATCAACACCATCGAGTGCTTTAACACCGTTATCATAGGTTTTAGTGAGATTAGAAATAGTCAGCATGCTTCCCTCTTGCGTCTGTGAGTTCAAAATACCGACAAACTATCACATAAAATTAACCTTTACAGTAGTTATCAAGATATTCATGTACTTACAGAATGCTAGCCAGCAAAACAAACTACATATTCTTAATCCCTAAAATAGCAAAAGGGACTCTATTTGAGTCCCTTGCTATTGAAATACAATATAAAAGTAAAAATATGCCACGAATTAAAATATGGCGTACTAAATACAATTTAGTTACATAAACGCCAACATTAGCGCGAGGGTAAAGTGCCATCAAATACACGTACTTTGATATTCTTTTTCAGGTTATCTTGGTCTTGTTGCCATTCTTGCCACTGGGTGAGACTAATACTAAGCTGCAATGAAAAATCAGTAGAAATCCACTGTTTTTGCCCTTGAGTATATTTAGGTGCAGGGACTATGTTACTGGGTCCAACGAAGGACGCAGAACACATAAAGGTTTTGAAATACACTTGGTCAATTGATAAATCGAGGGCGCTGGGCGATGTTAAACATTGACCACTGCCCGGCTCTTGATACGAGGCAAATTGGTACAGGATTGCCGGTGTATTATTGGTACTATCAGGAACTGAAGCAGTTTGATGGCAAGATAAACAGCTACTTAATGCATTATCCGCAGGGCCATTTAAACGCCCATTACACCCTAAGTGTCCCGCATTGGTGTGCTCATTCAAACGGCCAACGACCTCTTGAAATACCGCGCTATCCTTAAGCCCTGTGATTGGGTTTTGAGGGAATGCTGCCGCTCCCACTGTTGCTGGCGGCGTGTCATTCCCCCACATTAATCCCAGAGGTGAGATACGATCCCAAGGATTTTTCTCTTTCGCTTTAAACTGACCATCGGCGACAAAAGTGCCATAGGCCCAGCCCACGGGTGAACGGCTGTCGCGCACTGCAATATCAAACTGCAACAAGTACACATCGGCGACAGAGCGCGGGCATTGCTCTGTTTCCTGTTGGAAACTACAGGCACTGCCATCGGCGTTTTTACATACACAGAAATCACTGGCACTGATATTGGCTTGCCAAACAGGTACATTTTCAAGGAAAGGATAGTTATTAGGCGTTGCGGTAGTGAACAGTAACTTGCCAATCACACTGCCTTCATTAAATGCAAAATTTTGCTGGGGCATCACAGGTGATGGTGCCCCCGTCCATACCTTGCCAATGCTGTTTGCCGCCTGAGGATTATAAAAACCCACCGCCCACATAGTGGTTTTAAGGGAGCCTTGGCCTTTTATCTCCATAGTAACGGGGGCTTCTCGGGTCAAGCCATGGATAAATTCCCGCCCACTCATGGGATCATAGGTCTGATAGGGAATATGGTACCAAGAGCGCACCTTGTTGTTACACAGATCCCAGTCTTTACTGACATCGCCTTTGTCGATGTTTCCCTCTTGGATGTACTTCATCACAGCCCAGAGGTATTGCTCAGCTTGGGTATTTTTATCACTTTCACTCAGATTTTTATCGAAGGGATTGAATTTAAGCCAAGGTGCAGCGCTATCTGGTTTAGCACTCGAATAAGCATCACTGAGGCTAAAAATAGGCCCCTTCCAGCCAGAATAAGCTTGGTTGATAATGACTTGATTGTCCCACATACCTGTTTTTGTAAAAGCAGGATCTTGGAAGTAACTTGGATAGGCTCCAGTACAGGTTGAATTTGCGTTAGATCTAGTGTTGGGCGATTGCTTATCTGCAGCTTTTGCGTTGACTGTGGTCAATGAACAAACGGTGAGCAGAAGTATGGCGGTAATGTTGAGTTTCATAATATCGTCCTTGAAGAGTATTAGTCCTAAAAACTCCCTTTGTGAGCCCAAAACTAACAACGGCTCGAATTAAGCATAGACTAATTTTTAACATCTTCTGTAAAGCTTAACGATTCACATATTAAGGATATAAAAAAGGCCGTTTAGTATGACTAAACGGCCGAAACATATTACTTATTGGACTAGCCGTCCAAGCTATTTCTCAACTTCTTGCCCACGCGTCTTCCACAGCGAATACAAGACACCTAAGACTAACAGACCAAAAGTCACACCAAGGGACACTGCTGTTGGGATAGTAAAGTCCACTATTCCCTCGTGATTGAAATACACTAAACCCACTTTCACCCCAATAAATACTAATACCACTGACAGCGCATATTTAAGGTATTCGAAACGGTGCACCATAGCAGCCAAGGCAAAATACAAAGCACGTAGCCCCAGAATCGCGAAGATATTCGAGGTATAAACGATGAAAGGATCTTGGGTAATCGCAAAAATAGCGGGAATACTGTCGACTGCAAACACCAAATCCGCGGTTTCCACTAAGATCAACGCCAAGAATAACGGCGTCGCCCACCATCCTTTTGTTAACTGATGATCTTCGCCACGTACCCAGAATTTTTCTTTATGCAGCGTTGGCGTAAAACGCATCTTAGTGCGTAACCATTTATAAAACTTATTGTCTTGGATATCACCGTGCTCATCGTTTGAGAAGAGCATTTTCACGCCAGTGAAAATCAAGAAGAGTCCAAATAACACAAGTACACCTTGATACTGGGCAACAAGCACAGCACCAAGACCGATCATAATGGCGCGCAACACTATTACGCCCATAATGCCCCAGAAGAGCACTCTATGTTGGTATAAACGTGGGATACCTAAGCTACTGAAGATTAACGCAATAACAAATACGTTATCCATAGACAGTGATTTTTCAATCAGATAGCCCGTTAGGTATTCCATACCGGCGGTTGAACCCTTGTACCACCAGAGCCAGACCCCAAACAATAAGCCCATACAGATATAAAAGGCTGAAAGCTTTAAACTTTCAGCCACGGTAATTTCATGCTGATCCTTGTGCAATACGCCAAGGTCAAAGGCTAATAACGCCAGCACAAAACCGAAAAACATTAACCAAACCCAAAGCGGGTAACCCACAAATAGGGTGGTAAAAAACTCCATAAGTCTCCTTAGTAACACATAACGACTGATCTAAATCAGTAAAGTTGAGCAGATAGACATTGACTCATTGTAGAAATATAAACTGTGAAATCTTATATGAAAAATGCAACTATCAAGATTAAAATTCTTTTACAATCAATATAATTATGGTGCTTATTTATACTTATGCCTCGAATAAGTTCACTTCTCAATCACAGCGCTTCCCTGAGAAAATCATCTAACCCACCCATTCGTGACATTCCTTTAGATAGCAGCCTCGAACAAGCGCGTAGATGCTCTACCAATAATGCAAAATTGCTATCAATCATAAAACTTACACTATCCATTAAACGACGAACTACAGCTAAATCAAGGCTAAAGCCGCTAAGATAAAACTGCCACAGTTGAATTATGGCCACTATTTAGCACTCATTTCTTAACTGAAAATGAATTAATTTAACCGCTTAGTATTGCTATAGCGAGCCTTAAAGAACGGCTAAAAATGTTAGTTATACAAAATATTCATCACTTTCAAGACCCTTGGCTGTTCCATATCATCCGAGTGTGATTAACTGCTGCAACAGTGCCGTCTTTTAGTGATCAAAAGCGCCGCGATAATCACAAATAATGAAAAATAATTAATAAAATTCATTACGATAAAATGAATCATTAGCTGCTCGGCGCATAAAGTGCCAGCAATGGGAGTCTTAAGTGTCAATAGAACAAAACCCGTCGCTCGCAATGCAGGGCCCACAAGGCTCGCCCCCAGCTGAAATGCTATTTGGGCATCCTAAGGGCTTATTTGTCTGCTTTTTTACCGAAATGTGGGAACGCTTCTCTTTCTACGGTATGAAAGCATTACTGTTTCTTTACCTGATTAAATATCATCTATTTACTGATGAATTTGGTTACAACGTGATTGGTGCTTACGGTGCCTTAGTGTATGCCATGCCCGTAGTGGGTGGCTTATTGGCCGACCGCTATATCGGCATGCGCAAAGCGGTGATCTTTGGCGGTGTTTTATTGGTGCTCGGCCACTTAGGTATGGCCTTTGAAGGCCATCAAGCGGTTATCGTTGCAGGTGAAGTTCAACGGGATGAACAAGCGCTGCAAGTATTCTATTTATCCCTTGCCTTAATCATTGTCGGAGTGGGCTTTTTAAAACCCAATATTTCCACCATAGTCGGTCAGCTTTATCCTAAATCATCCGCTAAGCGAGATTCTGGTTTTACCATTTTCTACGCGGGCATCAACTTAGGCGCCACCTTAGCCCCGCTAATTTGCGCTTATTTAGGTGAAACCTATGGCTGGAAATACGGTTTTGGTTTGGCAGGTTTGGGGATGTTAGCGGGTTTGTTGGTGTTTATTCGTGGCAAGAAACATCTGCAAGGCTTCGCCGAACCCAGAGATCCTGCGCGGATTTTAAAGAAAACCGCCGGCATAACGACAGAACAATGGATTTACTTAAGCGCAATTGGCAGCGTAATCATAGTCTGGGGGTTGATTCAAACCCACTCCCTCGTACTTTCGATTAGCAGTTTATTACCCGCTGTGAGCCCAGTGATTTGGTTCTTGCACTCAGTATCACTAGTGCTTGCCCTTGGTATTGGCTGGTTCATGGTGAAACATTGTAATCCGATTGAACGTCAACAGATGTCGGCTTTGCTGCTTTTCATCGTTGCGGGTTTGGTCTTCTTTGGCTTATATGAGCAGACCTATGGCTCTTGGGTAGCATTTTCGGACCGTGTGATGGACCGTAACATGCTAGGCCTCGAATGGAGTGCGGGACAGCTAACCTTCCTCGGTGCCTTCTTTGTGATCAGTTTGTCGCCTATCTTCGCTTGGCTGTGGCCAGCCCTCGCCCGTAAAAATTGCGACCTAAGCAAACCAGTTAAAACCGCACTCGGTATTTTGTTCGCGGGTTTATCCTTTATGGTGCTTGTGCTCGGGATCCAGATGCCGCTAAGCAGTGGCTTAGTGAGTATTTGGTTCTTAGTCGCGGCTTATTTTGTATTAGAAATCGGGGAGTTATTGCTGTCGCCCATAGGCTTATCTGCCGTGACTCAGCTTTCGGTAAAACGCGTAGTCAGCCTGATGATGGGTGCTTGGTTCCTCGGCACTTCATACTCTGAAATCTTAGCCGCCGAATTAAACAAGCTCGCCGCGATTGATACCCAAGGCGGCGTGATAAGTGACGTACCGAGTGCGATGGCGCTATACGAGCAACTGTTTATCTTCTCGGCGCAAATTGGCGTGGTGATGGCATTAGTCTTCTTTGCCCTTGCGCCATTAATGAAAAAAATGATGCACGAGAAAATGGCAACTAACTCAGTTTAAGCATACAAACAGAAAGTCAGTTGGCTTACTCTCGCCCTCTGAGGCGACGGTAAGCCAAGACAATAAGATGTAAAGCCAATAACCCCGTAAAAGCGGTGCAGAAAAACAGTAAGGCAATCGAGTTTACATCCCTAGGCGCATCATAATAAAGCCACCACCACAGCGGCCAACCGATAGCCGACAAAGCCGTAAGCTGCCACATACATCGTTTGCAGCGACCAATCTTTTGCCTGAAAATTGACGTTTTACAATCACCGCAACTCATAAACCCCCAATACCATGATGGCAGTATATCTAAAACTAAAGCGACACTTTAAGCCTTGCCATCCCTTGATTAATAGAGACGAGCGCACGATAACCTAAATCTCGTTTAGCTGCGCTGATATCAAAATAATGGCTGCAGGATAACTGCCGTGCGACAAAACGCGTCATCATGGGCTCTTCTTGCTTCTTTAGGAGGTAATGTACACTTTCCAATACTGCGCCTACTACATAGGCCACAAATTGAGGCACACGCTTAGTCACTGGCGGTAAAGCATCGCAGGCCAAAATCAGATTGATCATCTCGGCCATAGTGATGGGTTCATCATTACTCAGAAAATAAGCTTTCCCTTGACACTTAGGCTTTGCTTGGCAAAGTTCCAGTGCCGCCAGCACATGGGCATAGGCAGCGTTGTCTATGTAGATGGTATCGACTAGCTTATCTTCGCGGCCAACCAGTTTAAGCTTACCTAAACGCCCGCGCGACAATACCCGAGGCACTAAATGGGGATCGCCAGGCCCCCATATCAGATGCGGCCTGAGTGCGACGGTTTTTAACGCATAGGGTGCAGTGGCTTGAGTCGTCACTTGGCTAGATACTTGGGTCACATCAGGATTTTCAAGTGGCATGTCACCCACTTGATTGGCATCGAGCATCATCTTTTCAGCGATGGCTTTAGAGTGGGCATAATGATTCAGGAATCTTGTAGCATAGGGAGTAGACTCATCAATACCCGATTCATCCTGCCCTGCAAAGGTCACACTCGGGGTACTGGTATAAACTAACTTATCTATTTTTAATGCCTTACAAGCGGCAATCACATTGGCAGCGCCCTTCACATTCGGACAAAAATAGCTGTCTCTGTCACCCCAAACACCTGCTTTAGACGCCACATGAAATACAATATCGCAGCCTTGCATCGCCTGTTGCAGCAGATCTTTATTGACTAAATCCCCTTGCAGCATGACTACGCCCAGCGCTTCAAGTTCGGGATAATGCCCACGCGCAAAACCTGTGACCTTAATGCCCGCGGCTAACAATCTCAGACAAATCGCTTTACCTAAAAATCCCCCCGCCCCCGTGACAAAGGCGTGTTGCACCTTAAGCGCGAGCTGCGCCAGTGCCGTTTGTTCAGCCGCATCAAATTGGGCAAGCGTCGTGCTCTTGATTGGGTCTTTCGTCATTAAGGGTATCCATTTCAGCACATTTACATGAACTTAAAGTCGGTGTAATAAGTTTAAAATAAGCACAAGGGCTTAAAAATAAGCGAGTTTGTTCAAATGAACACAGAATATAACGTAAAAATGCAGGAAAAAGCCGTGGAGTTTTAAATCAACCTTTCGTTTGTGATTGTGCCCAAACGGCTAATTTTTCTCTAAAAATCTTGGCATTATGCCGCACATCCACAGGGAAATCAGGATGGATAAGAAACCGCCTTATGCCCTGAGTCTGCGTAAATTGCTCGGCGATGGCGATCAAATCTTGGTACAACTGCTGACTCTTATTGCACACCAATGACTGGTCGAGTTCGATACAAATTAACGGCTCTATCTCGTTCGCCACTTTCACTCCCACTAAAGCGGAGCGCTTCACATTGGGATGCGTATTAAAAATGCGCTCGCAGGGAATGGAATAATAACGTTTAGCAAACAATCTGTTAAGGGTAGCGTCGACTCTGTGGGCCTTACGACCACACATCCACAGAAGACCTTGATCATCAAGATACCCCAAATCGCCCATGCGGTGTCTAACGGTATCGGTTGCCGAGTCCCAAATCTTGGCCGCCGCAGTCGCGCGTTTGCCTTGGCTTTCGTTTTGGCTAGCGTGCTGACTATTGTTTAGATAATAGGACTGACTCACCATAGGCCCCTGCACGACTATCTCGCCGATTTCACCGTTATTCAGCTGTAAGGCATCATCCCACTCGGGAATAACCTCTTCGCTGATAGCAATAATGCGAATCGTCACACCATCGATAGCGCGACCGACACAGATACCACCGCCGTTATCTGTGATGTCAGTCGTGGCAAATAACGCATCGCTGGCAATCATACTAATAGGCAAAGATTCGGTTGCGCCGTAGGAATTTAAAATCGGCACACCTTGGCTCAGCATCTTACTAAAACGGGCGATGGAGGCAATGGTGGCTGGCGCACCCGCGGAAATCACCCGCTGTACGCTGGGCAGTTTATGCTGTTTTTGTTCCCCCGCGCGGCCTAAACGTTCGAGCAAAGCGGGATTAACAAAAATATTACTGCATTGATATTTCTCAATCGCGGCAAATAGAAATTCAGGATTAGCAGTAATAGGTTTGCTGGCATCCATTTCTGGAACGATAGACGCCATGCCAAGTGCGGGACCAAAGAGTGAAAACAGCGGAAAAGTGGCTAAATCGCGCTCGCCATGGCAAATGCCATAATCGTTTTTTAGCGCTTGAATTTGTGCCTCAAACATACCATGGCTATACACCACACCCTTAGGCGTGCCAGTGCTGCCACTGGTAAATAAAATCGCCGCTATCTCATCAGATTTAAGCATCACCATGGGATATTCAGACTTTGGAGCAGAAGATTGTACTGAGGTGCTTTGCAGCAGAGTCGATAAACTTATCGCACCAGTACCGATACGGATTAACTTTGCCGCTAAGCCTGTTTTGCCGTCATCAACATTGAGTAATGACTTAATACTGCCCTTACCCCAACCAAATAGACGTCTAGCAATATGAGCCTTGGGAATACCAATAAAGGCATCGGGCGCGGCTTCAGCAAAACACTGTTTAAGATTGCGGATCCCCATGCCGGGATCAACTAGGATAGGAATAACCCCCGCTTTAAACAGCGCAAAAGTAAGTGCAAAAAAATCCAAACTCGGCGTGACCATAAGCACAGCCTTCATGCCGCGCTCAATGCCATGGGCGTTAAGCGCAAAGGCTATCGCATCGCTTTGTCTGTCTAGATTAAGAAAGTCCAACTCGCTGTAACGCAAATTCGCCACAGAAGCGCCCTGAGCGCTTTGTACTGCTACCGCAAGATGATGGGGAATGGCATGGGCGGCTTGCTTGAGATGACGACAAATATTGGCATCATTGATTGTTGCTGACGCAGAAGTGCCACTTAAAAGTGACTTTTCCAACGGCGTCACTAAAGGAGCAACTTCAGTCTCAAGCAAGGTCGACATTAACCTGCGGCCTGTTCGGACTGCGCCGCTTCTACGTGGTCGTCAGCCATAAAGCCTTTGATATGGGCAATCACTTCATCGCTGGCATCTTCCAAAATGTAGTGACCACAATCGGCAAATTCATGCACTGTCGCATGGGGCATGTGTTGGCGCCATTTCGCTAAAAAGTGCTTATCGAATACAAAGTCCTTGAGGCCCCAGCAAATCAGGGTCGGCACTTTGGCAAACTGCGGTAAACTCGAAGCAATATCAGAGACTAATTGATAATTTCTATCGCCTTCACGCAGCGGAATATCCTGCACAAAACGCAGCGTCGAAATGCGATTAGCCCAAGAGTTAAACGGCGCGACATACGCCTCGCGAATGTATTTCGACATCGGCTGACGCTTAACACCCACATAGGAAGCAATAGACGAAAAGGCATTGAAACCGCGTACCAACACAGTGCCTAACAGGGTATTACGACAGATCCACAGCGGCCAAGGGAATGGTTTAGTCTCGGGCAAATGGAAAGCGCCCGTGTTCAATATCACTAGGCGTTTAATGCGCTCAGGATAATGCGCCGCATAACCCATACCTATCATGCCGCCCCAGTCGTGTACGACTAAGGTAATATTTTCTTTCACATTCAGGCTATCGAGCAGGGCTTCGAGATCGTCGATACGATTCTTAAGGGTATAGTCATAACCACTATCGTCTGGCTTATCCGACAGGCCACAGCCGATATGATCCGGCACTATGCATTGGTGAGTGTCTTTTAAGGCGCTAACAAGATTGCGGTAGTAAAACGACCAGCTAGGATTACCGTGAACCATCACCACAGGCTCGCCTTGACCCTCGTTGATATAATGTAGCTTGTTGCCATTACGGCTAAGAAAATGACGTTTAAAAGGCAACAGAGTGTCTAACATGACGCTTCCTATCTTGATTCTTTATGAGAGCGAATAACGGGTTATGTACAGCTGGCTTAGCTTATCGACAGAACTAAAGACTAAGCTATCAACTGAATCATGGACTTACTGGGTTGACTCGAATGTATGCCAGCCATCAAGCAAAGGCGTGAAAAGGTGCACTGCACCCTACCACTTAATACCTAACATCATGCAATTCAATCCACTGCCTATGCCTAAAAAGCTCACTTGATCGCCCGCTTGTAAAAAGCCTTGATCGTGCGCCATCGCAGCGGTCACAGGTAACGACACTGTGCCCATATTGCCCAGCAGCTGATACGTAGGAAATTCTTTTTCGGGGGGAATATTTAACGCGCTAAGCACTTGCTTACGGTTTGAGGCACCCACTTGATGGCAAATCACTTTGTCCACTTGCTCAACCAGCCAATTACGCTGCTCAAGGAAATGCTCCCAAGTGTGCTTCGCCAATTCAACGCCTTCTTTAAGCAAGGTAACGGCATCGGTACGCATAAACTCGCGGTACAGATTGTGCCCCACTTCCTGCAGACCCCATTGACACAACTGATGATGCTCAGGCGCCGATAAGTGCGATGCACCCAGCAATTGATGCTGACGCACATTTGTCAGCGGCAAGCTGCCATCGGTAAGAATCACCGCCACGGCACCAGAACCACCGGTTAAGGTCGCCAGTGACTGGGCAAAATTCTGCATGGTCGGATCGGCCAACATGTTATCGATAGTGACATCGACAATATCCCGCGCCGACTCACAGGACACCACCATACCCGCCTTGATTTGACCCAACTCAATACGGTTCGCGATATCTAAAATACCCGATAACACCCCAAGACAAGCATTGCTGATATCGTAAATCGCAGTGTCTTTTGACACACCCAATTCGGCAGCAATACGACACGCGGTCGCGGGCTCATGTTGATCGCGGCACACGCCGGTATAGACAACCGCACCTAAATCGGCGACATCAATCCCAGTTTCAACCATGGCTTTACGGGCAGCTTTAATCGCACCGTCGGACAATTGATGTCCTTTTGGCCACCAGCGGCGTTCGGTAATCCCAGTCAATGCGGCAAGCTGTCCCATAGGAATACGGAACTTTTGATACAAAGGAGCAAGACGAGACTCTAGCTCACTACTGGAAACCACAACAGGCGCCAGTTCATAGGCCAGGCTATTAATAAATACGCGGGAATATTTCATGAAACTGTTTTATTCGCTCACTAGAATGACTGACCAGCAGGTCAGCTTTCAGTTGTTATTCGTCATTAATGCGACATTTGAACAAGAAAAGCCCGATGATTCAATAAAAAACCATCTTGAGTGTAAGACTTGTCTCACAGCGCAGGTTCCAAACACGACGGCCCTGAATTAACTATCACTAAACTTAAATGCGCTAATATAGAAATAATTCATAAAAAACATCACAGTACAGCATATTTTTAGACGCGCAAAATTATACCGCCATTTTTTGCGCTAAAATCAGCGTATTTCTTGGTGTGACGCTGTTTGCACAAAATTCACCCACGCAAACACCATATCCTTGTTCCTGCAAAAAACAAGCGCGATCTAAGATTAACCACTGCTCCAGTGCGCTGCGGAATAAATGCGC
Organism: Shewanella sp. SM73; assembly: GCF_025653795.1. Lineage (NCBI taxonomy): Bacteria > Pseudomonadati > Pseudomonadota > Gammaproteobacteria > Alteromonadales > Shewanellaceae > Shewanella > Shewanella sp. SM73. The sequence continues at coordinate 59,981 of NZ_JAKKRY010000004.1, forward strand.
GACTAAATCAATACGGCGAGTTAATTGTTGTCTTTGTCGCCCAACGTCAAGCCAAGCTTCAAAATCCCTGTTTTTTGCAAGATTAACGGCCTTAGTCTCGGCTGCCCACAGGCAAAAATCCGTAAAACTGCCGCTCAACTGGCTCTGTTTTAACGAGGGTAAAGGCAAATATTCGTCGATTTGTCGACATTCACGTTGCAGTGCATCAAAGCCTAAGCGCCACGCAATTTCTTGATGGCGTAGCGCTTGCTGCTTGGGATTAGCGATCACACTCTGCTGCAGCGGTAACTGTAAATCATGGCGACTGAGCTTTAGGCTGCTCTGCTGAGCAAGAATGGATAACGGCTGATAATGGCTCGCTTGAATTAAATGATAGCAACAGGGAGAAATCGCCAATGCCTGCGTGCCCGCCTCGGCCGCCAGCGTTAACAGCCGAACATGCAAATCTCCGCAGGCATGCAAAGCAACTGCTTGCTGCTGAGCAGTTAAGGGATGAGTTGTTAACGGATTCGCTGCTGAGGGATGTTCAACTGGTGTTTCGACAGTGGCTATAGCCCTGTGCTCAGCGCCAATAGCAAAGGCATCGGCGCAAATAAAAGTCTGCGATAACTGCCACTTATCAGCAAAGGACTGCCCTGCTTCACACAGCGGCGCCTGCCACTCTAAGCTCACCACATCGGCGCCGCGAGCTTTAGCAATCAAGCGGCCCAAATGCCCTTTTCCTGCACACCATTCCAATACGGGTAAATTAAGCTGGGGTAAATGCTGCACAAAGGCGGTAATTTGCTGCCATTTTCGGCCTTTAATGTGAGCACTAAAGTGCGCCTCATCATCAAAGGACAAACCGCTGTCCTGCGCTTTATCTACCTTTGTGGTATCGGTAATAGTAATATCAGCAATGGCTGCGGTAAGTAATGACAAGTCCCAATCTTGGCCTAATGCCCTAAGATCGCGGTTTAATGCCGGTGACAGCGTCTTAACCAGTAAAGATTGCTCGGCATCGAGTCCATCAAGCTCATCATCAGCCAGCGCCCACACAGCTTCGGCCAACTGCGGAAAATCCTGTGCCCAAGGTAAAGAGTTCACTTCAAATGCACGCACTTGCCACAGGGCAGCACTCTTTTCAAGCAACTGATTAAGCTTGCTAAATTGCTGTGAGTAAGTGAATTGTTGCTGCAGATTATCTTGGTTCACGTCATGCCCAGTGTAAAAAATACTTGTCTCACCTTAGGCCAAGGGAATGCGCCCTAAAGATGACTTTATGCGAAAAAATGTTAGTATCGCGGCCTTTAAACACTCAACCATATCGTTAACTGAATACACGCGTTAGCGAGCATAGGTTAACGAACTTTGATTAACTGGCTTCGGTTAACTAGCTTCTATTAACTAGCATCGGTTAACTAACCTTAAGGCTCCAGAGGACACACATGCTTTCACCTTGCGTCGCACGCTGCGGTTTAAATGACGAAGACTACTGCATGGGCTGCTTTCGACATATCGATGAAATTGTCAGTTGGCGTACGAGCAGCGAAGCACAACAGGCAGCCATTTGTCAGCAACTTCCCGCCCGTAAAGCTTTATTTGAAGGCAGTGAAAACCAGCATATTTTAAGTCGTGATAAATGGTTAGCTGCCGAAGCGCGTTTAACCGACAAAGACTAAACGCCGCCTGCTAACGCCACCCTCTGCGCAAGCTCATCCTGCTAACAGCCTACAAGACTATTTTTTCAGCATTGATTTTAAGTCAGCAAAGGGATTGTAGGTCGCCGCCGCTTGCTTGGTTTCTGTGGTGCTACCGTAGCGGATCAATTCTTCAAAGCGAGAATGTTCGTTGTCATGGCAATAAAGACATAATAATTCCCAGTTTGAACCGTCTGACGGGTTGTTATCGTGGTTATGATCCCTATGATGCACAGTCAGTTCACTTAAGTTTTTTGGGGTAAATTCGCGGGTACAGCGGCCACACACCCAAGGATAGAGTTTTAACGCTTGCTCACGGTAACCGCTCTCACGCTTAGCTTTGTACTCCCGCGCATCGGCTAATACTTTATCTAACTTACTCTGGCCTGGCACTGATGACATAGTGTAATCCCTAAAACAAACCCTAAAAAAATTGCCCCAAGGATAATCCGAGTTATCACTTGGGGCAATATATCCCGCACTTTGCGGGTTAATGGTGCACGATTTGTAGACGTAAATGGCTAAGCCGACTTACGTTACAGGCTTACGTTACTTAACTTACGTGGGCATGATCGGCATTCGACAGATGCAAATAGTGTAAGTATTTTTCATACTGAGTCACCACATCCGCGAGGATTTGCTCTTCGGTATAACCCATCACATCGTAATGCTGACCACCTTGTTCAAGGTACACTTCGGCGCGGTAATACAAGGTATTTCCCTGCTCGATTTCAGTCCCTATTGGGTTAGTGATGTCAAAACAACGCGTTCGTACACCGTAAACAAAGGGTAAATTCACCTCATTGCTGATCACTAATCGCACGCGGCCATCTAAGTATTCAAGATCGGCCACTATGCCTTTAGCCATAAAGTGTTGACACACCTTAGATAAAGCGGGCGTAGCCACATTATTCAAGAACACTTGCGCTTCTTCATGGGTAGGATGCGAGACTAAAACCCCAATACGCTCTTCCCAGCTCATATTAGTTTTGGCGTATTGCACACTAGTATTGTGTAACTGCACGCTATTAATCTTCAGCCAATCATTTTTCAGGGCTTTAAATAAGCCCAGACACATGAATAGCATCACCACTAAGAACGGCATAGCACTGGCGATAGCCGCCGTTTGCAGCGCCTGTAATCCACCCGCTAACAACAATACCGAAGCAACGACCCCTTGCAACAGTGCCCAAAAGATCCTCTGCCATACGGGGGCATTGTTATCACCTCCCGAGGTAAGATTATCAATCACTAAGGATCCCGAATCCGACGAGGTCACAAAGAAAGTGACGACTAAACAAATCGCAATCCCAGAAAGTAAAGTCGGAAACGGCATGTGCTCGAAAAACACAAACAAGGCCACTGATACATCGGTATTCACCGCCTCGGCAAGATAGGTCGCGCCGTGATTCATAATCGAATCAATCGCCGTATTACCAAATACCGTCATCCACAGAAAGGTCAGCGCCGATGGCACAAATAACACACCAATCAAAAACTCACGGATGGTACGGCCGCGGCTTACACGTGCAATAAAGGTACCGACAAAAGGAGACCAGGAAATCCACCAACCCCAATAGAGCAAGGTCCAGCCTCCGAGCCAATCTTCCTTATGTTCATAAGCATACAAGTTAAAGGTTTTACCCACTAAATCACTTAAGTAACTACCGGTATTCTGCACAAAAGCCTGCAACAGCATAACCGTAGGGCCAAGGATCAAGACGATAAGCAATAAAATAATCGCGAGACCCAGATTGAGTTCGCTTAAGCGCTTCACGCCTTTATCGAGGCCAGAAAATACCGACAAGGTCGCGAGCAAGGTAATGCCGATGATCAAGCACACCTGCACCACAGCATTATTAGGTAAACCTTCAAATAAATAACTCAACCCAGAATTGACCTGCAACACCCCAAAGCCCAGTGATGTCGCCACCCCAAACATAGTGCCAAGCACAGCAAATGTATCCACTGTATGGCCAATAGGACCATAGATGCGTTCACCAATTAAGGGATAAAGCGCACTTCGCGGCAATAACGGTAACTTATGTCGATAAGAGAAATAGGCCAGACTCAATGCCACCACAGCGTAAATCGCCCAAGCATGCAGTCCCCAATGGAAGAAAGTGATCTTCATTGCCTCTTTTGCGGCAATAAGACTCTCTGGGGTTGCATCCGGCGGCGCCAGATAGTGCATCACAGGTTCAGCGACCCCAAAAAACATCAAACCTATGCCCATACCCGCCGAAAACAACATGGCGATCCAGCTTTTATAGCTGTAGTCTGGCACTGAATGATCTGGTCCTAGTTTGATATCGCCGAAGCGACTAACCATGACAAATATGATAAAAATCAGGAAAAACGCCACACTTAGAATGTAAAGCCAACCGGCTTTCATTTCTATCCATGACTGCATTGATCTAAAAAAGGTGTTTGCCTCTGTGGGCCATACTGCGCAAATCATCACCATCAAGATGATGAAAAAGACCGACGAATAAAATACCGGCGGATTAATACTAGACTTGATTGACATTGACTCTCCCTATTTCTAGCGGGTTCACACTCCAAATATCTCAACATACCAACGGCGAGATAGGACAAAACTTATACTTAAAATTTGGTTAATACTGCGTGGCTCATCTATGACCAGTATGGGGGAAATCCCAAAGATCATGGCAACGACTCGCTATGGCTAAACGCGACAGGATCTGAACAACGGGATTAACAACACTCGACTTTTTTAAGCCAATGATTGATGGATAAACAGAATTAACACCACTAAGGCAGCTAATACCCACCTTTAGCATAAAACAAATATATTACTAGAATATTCAGCATAAAAAATGGCGACCATATTGGTCGCCAAAAAATTATACCACAAAAATCATCAAATTTAATTTTAAACGCTAAAACGCACAAACCTTCATCGGATTACTTAGTCGGTGACTGCGAGATACCTGCAGTTAAATTGAAGCGCATCGCCTCCTCAAACGACCAATCAACCATAATTAAATCATCCCGCTTAACTAAGCTCGTCACGCCCGCCATTTGATAGCTCAATTGGAACAACACAGGCACCCAATCGCCCTCTGGTAGCGCATCTAACAAGGGCTGTGGCGGCGTATCCGTCATAATAAAACCCACCACAAAACTGCCATTCGCCTGTTTCACTAACACTGTCTTTTGGCTTGTTGGCTTACCATCACGATTCATCAAAGAGGCGATATCACGGATACTGCCATAAACCGATTTAAACAATGGGAAACGCATCAACTGGCGCTCAAGCCAACCATAAAGCCACACAATCGGGCTGACCGAAAACAGCAGGCCCACGGCAAAAACTAATGCCACCACCAGCATAAATCCCGCGCCGACAAAGTGTTGGTTTATCCCTACCAACTCTAAAATTACAATTCCTAAACCATCTAACGATACAAACAACGACCAAAACAGCCACAAACTCAAGGCCATAGGTAATAGATTCATTAAGCCGCGGGCTAAGGTTTTTTTCATCACACTCTCATTCAGTCATAGGGATACAGAAGGCATAAAATATTTACGCAAAAAACGCCACAAATGCTACCACAGAGTCACTTTTGCACCAGCACATGATGTAAGGTATCTGGCAGTAATAGTCTCAAGCATAGAGACAGCGTTCAAACTCAGAGCCCACTCTGAGCCATTCTAAGGAAAGTAAAATGCGCGTAACCCGCTTAGATCATTTGGTCTTAACCGTAAAAGACATCGCCGCCAGTGTCGAATTTTATCAAACCGTGCTCGGGATGAAAAAAGTGGTATTTGGCAATCAACGTATTGCGTTAAGTTTTGGCGACCAAAAGATTAACTTGCACCAAGCGGGCGCAGAATTTGAACCTAAAGCCGAAACAGCCACGCCCGGCAGTGCCGACCTGTGTTTTGTGGTCAGCCACAATATAGAAGAAGTGATCGTCCACTTAAACGCACTTCAGATTGAAATCATTGAAGGACCAGTGCTACGAACCGGCGCCACAGGCCGGATAAACTCTGTCTATATCCGCGACCCAGATTATAACCTGCTTGAGTTATCAGAATATCTACCCGCCTGCACTGGGTAAGCGAATTTTGGCAAAGGTAAGCGAAGTTAAGAAAGTGTAATCTGTCAGTTCTGCGAGCACGCAGCGAGCAGAACTGCAGTTGACGTTATACTGGTTCACTCCCATTTGAGATAACACTCTCGACAGTTGAGTGGCATTTATTGTCATTATTTCCCCAGTGACTCGCCATAAACTCGTCCCTGAGGGCTCGACGGCTGCATCCATGCCGCCAACGGTCACTGTTGCAACAATGCCAATCCTCACTAACCCTCTCGCTTTTCATTCAGCTAAAAAGCTATTGCCCCATTCCTCGTTAGCAATGGTGCATCTAGCTCACTTCAACATTAGTATGTTGGCCCAATTTTAGTAATGCTACAGAGTTCTGGCCTTATCAGTTTGATCCAACCGCAATTACGTTAGCCAATAAGAAAATGTGGTACGAGTGTTAGCCTGAATATGGGGCCAAAATGCTGTCAACCAAGGTCAATAATCAGTCAGGCGTGAGTGTGGATGTATAAGAAAGCTAAAACGATATCAAGTGATTACGCATCAAACTGTATAAAAAACCGCTACCGCAAAAAAGCAAATTCCTATAGCATCATCTATACCAATTGACATGGATGTGGCAGCGGCCAAGTCCAACAAGCGATTTATACCCTGCAAACAGCGCAGCGCATAAATACTAAGACGTTAGCTTCATGGATAAATCGATGCTTTTAGAAAAATTGCAGAATTCGTTAAGAGATGCATTTCAAGAATGTATAAGTTCAAATTATTCTAAGCCTAGATTATTTCATGCTGCGAGAAGTAAAGCTTGGGTGAAAAACATCGCAGCATCATTTAGAGAAGAATATGTTCAAACTGAATACAGAGTTTTTTCAGCAGATTATTCTGATAATAGAAGCGAATTTAAATTAAATGAATTGCTTTTTGATATTAGTGTTGTGAATGTTAAATCTATACCTTCTGCGTCAAACAAGAAGCAGCTAATCTATGTGAATAAAATGGAATGGGCTATTGAAAGTGAATTTCAAAGAAGCGATAGTCGCGCTTCTATAATCGATTTTAGTAAATTGGCCATGGCTCGATCAGAAAATAAGCTATTGATACTCTCTCAAAGTAAAAGTATAAAAAATTGGGCGTTATCAATACTGAGTGGTGCTGTACCGGAAGATGGCGATAATTACTTCTTAGCATTTGTACCTCATCCTGAAAGCTGGGATGAAGACATGAAAGTGGAACTATATTCTCATGGTAAAGATGGCTGGGAAGCAAGAAGCTAACAAGGCAAGGAGAGCAAAACTGGACACCCAGAGCAAAACTGGACACCCAGCCTTAATGGCGCAGTTGTTAACCTCCGACTATAGCTTGGGTTAAGCATTAAACAAGGAGGTTTGTATGCCGCGCCCTCGCAGAACTCAAATTAGTCTTGAAGATACGCCCTATTACCATCGCCGTGGTTGGGTTGAGTCACTACTGTTTGAACTTGAAGCCGTTTTTGCCATTGATGTGGCAGCCTTTGCGGTGATGTCGAATCATCTGCATGTGGTGCTGCGGGTCGATATCGACAGTGCCAATCGTTGGACTGACCGCGAAGTACTTGAGCAATGGCATAAGCTGTTTAAAGGTGATGACTTAACACAAAAATTCGCCAAAGGTGAGTTAGTTGAAGCTCACGAGGTCAACCGATTAAGGCATTCAATCGCAATTTACCGCAGCCGATTATGCGATATTTCATGGTTTATGCGCTGCCTTCATGAACCGATAGCAAGACAAGCAAATCAAGAAGATAACTGTACTGGTCGTTTTTGGGAAGGACGGTTTACCTACTTCTTTTATAGAGAATCAAGCCTTACTCGATGAAGCCGCTGTGTTAACCTGTATGGCCTACGTTGATTTGAATCCGATTAGAGCCCAAATAGCGGATACGCCAGAACAATCCGACCATACCAGTATTCAGATGCGCATTCGGGCCGCATTAAAAGGTGAACAACCTAAAAATCTATTGCCTTTTATCGGTAATGAGCGCGAGAACCAACCCAATGGCATTGCGTTTTCATTAACAGATTACCTCGAATTGGTCGATGATACAGGCCGAATTATTCGCAACGATAAACGAGGTGCCATCAGTGGAAATAGCGCCAAGTTACTGACAAGATTAAATATCCCCTATGACAATTGGCTCAAGCTCACTACTGAGTTTGGCAAGCTATTTCATGGTCCGGTGGGTACGCTGCAAGAACTGACCGATTACTGCGAACATCTAGAAAAGAGACGACGGCACTTTGCGGCAAGCTGTCAGTACCTTCACAGCAACTAACGGTAATCCTGCTTAATCAAACCAATCACTGCCCATTTGTTTTATTGGGTGGGTTAGCATGTCTTAAACACGACAATTTTTTAATGAGTTAGCTCATTTTTATGCCTCAGCTTTAGCCCCTCAACTTTTGATGACTCTCATTTAAGCAATTTTAGCTCATACAAGTTGTAGACAAACCAAAAGTGCATTATGTTGTTGATCTAAAATGGATGGCCAGATTTTTTTAGATTTTTTTAAATACGCACAGGAGAGTTATGCAAAATCCGCCTACTTTTGAGGTTCAATCGTCAACACAGTTTTTCGATTTAATTGTTAAACCTCAATATGACGATTTTATTGAAAATAACAGCTCTAGTAGACATGCTCTGCTTACAATAATATCTGCTTATCATTTATATGAATGGGTACATAAAGAAAAATTTACTGAGAGTAAGTTTAAAGCTAAATATCCAGATGATGCTGTATTAGCGAGTGAATTTGATGTGGCAAGGCATATTACGAATGGAACCAAGCATTGTTTAATAAGGAGTGTTACAACATCCACTCAAAGTGGTTTTTCGTCGGCATTTAGCGATGGTTTTGCTAGGCCGTTAAATATTGCCTATGAAAATGGCATAAGTATTTCAGTAGATAAATTCTTGAGGCCATTAATAGATTTTTGGCAGAAACAAAAAGAAAATAATGCGTTATAGTGTTCATATAAAAAGGCGTTACCCATAGAAATCTTAATCCGAAACTCACTAATTCGAGCTAATAATCTGACTAAGAAATGTCCAAAAATGTGTTGCGTATGTCTTTTAAATCTACAGATTACACGAATGCTCGAAAGGTGAGCCATGGTGATTAGCGAGACGACCGTCCGCCCCATGGACGGGGGCGGTCGAGCATCCAAGGATGGACTTGCTGCGCGTCGGTGAGTGAATACCATGGCAAGCCTGTATGAATGAGTATCAGCAAACGCTAAGCCCCCCAACAACTGTAGTTAAAGCTCACTCCGGTATAATAGCCTGCAGAATTTTCCAATGCGTTTTTACCAAATCGAATTGACTCATCATTGCTATTAGTACTGTCAAATCAGTCTATAAAAGCAGTCGGCATTTATTAAACCGCATTTAAAAGCCCTAAAAGCAAAACGCTCCACAGAGGCTGCGGAGCGTTTTATTCAGGCATTAAAACTGCAGATTAATGCGTGTGTTAGCCTTTCATGTCCTTTTCCATATCTTCGTAGGAAGTATGGCGAACGTCTTTGCCTTTCACATAGTAGATGATGTATTCACAAATATTTTTGCAGCGGTCGCCGACACGCTCAACTGCGCGTGCTGCCCATAATACGTCGAGTATGTCTGGGATTGAACGCGGATCTTCCATCATATAGGTCATTAACTGGCGAATGATGCCTTCATATTCACGGTCAAGCTTAGCATCTTCTTTATGCAGCTCTAACGCGGTATCGGCATCCATACGGGCCAAGGCATCTAAAGTCGCATGCAACATCCGAGTCGCATGACGCCCCATATTTTCAATGCTAACTAACAAAGGCTGCTGATTATTCAAACGTTTATCTAATGCCGCTTTTGCAATCCGCACACAGGCATCACCAATGCGCTCAAGATCGGCGATGGTTTTTGAAATAGCGATAATCAAGCGTAAATCACTGGCCGCAGGTTGACGCTTAGCAATAATACGCGTGCATTCTTCGTCAATGGAGACTTCCATCGCATTGACCTTATGATCGCCTGCAATCACCCGCTGGGCTAACTCGGCATCGAGGGCACTTAAGGCATCAATCGCTTGCTCTAGCTGACGTTCAACCAAGCCACCCATGGCGAGCACTCGATTACGGATATCATCCAGCTCAGCGGTGAACTGACCCGAAATGTGCTTACTTAAATTCATGTTTTCCATTACGTTCCAACCTGTTACTTAACTGTTGACCCATACCAAGCCTTGGTGGCCTTATCCGATACTCAAGCGATTAACCGTAACGTCCTGTGATGTAATCTTCAGTCTTACGTTTTTTCGGCGTGGTGAAAATCGTATTAGTATCAGCATATTCAACTAATTCACCCATATACATAAAGGCCGTTTGATCCGATACCCGCGCCGCCTGTTGCATGTTGTGAGTCACGATAACCACAGTATATTTCGTCTTAAGCTCAGTGATTAACTCTTCAATCGTCAGCGTCGAAATCGGATCGAGTGCCGATGTTGGTTCGTCGAGTAATAACACTTCTGGCTCAATGGCTATCGCACGGGCAATCACCAGACGTTGCTGTTGACCGCCAGACAAACCAAAGGCGTTATCGTGTAATCTGTCTTTAACTTCGTCCCAAATCGCCGCGCCGCGCAATGAACGCTCAGCCGCTTCGTCGAGTTCACGACGGTTATTCAGCCCTTGCAATCTCAAGCCATAAACAACGTTTTCGTAAATCGACTTAGGGAAAGGATTTGGGCGTTGGAACACCATACCGACATTACGGCGCAAAGCCGCGACATCAATCTTTTTGTCGTAGATATTCTGGCCGTGCAGCAATATCTCGCCGCCGATATGACAATTATCAACTAAGTCATTCATGCGGTTAATACAGCGCAATAGTGTCGATTTACCACAACCACTGGGGCCGATAAAGGCAGTGACTTGCTTCTTGGGGATCTTCATCGATACATTAAACAGCGCTTGCTTATCACCATAGCGCAAATCTAAGTTACGGATCTCCAGCGCGGTGTCGTTCTGGCTTAAGTTAGCTAAATCAAAGTTATTGGTTTTCATTGCTGTCGAATCTATAGAAATCATATTTAGTCCTAATACTTTCAGGATAATCGCTGATTAGTGCTCAAGCGAACGATATTTTTCACGTAAGTGGTTACGCACGCTAATGGCCGTCAAGTTGAGTGCCACAATCACAGACACCAGCAAGAAAGAGGTCGCATACACCAGAGGACGTGCCGCTTCAACGTTAGGACTCTGGAAGCCCACATCATATATATGGAACCCTAAGTGCATGAACTTACGTTCTAAATGCACAAACGGGAAGTTAAAGTCCAGTGGTAATGTTGGCGCTAATTTAACGACACCCACCAACATCAGCGGTGCCACTTCACCGGCAGCACGAGCGACCGCTAAAATCAAACCCGTCATGATCGCTGGACTCGCCATCGGGATCACAATCCGCCACAGGGTTTCAGCCTTAGTCGCGCCCAATGCCAAACTACCTTGACGTACTGCGCTTGGAATACGACTTAACCCTTCTTCAGTCGACACAATAACCACTGGCAGCGTCAAAATCGCGAGGGTTAATGCCGACCAAATCACCCCTGGCGAACCAAAGGTAGGAGCAGGCAAAGCTTCAGCGTAAAACAATTGGTCGATGGAACCGCCCATCATGTACACGAAGAAACCTAAACCGAATACACCATACACAATCGAGGGCACACCCGCTAAATTGATTACCGCAATGCGGATCATCTTAGTAATAGGGCCTTTCTTAGCATATTCATGTAGATAAACCGCCGCGACCACGCCAAATGGCGTCACGATAACCGCCATCAACATCACCATAAACACAGTGCCGAAAATCGCGGGGAACACGCCACCCTCAGTGTTGGCTTCACGCGGATCGTCACTCATAAAGCGTCCAATACCGACAAACCACTTACCAATTTTTCCTATGAGTCCTAAGTGATTCACATAGGTCACATCGAGAACGGTATCAAGCTTCAGTTCAACTTCTTCGCCGCGCATATCTCGGACGATAACCGAGTCACGCGCCGCATCATCACGCAGGGCAAATAACGCTTTTTCAAGCACTAAGTAATCTTCTTGCAGTTGAGCTCTCTTGGCGACCAACTCAGCTTTAATACTGTCAGTCAGTTCCCCATCCAGCTCGAAACGACGCTCCTGCAAACGCAATTTTTCAATGGCGTAGTTAATCGAACCAATATCTTGCTTCTGCAAATCAACCGCTTTGTCCGATAAGGCAACTGCGCGTTCGATATGCTCCATTAAGGAGGATTCAATCGCATCATTCACTAAATCAAGACGCTTGCCATTTTCAATCACGGCTATCGGATAACCGTAGAAGTTACCGTTTTTAGCCCGCTCGATCAGTGCAACCTCGCTTGGCACAGAACGGCTAACAATGTCCGTACCTAATATCCAGCGGAAATCCAAACCCACAAATTCACGGTTACCGGTTTTCACTAAGTAACGAGTCACAAACTCGCCCGGGTGTTGCTTAAACACATGGCCAGCAGCAATCAAACGCTCAGTCGGTACTTCTTCCCTATCGTAAACCTCACCAATTAAGGTCGAACGTACACCCGTGTTATCTTCAAGCTCCCACTGGTAAACGGTTGCAGGCCAAAAGTAACTTAAGCCGCGCCATGCGATTAACAATAATAAGCCTAAGACGGCAATCAAACTGATGCTCACAGCACCGCCCGTCATCCATATCCATGGCGAGCCTGATTTTACCCACTTACCCATTGCACAAACCTCTCAAGGTCACTGGCGAAATAGTATTTAATGTCATTGTCTTATCCCCGTTACAGCGAGCTATAGCGTTCACGTAGACGCTGTCTCACCACTTCTGCAATGGTGTTAAAGAAGAATGTAAAGATGAATAGTACGAACGCAGCAAGGAAGAGCACACGATAATGCGAGCTACCGATAGCCGATTCAGGCATTTCAACCGCAATGTTTGCCGCCAAGGTTCGCATCCCTTCGAACACGCTCCATTCCATGATGGCAGTGTTACCAGTGGCCATCAGCACGATCATGGTCTCGCCAACGGCGCGGCCAAGGCCCATCATAATGGCCGAGAAAATTCCCGGACTGGCGGTTAACAACACCACGCGTGTCAATGTCTGCCAAGGCGTCGCACCTAAGGCTAAGCTGCCGTTAGATAAATGACGCGGTACAGAGAAAATGGCATCTTCAGCGATGGAGAAAATCGTTGGGATCACCGCAAAGCCCATGGCAATACCGACCACCAGCGCGTTACGTTGGTCGAAGGTGATCCCCAGTTCGTTAGTGATGAATTGACGGGTATTACCATCAAACAGCGCCACTTCGATGATTGGGCTGACCGCAAAAGAGAACCAACCCACGAAACAGACCACAGGGATCAACATCAGCTCTTGGTACACTTCGGGTAAACGTTGTTTCCACTTACCCGGCAACCTGCTCCAGCCATAGGCAGACGTGAGTATCGAGGTCGGCAATAAGATCAGTAGAATTAAAATGCCGGGGAGATGCTCTTCAATCAGTGGCGCTAACCACAGACCCGCCAAGAAGCCTAAAATCACCGTTGGTAATGCTTCCATGATTTCAATGGTCGGTTTCACGAAACCGCGCACCTTAGGCGACATAAAGTAAGCCGTGTAAATCGCACCAGCAACGGATAAAGGCACGGCAAATAACATGGCATAAAATGCCGCTTTCATTGTGCCGTAGGCCAATGGCATTAAGCTCAGCTTAGCTTCGAAATCGTCAGAGCCTGAGGTCGATTGCCATACATATTTAGGCTCTGGATAACCTTCATACCACACCTTGTCCCACATAGCGCTCCATGACACTTCTGGGTGGGAGTTTTCCACACTGAAGATATGCAGCTTTTTGTCCGCCTCAACGACTATGCCGTTTGAGCGTGGGGTAAAGCCCATTTTACCGGGGTTTTTAAGGTCAAACTTTGCATCAAACAGTTCACGATGGCTCGTGGTATAGAGTAGTGTTAGCTCACCCTCAGGGCTCACAGTCGCAAAACTCTTACGATAAAACTCAGAGGTAATCGAGCTGATGGGCGGTAAGTCATCAAACTGACGAATCTCTTGATATAAACGCCCTTTTTCACCATTAACTTGGAAGTACTGCACCACAATACCTGTGTCATAACTGACCAGTAATGAACTCGCTCCCGCCAGCAAAGCCACGTTATTGACTTGTGCCTTAGCACGTTCAACATCAATCACCTGCAGCAGATCTAAGCTGTCAGTATCACGGATGTCGTACACGAAAATTTTATTGCCAGTTTGCAACATCAATTGACGTTGATCGGGCGTCATCAGCTCATGGGAGACTTTCTTCGGTGCATCTTGAATTTGTGACGTCGTAGAAACCCACTCCACTTCTTCAGTCATCATGTTCTCTTGCCCTTCGAGACGAGTGAGGCGCCAAACACCACTCTCATCTTGATAAGCAAAACTCATTTTGTCTGAGCTATAAGTAAAGGTCAGCTTATGAATCGCGCTGCCTGTCTCATCGACTGTTATGGGGGTTTCACCTGCGGGATAACGCAGTTTAGGTGTGATTAAACGTTTGTTATTGGGGTACGTTAAACCAAACTCTAGGCCCGCCACTATGACCTGACCATTACTTAATCCCAGCGCAAAACGTTGTTCGCTCGGTACAGCAACGGCGGCGCTGGTGACTGTAACACCCGCTGGTAACGTCGGGGTAAAGCTAGAAAGTAAGCTACCGTCGGCAACAGTATAGAAGTCCACTTGACCATGAACGCTCACACGGTACATCACCTCATTTTGCTCTTCAGCACCCACCATTAAGGTCGGCACATCCGCGTGTTGATAGCTCACACTCTTAACGGGTGTGACATCAGCACTGTCGAAAATGGGTTTAATCACATACAACAGATAAAAGAAGATCAACAATAAGGCGACAAATACCATAGTGCCGCCGATAGTGACGCTGATTTGCGCCGCTTTATCCTTAAATGCCCTGCGATTCGAGCGTCCGCCTTTAAGCATACTGTGCGATGCAGAACCAGGTTGAGTGACCTGACTTTCCATTAAGAACCTCTATTATTAATAGCTAGCGAGTTTTTTCGCTAGGATTTGCCGAGTGCTATGCTTACACTGTTTGAACGTAAACTGAGCAATAACAACATCCTTTATTCTAAGTGCGTTGGATTATATGACGCAAAGATGACAGTTGTGTTACACCCCGTTTTAAAACAGGTGCCTTTTACAAAAAATAGGAGTCAGTCACTATGCTACGATACTTAATCACACTACAAGCACCTGATAGAAAAGGATTAGTAGAACAAATCGCCCATGCTGTGAGTCGTCATGGCGGCAACTGGCTCGACTCAGAATTACGCCATATTGACGGTGTCTTTGCCGCGATATTGTTACTCGAAGTGCCGTCACTGCGCATGGACGAGCTTATTGAGGCCCTAGAATGCATCGATAGCCTGTCCCTCACCTACTCCAAAACCTCGGTCGCCCTTAAGCCTATCAAACGCTTAAGTTACAACCTAGTGGCCTATGACAGACCCGGACTTGTGCTCGATATATCTAATAAAATCAATGCAATTGGCATCAATATCGAGCAGTTTAGTAGTCAATATGAAACCGCAGGCCACACAGGTATAGCTTTGTTTCGGGCGACCATCGGCCTTGGACTCACAGATCTCGCCCAAGAAGATCAACTGGTAGAATCCCTCTATGCTCTTGGGGATGATCTCGTGCTCGATAGATTAAGCCGTTAATGCCATTAGCTTTTACGGCAAGCTAACACTTAGCACACCAATACATTTAGAGAGCGCACTCGCAATAGTACTTTCAAACAGCACTTAAAGTGCGCTTAAAAACAATGCTTAAAAACCGACATTCGCGGCAAGGTGTTCAAATTAAGTTAAGCCAGTGCAATCAATACTGGATAGTTGGAATCGTTAGAATGCGCATAGGAATCAGGCAAGTGGGTTTGTAAGTTGATGTCATCATTTAAAATTTATTAACCCTATAATAATGCTTAATATTTTTACTATAAAAAGCCCACAAAACCCGATTACTGAACCATAAACACACTAACACCAACAAAATTTAATGTTGTAACTGCCTTTCGATTCATGCTCCCTTGGTAGAATAACCCACGAAACACCATAGCTCCGGTTCAAAATTGCCGCTTTCGAGCTTTTCCATCTTTATGTTTTATCAATTATTTTAGGGAGTAGTACGTATGGAGCAGTTATACGAACTGGCCCAAGCCATGATACACAATGATCTGGCGGTTTTAGCCAATCCTAAAATCGCCCTCATGGTCAGCGCATTAATTTGTGGCTTTTTAGTGTTAGAAAATGGCTTTATTCCCACCGCGTTTTTACCCGGAGATAGCCTACTCTTTCTCACTGGAGTGCTGATTTATCAAGATATTCTTCATATCGGTATTATGCCGTTATTGGTTCTAGCAACCTTTACAGGTACAGCTATAGGTTATTTACAGGGTCGATTTTTAGGGCATACCCAAATTTACCAAAAACTGCTGTCGAATATTGATATCAAACATCAGGAAAAAGCGACCCACCTTATTGATAACTATGGAGTGATAACCCTGCTACTCGCACGTTATATTCCTTTTGTTCGTACCGTTTACCCCTATATTTTAGGTGCAACGGGTATTTCTTCCCGTCGTTTTTTACTCATTAACTTCATCAGCTCAATGGTGTGGATTTTTTCCGTTGTTGGTTTTGGGTATCTCATTAGCCATACCCAATTAGCAACAAAATACCAAACACAATTTATGAGCATAATCATTTACTTACCAGTAGCCTTGCTTACTTTCGGTATTATTGCCTTAGTGTACAAATGGTTAAGTAAAACAAAAAAGGTTTAGGTGCACTCAGTCAATCGACTCACTTATCGACTTACTTATCGAAAAATCCTATCTAAACTGACTTGGATAATCTTGTATACTGACGGCCACGCAATGACGATATAACGAAAGCGTGCACTAGAACGCATGATGAGCGACTAAGCTGCACCAGAACGCAACACATTAGGATGACCATGTTAGGAACGCTAAAAAAGATGCGCGTGCAGTTAGATGACGCGCAACAAGTGCAATATCAACTCGTTGTCGGTGATGAGTTACTCCCTCTCAATCCATTGATAGGTAAGCAATTAACCTTGACCCACACGGGTAATATCTTCTGCTGCAACTGCGGTAAAAAGAGCAATATTACCCAGCCGCGTGAGACTTGCCCAAACATGTTGCAACTTTGTAGTTAACCCCTCTCTGGGAACGGTTACTTTTTCGCTCGCAACTGCAAGCGCTTAGCTTGACTGAGGATCTCATTTAAAAACACGGAATCCGTTTGTTTTGCCAGTAGCACGGCTTTATCGGAGGCTCTTATCGCCTGTTCAAGTTGTCCATCCAGATCATAGGCGGTCGCTAAACTGTCCCATAACACCTCTGAATGAGGAAACGCACGCGTCCCCTCTGCGAGAATTTCAACACCCCAAGCCGTTTTTTGTTCATAAGTGGCCTTGAGCCCATAAACATTATATTGCTGAGCAAAGAGTGGAAATTCATAGCCAAACTCAGCGCTCTTTTGCCGATAGAACTGTTTTATATCCTTAAGTGGCATAACGGCAATTTCAGGCACGGCATTCCAACCGGCAAAAAGTGTCTTTAACGCCTCAATATTGCCTACAAGCGGCGTACTGTCGTGGGTTTCATCGGGAAAGTGCTTGTAAAACCAATGCAATTGCTTTGATGTGTTATCCGTGGGGCTTGTACCTAAGCGGTCTTGCAACTGCTTAATTTGCGACGCAAATGCGCTCGCCATCTCATTGGGCTCACTTGCCATACTCAAAAACCAGCGCAGTGGTTTCGCACGCTTAGCTTGTAATAACTCGGCCGACTTAAGCACTAGCCAATCACTGTCCCACCATAAACTGGGACTGATTGAAATCACCGCATCAAATTGGCTATTTGGCGTCAAGGCGACATAACTGCTAAACAGCCCCGCGAAGGAGTGACCCGTGAGTATTTGATAATCTGAGGTGCGGTATTTTTTGCCTAACTCACTGAGCAGCTCTTGCTCTAAAAACTGCCTGAACCTTTCAGCACCACCGGAGCTGTCTTTAAATTTATCGATTTGAGTCGGCGTGAAATACTTCATTCGTTGATCCGAACTCACGCCAACGGTGATCATTTCTGGAATAATGGCATAAGTACTTAAAAAACCGACATTCGCAGCCACATGCTCAAATTGGGTAGAGCCATCTAGTACGATTAATACCGGATAGTTAAAATCGTTGGAATGTGCATAGGTATCTGGCAAATGGATTTGTAAGTTGATGTCATCATTCAAGATTTCTGAATGAATTACCGTCTTATCCGTCTGTGCGAAGACAACCGTTGAAAAGAAAAACATCAGCACTAAAACCAACCGCATAAGTACACCTCTATTTGTAATGCTGGGTAACTTACTGGTTTTTATCATAAGACTCAAATCATTACCCTCAAAAAGTCTAATTAAGACGATGGAGTTGAGTACAATTTACAAAGACGCACTTAATCAGCTCATTCAATCGACTCAGGTCATTAACGCCATCAATCGACTTACTTATCGAAAAATCCTATCTAAACTGGCTTGGATAATCTTGTATACTGGCGACCACGCAATGACGATATAACGAAAGCGTGCACTAGAACGCATGATGAGCGACTAAGCTGCACCAGAACGCAACACATTAGGATGACCATGTTAGGAACGCTAAAAAAGATGCGCGTGCAGTTAGATGACGCGCAACAAGTGCAATATCAACTCGTTATTGGTGATGAGTTACTCCCGCTCAATCCATTGATAGGCAAGCAATTAACCTTGACCCACACGGGCAATATCTTCTGCTGCAACTGCGGTAAAAAGAGCAAGAAGAGTTACTCGCAGGGCCATTGTTTTGTCTGTATGCAAAAGCTGGCGAGTTGCGATATGTGCATCATGAAGCCGGAAACTTGTCATTACGACCAAGGCACTTGCCGCGAACCAGAGTGGGCCCAGAGCCACTGTTTTGTGCCGCATTATGTATATCTGTCGAATACTTCGGGCGTTAAAGTCGGCATTACCCGCCACACTCAACTGCCCACCCGTTGGATTGACCAAGGTGCTACCCAAGGTTTACCGATTTTTAAAGTCTCAACAAGACAGCTCTCAGGCTTAGTCGAAGTAGAATTGGCAAAACTGGTTAATGATAAAACCCATTGGCAAGCCATGTTAAAAGGCCATGCCGACGATATTGATTTAAATGCTAAGGCTGCGGAACTGATCCCACAAATTGAGGCTAAGTTGCACGAAATCGGCATGCAAAAAGGCGATTACAGTATCGAGCGTTTGCACGAAACGATTCAGCCAATTCATTATCCAATTGACACCTTTCCGAAGAAGATCACTTCGCACAATTTCGATAAAGATGTGGTCGTCAGCGGAATTTTGCAGGGGATCAAGGGGCAGTATTTAATGTTTGATACGGGCGTGATTAACATTCGTAAATTTTCATCCTACGAGATCACAGTCGAGCACGGCTGAAACAGTCTGAAATCAAAATGGAACTTCCCTCCATTAAAATGAAAAAGCGCGGCAGTTTTCACTGTCGCGCCCTTTATTGAGATGGCTATCACTAAAGTACCATGTTCCACAGTTCAAAAATGGGAGCTAGCACCACAAACATGGGACCAAGACACCTCAATTAAGCACTAATCCCGTTTATCTGGCGAATGCTACTACCCAAATGCTGACTCAATTCACTTAGAACTGAACTAAAGCTCAAACGCTGACTAAGGAGCCATATTAACCGACGGCATATTGACCAGCATACTGGCAATGAGACTGTCGAAATTTTCGGTTAGCTCATCCATCTTTTTAATGTTGCCAAAACCTTGGGCAAGCACTCGCCAAATTGGCTCATCAACGCCCTGTATTTTAGTGGGTTTAAAGAGCGCTATCACCACGGTACCTTTGTCATACTTTTGGGTATTCACACCGTCGGTTGACAGCCCAGCGACTAACCCTGTCACTGCCAAAATTTGTTCATCACTCATTTCAGTTCCCATCGCGACGCCAAAGCCAACCTGAAAATCCGCCTGTAGTGGATCTTCGACCCAGCGATATCCCTTACTCTGCAAAGTTTGCTTTAATACGGCTTGCATGTGTTGCAACACTGGCTGCGGATCTAAGCGTTTATCTGTGATGATTTTTTGAAATTTAGGATGCCAAGTGAATGTCATTGCCGTTGACGGTAATTCACTGAGATCGCCAGACATCACGATTGTGGTTCGCAACGGCTGCGCCGCGTTATCCGTCACAGTCACGCACCCAGTAAGACCTAAAACGCTGCTAAAAAGCAGTATTAACACTCTCAAATACCGACTTAACACTCGGTCGGGAACCCAGCAAGGAACTCGACTGAGCTGTCGATTTAGCACTCCACTTAGCTCACTATGTAATGATGGATTAATCATGCCCTGTTACCTCAATCTATAAAATGCTGTCTAAGGATAGTTGCTATTACTAAAACTGAAAGCTGATATCCATCATAGTGTTAAATCAGCATATTCCAATATATCTTGATATTCGTGCTAACACAGAGAACCATCAAACTGCGCTAGCCCTATTCTCACGCCATTAATCCCATCGAGGCATGTACATATTTTGTTATTCTTTTTAGTTTATAAACTCGCTATGTCGTATAGGCGCGGCAACATTTAATCGCTAGAATGCCTCGCCTGCGTTGCAATCAAATGTCGCAATTATAAATAATAGCAACACAGTATTGCGTACCGTCTGATGAGTAAATCGCAGGCTCAATGCGGCAAATAATCACAATGCCATAAAACTAAAATAAAAGGTGTGGATCTATCTATGGAGTTAATACTCGCTATCGCGTTGTTTGCCTTTTCATCTGGAATCACCCCAGGGCCTAACAATATTATGCTGATGACCTCAGGGGTAAACTTTGGCGTAAAACGCAGTATTCCGCATCTTATGGGAATAAGCCTTGGCTTCCCGACTATGATCCTCGCGATAGGTTTGGGCTTAAGCGCCCTATTCCAAAGCTATCCTATCATCCATCAAGTGATTAAAGTCGTCGGCATAGGTTACCTTTTGTATCTGTCTTGGTTGATTGCCAACAGCAGTAGCAAGATGGAAGGCAAAGCCATTGCTAAACCCTTCAGTTTTATCCAAGCCGCGGCCTTTCAATGGGTCAACCCTAAGGGCTGGATCATGGCCGTGGGCGCGATTGCGACGTTCACGTCAGTACAGCAGGATTTGACCCCGCAGGTCATCACTATTGCAACGGTATTTTTGTGCGTCGCCTTTCCCTGCGCTATCGTCTGGCTCGGCTTTGGTGTAGCCCTTAAACGCATTTTAAAAAATGAGCGCCAACAGAAGATTTTTAATATCAGCATGGCGCTCTTGCTTGTGGCGTCTATCATCCCTATGATCGCCCCCTAATTTTTAAGCACGAGCAAACAACCGCCATGAACGAAATTGACATGATCACTCAACAAACCGACGACTGGGTGAAAAAAGTGATCATGAAATACAATATTTGCCCCTTCGCCAGACAAGAAGTCGAACGCGGCAGTATTCGGTATCTGGTAGTGGAACAAACTAAAGTCAAACAAGTGCTTAAGGCATTGATCGAAGAATGCCAATACCTCGACGCCCACCCCGAAGCCGAAACCACACTGTTTATTCTGCCCCGTGGTTTTGAGGGGTTTTATGCCTATCTCGACCTCATCGACATGGCAACTGATACGCTTATCGAACACGAGTACGAAGGCACTTACCAACTCGCCACCTTTCACCCAGACTATTGTTTCGATGGTGAACCACAGGACGGGGCAGCCAACTTCACCAACCGCGCGCCCTACCCAACCCTGCACATCATCCGCGAAGCCAGCATGGAGCTCGCTCTCGCCAGCTACACAGATCCCGAAACCATCCCAGAACGTAACATCGCCTTTTGCGAACGTAAAGGCAGCGACTTTTTCGTCAAACTGTTAGCAGAGTGCATGGGGAAATAGCTTGAGCGCCTCAGAAATAACTGAGAGAGATGGTAAATATAGGAAGTTGTAGAGCAATCACTTAACCTTGGTATCCAAAAATTAAGCACTGTCACTCCAGTGACTCGCCGTAAACTCGTCCATGAGGGCTCGACGACGGCATCCATGCCGCCAACGGTCACTTACATGCCAGTGCTTAATGCCGTGGATTTTTGTGTATACCGACTGACCGCGAAGCAAAGATAGCAGGCGAAAAACAGGACAGAAAATGTGCGCACCACATGCGACCCTAACTACAGTTTTTTAGAATTTATATAATAAATTCTAAAAAACGCTGTGATGACATTTTATCTTAGGCCATTCAAAAAATTGACTGTCTGAAGTAACAAGTTGAAAATGCTTTACTCGCTCGCTTATGTATTCACTAATTAAAGGATTAAAAATTGGCCATCCCTAGAGTCTTTATAAGTTCTACATGCTACGACTTAAAGCATATTAGAGAAAACTTAAAATACTTCGTTAAGACTATAGGCTATGAACCTGTACTATCCGATGATGGTGATGTTTACTACAGTGTAGATGCGCATACCCACGATGCTTGCCTTACTGAAGTAGCCACTTGCCAACTGTTTATCTTAATCATAGGTGGGCGCTATGGTGGAGAACATAAAGGTAAGGAAGGTTCAATTACTAACAACGAATATCGAGAAGCGGTTAAAAATAAAACTCCAGTTTTCGCTTTGGTTGAAAGTGCTGTGTATTCAGACCATTACACCTATAACTCTAACAAGAAAACTAATCCTGAATTCTACGAAAAAATTACCTACCCCAGCATAGACAACATCAAAATTTTTGGTTTTATTGACGAAGTTAGAAAAAATAGCCTTAACAACGCTATCGTTTCATTCAACGATTTTTCTGATATGGAAGCATATTTGAAGAAACAGTGGGCAGGTATGATGTATGACTTGCTAGCTGAAAGAACAAGAAATGATAATGCTAGAATAACCAATAGGTTAATTGATGATCTGACGATAGCAGCCAGAAAGTCTGAAGAACTGATTAAGGTATTACTTAGAACAGCCGATGCTGAACACGCAGAAGAGAAAATTAGTGAAGTTGATTTGATTGCTAAAGCTAGAAGCTTCCCAAATTTGCTAGCTAATTTATTCTCCACACATTACGTATCAATGTCGGATGTCAATCAACTTCCTGACCCCAGAGAACACAAATATTGGTATGATTTTTTGATTGCAACAAATGATTTCGTTATTACTAAAAATGTTGTGAATGGTATAACAACTTGTTTCCTACATGATAAAGGAAAAGTGTATCTTGAACTTGGGTCAGAGTCTGAGTTACAAAACAACACCATTGGATTTAATGAAATCCAATCGGCATTCGAAGCCTTAAAACGAGTTGATCCTGAGATAAGAAAATCAATATTAGAGGAATTTATTGTTCCTTTTTAATCAAAAGGTTAATGATTTTTAGTGAGATGATACAAGCCGTAAAAACTGTAGTTATCCTTAAACGTGCTTGCTCATCTACTCCTGCTTTTACGGATCAATAATGGTACATTGCGATACAAAGACTAAAGTGACTAGCTCAGTAAGCATAGATTTTGTTTCTGATATGCAGAACAATCAACAATTAAGCCTCTGAAATACACCATCCCCTTGGAGTTACCGCAAAACAATAGAGTTCTTGATTTAATAAAGAGTACGTGAGTCTTGCTCACGGATGACAAGCTAGCTTTTGCGGTGCAGGAGCCAATGAAAATTGATGATTTTCAAGCTTATGAGCGAGAGGCAAGGATTGCTTTACAGGGAACTTCGGAAGCGATAGCCAATTTGCCAATGAGCACAAGGGGGCTTTCAACTCCGTTGGGGGCGTCTTGGAGCATCTAAGGGCGAAGGCCCACGGCCGCTTTGAGCGCGAGATATGGATATCGAGCTGGCTATTTAACATGGACGTTTTTGATAGGACGAGCAGTCCTCCTTGTCGGGTGTGGGGTGAAGCCCCACGACTTTGACTTTGAATAAAAAAACAAAGTATAAAAGACAAATTCATTGATAAATAAAGAGAATTAAACCCTTAATCCCCACACCTCAAAGGCATCACGACTTAATTGTTCCCTAAAATCTGGGTGAGCGATGGCGATCAGCGCTTGTGCCCGTTCGCGCAGTGAACGGCCGCGTAGATTGGCGGCGCCGTATTCGGTCACAATGTAATGCACATGGGCCCGAGTGGTGACAACCCCTGCGCCAGGTGATAACACGCTTGCAATGCGAGAAAGCGTTCCCCCCGCGGCAGTGCTGGGCAGCGCAATCACAGAACGACCACCTTCAGATAACCCTGCTCCGCGGATGAAATCCATCTGGCCCCCGACACCAGAATAGATTTTAGTGCCAATGGAATCAGCACACACTTGGCCTGAAAGGTCGACCTGCAGCGCCGAGTTAATCGCCATCACATTGGGATTTTTACGGATAATGGCCGTGTCGTTAACTTGCTCTATGTCCATAAAGATGACCGCAGGATTATCATCAACATAGTCGTATAATTTCTGGCTACCCAGGGCGAAACCTGTGACGAGTTTTCCCGGATAAAAACGCTTCTTGCTGTTGTTAATCACACCCTTTTCAACCAGTTGCAATATACCGTCAGAAAATAGCTCAGTGTGGACGCCTAAGTCTTTATGTTCGGTTAAGCAAGACAGCACGGCATCGGGGATCGCACCTATACCCATTTGCAAACAATCGCCATTACGCACCAATTGGGCAACATTTTTACCGATCGCCAAACTCACCGCATCCCCCGTCGCGAAGGAATGAATGGGCAACGCCGCGCTCTGCTCATACACAGCGGCAAAACGGTCGATATGGATAAAGCTGTCGCCATGGGTGCGCGGCATTTGTGGATTAATATGAGCGATGATCTTACCCGCGACTTGGCAAGCTGCGAGCGTTGCTTCAACCGAGATCCCTAAGGAACACATGCCATGCTTATCGGGTGGCGACACTTGGATAATTGCGGTATCAATTTTTTGCTCGCCGGAACGAAATAACTTAGGCACTTCAGACAGGAAAATCGGCACATAATCCGCGTCACCACTTTGCAGTAATGCCCGCGTTGGCAGCCCACCGAAAAAACATCGATGGCGTAAATGCCCCTGTAAACTGGGATGGCTTAAGGATTCGGCGCCTTCAGTATGTAACTGTAACAGGGTGAGATTTTCTTTGGTGAGAGCATGCTGCGCCAACGCATCTAATAAAATGCGCGGAGTGGCGCCCATGGAATGAGTCCACAGCGTCTCGCCGCTTTGAATTAAAGCAACCGCATCGAGCGCGCTATGACAAATGATTGGAGGCATAATGAATTCCCTTCGCTAAGCATGATGGCGGCAATCGCCCTAGCGGCAGTGTAAGGGATATCCTAATTAAGCAACATCGATTTCAATGGCTTAGCGCGACTGTTTACTGATAATTTGCGCTATATCAAAACTCGGCACTTTGCCCTTGATGATGAAACTCAGTACAGGGTTAATCCAAGCGCTTCGAAAATCTCATGCTGGCGATAAATAGCCCGACACAGGTAAAACCTATCATCCACAGGGCATCAAATTGCAGATCCATCACTTGGGCATCGCGCAGTACTATGGCCCGTGACATACGCATAAAATGGGTTGCGGGTAAGGCTTCGGCAATCCACTGCGCCGCGATAGGCATGGCTTCGTAGGGGAACATAAATCCCGACAAGAGAATCGATGGCAAGAGAATAAATACCGTCATCTGCATCGATTGCAACTGGGTTTTCGCTATGGTCGAAATCACTAATCCTAAGGTTAAACTGGCGCAAATGAACAACATAGCGGCAAGGGCGATAGAATCAAGCCCGCCGCGAATGGGCACATCGAACAACAGATGCCCTGCGCTCAGGATAATGGTCACTTGCACAAAGCCAACCATCACATAGGGCACGATTTTA
This sequence comes from Shewanella sp. SM73, assembly GCF_025653795.1. NCBI lineage: Bacteria > Pseudomonadati > Pseudomonadota > Gammaproteobacteria > Alteromonadales > Shewanellaceae > Shewanella > Shewanella sp. SM73. The sequence goes on from NZ_JAKKRY010000004.1 coordinate 85,847, forward strand.
CCCAGCATCAACTCCAGTGGCCGCACTGGCGTAGTGATCAAAAACTCCATATTGCCCTGCTCGCGCTCACGCACTATGGCGGCGGAAGTAAACATCACCATGGTCATAGTCAAAATCACCCCCAACAGGCCGGGTACTATGTTGACCACAGAACGTTGTTCTGGGTTGAAATATTGCACCACTTCAAAACTCGGCATCGCCGTTTTTAGTGTTCTTCCTGCGACTTCATCCAGTGGCATTTGCCTTAGGTTACGAATAGTTGAAGCGACAACCGTATCTGAACCATCCACCAGCCATTGGCCAGCGGGTTGTGCGATATAGGATTGGGTTAAATATTGCTGACCCACAAAGCTTGGGTGACGCACTAAGCGCTCATCGAGATCGGCGGGCAAATACAGCACAGCTTTAACTTCGCCGCGAGTAATCGCCGCCTCAGCCTCGGCGGCACTTAAATATCGCTGCTTAAAATCTACGACCTGCGTTGCTTCCACCGCCTTAACCAGTGCGCGACTGTAGGCAGAATCACTCAAATTAACTAACCCAGCAGGCAGATGGCGAGCATCGGTATTGATGGCATAACCAAACAACATCAGTTGCACTAACGGGATCATGACTATCATGCCAAAGGTCATGCGATCCCGCGACAACTGCCACAGCTCTTTGACCACAATCGCAAAAATCCTACGCCACATGGTCAGTCTCTCCCTTGGAAACCCCAGCCAAGCGCTCGCCGGTGCAAGTGACAAACACATCTTCTAAGCTAGCGCGCACTTCTTCCATCGTCCGGCTGGCAACTCTTGGCTTAAGCCAAGCGAGCGGATCTTCAATATTGCTGCGCACTAACACCCGCAAACGACTGCCGATTTGCGCCGCCGACAATATCGCGGACTCGCTGATCAATGATTGTTTTAAAGTGCGTAAGTCGTCCCCTGAGATCTCAACCACCCGAGCCCCCATCGCCGCCATCAGCTGCTGGGGTGAACCGTCGGCGCGTTTTATCCCGCGCTCTAAAATCGCAAGACCATGGCAACGCTCGGCTTCATCCATATAGTGAGTCGACACAAGAATCGTGGTGCCTTGGGCGCAGAGATCGAATAAGCGCTCCCAAAACTCGCGCCGATTTTCAGGATCGACCGCCGATGTCGGCTCATCGAGAAACAGCAATTCAGGGTGATGTAAGGTCGCTGCCGCTAAGGCCAAACGCTGTTTCTGGCCGCCACTCATGGAGCCCGCCATTTGTTTCTCGCGGCCGACTAAATCGTATAGCGTGACTAACTCGGCTATTCGCAGCTTTGATGCTCGGCGGTTAAGGCCATAAATTTGCGCGACAAACTCTAAGTTTTCCCGCACCGAAAGATTGTCGTACAGGGAGAATTTTTGCGTCATATAGCCAATGCGGCGACGCAGTTTTTCCTCGGCGCCGGGTAAGGTTTCACCCAATACGCGGATATTCCCCGATGTGGGACTCAGTAACCCAGTTAACATGCGAATTGAAGTCGATTTTCCGCAGCCATTGGGGCCGAGAAACCCATAAATTGTGCCCTTGGGAATGGCGAGGTCGAGGTTTTCCACCGCATTAACACCACCAAAGGCGCGGGTCATCCCTTGGGTCTCGATAGCAAAATCAGCGCTTTTCATGGCTGCTCCACTTTTTGCTGCACTCCTTGCAGCACATCGAGTTCAACTTCTAATGCCATGCCAGTAGGTAGGTCCTGATCTGTGTCGGAAATCGTGATATCGGTCAAATACATCAGCCGCGCCCGATCACGTTCATTCAGCGCATAAAATGGCGTGTAAGCAGGTTGACTGCGAATATTGCGCACAGTGCCAGCAATCGGTATCTCGCGGCCATCCACAAGAATATTGACGCCATCGCCCGCCTTCACTCTGTCTAACCAAGTCGCGGGCAGGTAAACCCGCACATAGGGATTATCGCTCGCCAGCAAACCAATCAACTGAGTGCCTGCGGCAATGCGATCACCGACTCGCCAAGGCAACGTATCGACAACGGCATCACGCGCCGCCACTAAGCTCAAGTCTGCTAAGGCTTTTTGTTCGATGGCTACACTGGCGCGAGCCGCAGCCACCGCCGCTTTGGCCTGCTCTAGCTGCTCACTACGGGTGCCATTTTCTAGTAGTCGCAGGCTTTGCTGCGCCTCGGCTTGCTTAGCGAAACTGGTATCCCGCGCCGCACGGGCCGTATCTAAATCCGCTTGGCTAAGTACTTTAGTGGCAAATAAACGGTTTGTTCGTTCAAAGGCTCGCTGAGCCTCTTTCACGCTGGCATTTGCCCCGTCGAGCACGGCCTTGGCGCGTTCTATATCCTCTAAACGCGCCCCTGTGACCGCCTCAGAAAGTTTAGCTTTAGCCTGTTCAAGCTCGGCTTGGCGCAGGGCAAGGCGCGCATTGGCTGAGGTTGTATCGAGCTGAATTAACACCTCACCCGCCTTAACCTGTTGACCTTCAACCACATTCACTTGAGTAATCAACTCACCTACGGGCGCGGTAAGTGTCAGCCTGTCCCGCTCGACAGTGCCAAGCACTCTGGGCGGCGCTTCAGTGCAGCCGACTAATAGCAAGATCACAAAACCCACACTCACGTGCGTCAGAATTTTAAAATTCACACTCATTACGACTTCCTCGGTTCACGCAGTACACCTTGGGTAAAAACCTGCATATTGTGCAGCGCTAGACGCTGTAAACCATCAGCATCGGCACTAAAAAAGCCGAACTGACGCATTAACACCGGGGGCGCAATAAGCGGAAAGACCATCAGACTCACGAAACTGAGGCGTGCTAAATCGGGATCTAATCCCTCCTTCAATAGCCCTGCATTGACTAATGTGGATTCGAGCCATTGCCGCGAGAGGGATAAAATTTGCTCAAAAACAGACAACATAATGCGATAGGGTTCTGAGCCATCGCCTTCCTGTAACACCCGTATAATCAACCGTGGCAATCCTAGGTTAGGTGCCATAACGCGATAATATGTCTGCATAAGTTCACCCAAGTTATTAGGGGCATCCGCAGCGGATATTTCGCGAAAACGCGCTAATACCGGCTCAAGGGTTTCCCGCACCATTTGTTCGAACAGGCCCGCTTTTGAACCAAAATAATAACGAATAAGCGCGGCATCAACCTCGGCTTCGCGAGCAATTTCACGGGTAGAAACGCTGGGATAACTGCGATGACTGAAGAGACTTAGGGCTGCGATAATTAAGCGTTGGCGGGCATCGGAATCCCCTTTCGGACGACCAGGAGTCTGCGGCTGTGATTCAGTTTGGGCGGTAAATGGCACAACCCCCTTTGGGCGACCGGGAATAAGCGACATAGCAAGCTCCAGCAAAATTCATCTATTGATGAATATACTGAAAAGCCGCGTAAAAAGGCAGCAGTTAAATTCCTCATTTTCATTGATATTGAGGAATTTAACCCTAGGACTGCATGGTTAAAATTTAGATACCGTTCAATCGAAAAATTAAGCGGCCTTCTATTAAAGATTTATACAGTAAAAGCTTATGCGCCTTTCACTATCGCACTCAAACGGGTAATGAATTGCTGTACGGCTTCAACTGTGTCAAAACTAAAGGCAAGGCCATAATGGGTTTCGGTCAAACTCTTATGCAAACGTTTGGGGAAACGTGTCATCTCGGCATTGTGGAAATAGTCGTATTTGGCATGCACGCCTGCAATAGTGGCAAGTTCGCCGGAAAAGACTTCGAATGCGGGACGAATAATCAAGTTTGGTGATTTACCGTCGAGGTGTAAATAGAACGCCTCTTTGGTTTCTGGGAGCATGTATTCAGTAATGTTTTTTATGGTGAAATTAGTGCGACATTGCAGTCCACTTAAGCAACTCACCATCTTATTATGTTCTATCGCCAAACTTATTCTCCCGTGTTTGTTGTCTATTTAGATTAAACCTGCCCATATCGCGCTACTTTTTCTACTCCCAGTCAATCCATGGCTCAGATGACTGATTAAGATAAGAAGAATATCATCTCGGCAATGTTAGTTCTTATCCCGTTTATCCCACTTTACCTCAGCTCAGCCTAATCGGTTTAGTCTTTAAATGCACTAAAGTGATACCCATATCCCAGAGTAAATGGGCGAGTTTGAATTATTTATCACAAAAAACCTTTATATACAGAATGATAAACTGATTAACTCAAACACTAAGCGGGTGTCACAGAAAATTCTTTTGTGTGAGCAAATCGATATTTCAAACACGATAAAGCACAATTTAGTTTATTAGGCATTGCTTATCATCAGGTTACCAACCTTTAGTTTGACATTAAAACGAACCGTTCAAAATGCGACCCTGCGATTGCATTTTATAATGATGGTTTTACTTGCCAGCTTAAAATGTTGCGTCTAGGTTAATAAGCTTGAGTTAAGTCCTGTTGATAATGGCTAAGTTACGGCAATCACATTTGATGCCAACCTAAACTAGCGCATTCACACTATCCCGTCGTATTCAGGCCTTAAGTCATGTTTTACCCAAAGTGAGTAACCCGCGCTTAAGCGCCTATAAACCGAGCCATGCCAGCCGATTTCAAGCTTATTTACGGCAAATCCTGCATTAACTGACTTGCCCTGAACTGTCGCAACGGACTGGCGGCCACAATCAACAAGACCAACAACACGAGATATAGCCATGAAGATCAAAAAAGCCCTCATGCTCTTGGGTCTGTTCGCTGTCAGCCCAGTAACGTTAGCCGCAACCGGAGTCGCCTTTATCCATGGTACGGGTCACCAGACCAATGCCTTAGCCGATTACTGGACGCCCGAATTTGTTAACTCAGTGCGCCAAGGCATCCCAGTGCCAAACAATTACACAGTGATCAACTGCGACTTTGACCAATATATGTGGGAAGAAAGCGCCGCAGGTTGTCTGGCAACGCAGCTCAATAGCTTTATCCAAGCCAAAAATATCGACGACTTAATTCTGCTGACCCACTCCAATGGTGGCAACGTAGTGCGGTGGATTTTATCTAATCCAACGTGGGACAGCCGTTATCCTGCAGTGATCAACGCCACCTCAAAGGTTATCGCCATCGCGCCTTCCAGTGCTGGTACGCCGCTGGCCGATGCGGTGAACCAAGGTAATGTGTTCGAAACCAGCTTAGGCTGGCTCTTAGGCTATGGCAGCAATGCGGTGAAACAACAGCAAGTCGGTTGGATGGCAAACTATAACAACGCTTGGCTTAATGGCACAGCGGGTCGCCCATCGCTGGGTAAACCCTTCGAAGTCGTGGTGGGCTCAGATGTTGATTCCGCTATTTGGGACAGCGACAGTTACTGCGCGGGTTATCAATACCAAGTCGCGCTCGAAACCACCCAAAACTGGCTCGATAGCTGCTCCGACGGCTTCTTAAATTGCAGCTCACAAAAGGCGGCTGGCACTGTCTGGTTTACTGATAAACAAAAGACCCGTGGCCAAGAGCCCTTAAGCCATCAGCAGAGCCGTCGTACGTGTTTCAACTTAGACACGCTGATCCGCAACCACATTTAAGGAGCACTAAGATGCACACACTCAGCAAACTTGCCAGTGTCTTGGCGCTAAGCGGACTGCTTGCAGCCTGCCAAGATGAAGCCACACCCATAGATCCCAAAACCAATGCCAGCCCAATGTACGCCAAAGGGTTAACCTTAGCCGCGCCGAGCGATACCGATTTAGTCGATAGCAATATTGCCAGCCCAACACTCACGCCCATCAACACCAGTTCGGATTACATTAGCTTTATCACCCCGCTGTACGGCGAGTATCAGGCAAGTGCGCCGCAGCTTGAGCAAGCCAGCCAAAGTGACGAGTATTGGGTCAATGTAACAGGCGCACAGCTTAATGCGGGCGTGGGCCTCACCATGAGCCAAGCGTCGAGCTTAGTGCGCATTGCACCTCGGGGCGATACCCGCTCTGGTGCCTTAATGCATGCAGAGGCTATTGCCCCTGAGCGCGTACAAATTCAGCGCGTTACCCCTAATCAGTCACCCCAAGGCAAAGCAGCCAATAGCAGCGGGATAAACACCAATGAGTCACTGGTTAAATCAATGGTCAACGCCGATGCTTTGGCTAGCGCAGGGTTAACCGATGATTCGAGTGCATTGCAAATGTCGGCGAAAGCCACACCGGGCCAATATCGCCTGCAGATCAGCCAGCCGTTAACACCGAGCGCCAGCTACTTAGTCAATGTGAAGGAAAAAGGCTCGCCCTATCAACTGAGCGTCAAAGCCCCCACCGCCATCGCGGCGGATGCGCAAAACCTTGGGCTTGAACTCGCTCTCAGCCAAAGTGATAACACCTTTGTACCACAGGCAAAACTCAAACAAGCCGATGGCAATATGCAACCGCTGGCGATGGTAAAACAAGGGGAGACATGGCAAGCGGTGATCCCCGCGGGCGTCGCACTTTCGAGCAGCAATGCAGGTTTCAGTGAAATTGAAATCACGGTACAAACCCAAGTCGATGGCCGACCTGTGCAGCGCACGGTCAAATCTGTCTTTAAGTCCTATGTCAATTCGGCGAGCATCAAGCCCGAAGTGCTCACGGTTTGGGATAAAGGCTTGCCTAACCAAATCAACTTTGAGTTAACTGTCGCCGAGGCGGGACGTTTTGGCTTAAGTGGCACGTTAACGGGCACCAACGCCGAAGGTCAAAAGGTGGCGATTCTACGCACCCAAGCGGCCAATTGGCTGACCCCAGAGTCGCCGAAGTTAAAGCTGATGTTAGATCCTAAGCTCATCCAAGCCTCGGGTTTACAGCCGCCCTTCGAACTCAATGAATTAGAACTGCAAGATCAAGGTCAAATGGCCAGATTAAGCTATCAAGCCAAGGCACTAACCTTAACGCGCTAATCCAAAGGGACGAATGTTAAGGGGCTAACGTTAAGATACTCAGCTTAACGTGCTGATAAGTCAGGCTTGTTAGCCTTAAGTTCCTCTCTAATACCAAGTGCCCAATCATGGGCACTTTTTTATTGTTGATCTTTTGCAATCGACACCCAAAAGCCATCACCTTATTTAACATCTAGCGTAAAGCACAAACTGTTGACAGAAAAATGACAAGCTAAAGACTATTTACCACACTTCACCCTGATAAAATTTACATTGATTATCAAGGGTTATTCCTTTTAAATAACAATCATCAACGGCATAATGTCAAGGTCTTGACGTCAGACCTTTGAATGACAAGCATACGGTTCTTTATAACAATACGTATAACAATAAGAGTGACTCACAGCGCAAGTTTTTACCATGCCATGGTCAATACTCAATAAATGGACATCGTTATGAGTGACAGCACATTTTTCTTTGGTGAATGGCAAATCAATCCCAGCGCCAATAGTCTGCTCCTTGGCAAACAAGTCAAACAACTTGAGCCCAAGGCGATGGATGTGCTGCTGTTTCTCTGTCAACGGGCGGGCGAAGTCGTCAGCAGTGATGAAATAGTCAGCCACTGCTGGCCAGGTGTAGATACCGGTGACAATCCACTACACAAGATTATCAATCAGTTACGTCGAGCATTAGGCGACAGCGCCACAGAACCCACCTATATAGAAACCATACGCAAACGCGGCTATCGCACCTTAGCCGAAGTGCGTTTTCCTATCGGACACCAAGCCACCGCCAGCCCACAGAGTTGGCAAGGCGGCTCGCCCTTTCCGGGGCTGCAAGCCTATAGCGCTAACTATGCCGAGGTGTTTTTTGGCCGCAGTGAACAAATCAGCACTTTGCTTAACCGGATAAGTCAACAAATCCTGTTTGGCCGTGCCTTCTGCCTGATCTTAGGTCCAAGTGGCAGCGGTAAATCTTCCCTGATTAATGCGGGTGTTGTGCCCAATTTAATGAAGGGCGACGGCTATAACGGCATTGGTGTCGCGTCATTCAGCAGCTTAGATTTTGCCGATGTGAGTAAAGGACAACTACTCACCGATCTTGCCAGTGCTATGCTCGACTGGGAAATCAACGACACCCCAGTATTCGAAGGCATGAGCGCTGAGACTCTGGCGATTCAACTCGTCGAAGATATCCAAAGCGTGATCAACCAGTGCACCCAAGCGCTCAAGGCTAAACCCTTTTCCAATTCGTTTTTTGCCTTGTTTATCGACCGATTAGAAGTGTTGCTCTCATCACCGCTATTTAGCGATACCGAACGAACCCAGTTCATAGAATTATTGGAGCAACTCGCCACCTCAAAAGCCGTGATTATCATCAGTGCCTGTCGCAACGATTTTTATCCTTTATTGGTCAATTACCCAAGCTTAATGGCGGGTAAAGCCCGCGGCGCCCACTTTGACTTAGCGCCGCCAACACGTACTGAGCTATTACAAATGATCCGCCTGCCCGCGGTGGCTGCCAACTTAAGCTGGGAAGTTGACAGCGACACCGCAATGCCGCTCGACGAAATGCTCTGCAGCGATGCCGCCAGTAACCCAGATGCGTTGCCCATGTTGCAATACACTCTGCAGGCCTTGTATTTGCAACGTAGCGCCGACGATAAGTTATTAGTCTCGGTTTATCATGCACTGGGCGGTATTGAAGGGGCGATTGGCAAAAATGCCGAGCAGGCGATTTCCCATTTAAGCGATGCTGAAAAAGCCAGCCTACCACGGATTTTATCCCTGCTAGTGACCCTGCGCGAAGATGAAAAGTCCATCACCAGCCGCACCGCTCGCTGGTCGCAACTGCAAAGCACGGCAGAAACCGCCCTAGTGCAAGCCATGGTCGATAGCCGCTTATTCGTGTCGCATCTGCAAAATGGTGAACCCTGTTTTAGCATCGCCCACGAAGCACTTTTACGCCGTTGGCCGCGGGCAACCGCTTGGATTAGCGAGCATAACGACAGCTTAAGCATTAAGAGTCGCCTACAGCATTTATCTAAGCGTTGGCTCAGCGAAGCCAAACACAGCGCTTATCTGCTCGCCGAAGGCAAGCCGTTAAAAGAGGCCCAAAGCCTCAGCCAAAATCCGTTATTCGATTTAGAAGATCCCGAAACCGCCTTTATCGCAGCCTCTACCAAACGCGCCAATATGCTGCGCTGGACGAGGCGCCTAACCGTCGCCCTGCTGTGCGTCCTCACCTTAACCTCCGTCATTATGAGCGTTCGCAGCATAGAAGCCGAAAAACTTGCCCTGCAAAAACGCCTCGCCGCCGAAGATTTGCTCGGTTTCATGGTGGGCGACTTCGCCGACAAGATGCGCGGCATCGGCCGGATGGACTTACTCGACGGGATCAGCAATAAAGCACTGGAATATTTCAGTGATTTTTCCAATAAAGAGGATGACGCGCACTTAAGCTTCGATGCCCGCTTCCAACACGGCCAAACCTTAGAGGCCATGGGCGAAGTCGCCTATTCGCGCAATAAAATCGATGAAGCTCGCAGTGCCCTACTCGCGGCGCAGGAAAAAATGTTGCCATTACTCGAATTGCAGCCGGAAAACTTAGCCCTACTGAAAACTCTAGGTGCCAATGCGTTTTGGTTAGGCCAGCTTAAGTATGATGTGAGTGATTGGGCGGCATCGCGCCCTTTTTTCGAGCAATACTTGGCCTATAGCCAAACCATGTACGCCCTTGCGCCAGAGGATAAAGATGCGCTGATGGAGCTGTCTTATGCCCATAACACTTTGGGCTCAGTTTCGATGAAACAGCAGGAATTTGCCAAAGCGCAGCAAGATTTTGAAGAGTCGCTAAGGCTTAAATTGCTAGCTTTGGCAAAAGCGCCTGAGGATAGTCAGTTGATTGCGGATGTGGCGGATACTCGTTCTTGGTTAGCCAGTGCATTAACCTCACTTGGCGATATAGATACGGCAATCAAATTTCAAGAAGAAACACAGGACCAATTATTAAACTCGCCAAATCAAAATGACGCTTATATGCGCGATAGACTAGCGAGCACTTTAGGCAGATTAGCAGAGCTACTGGAATATAAAGGTGATCTTGTTTCTGGGCTCGATAAGCTATTATTAGCACAAAATATTATAGAGAAATCGCTAGCCTTGGATTCTGAAAACGAAGTTTGGAAAAGAGACTTATTTCATGTCCGTACCAAAATATTTCACTTAAACAGTTTAGTTAATGACTTTAGAGTAAAAGAAACATCTCAATCTCTTTTAGACACTCTGGACACTGAATTTAATTCAACCAGTGAAGTTAAAAGAGAATATTTACGCGCCAATGCCCTTTTAGCAATCGCAAATAAAAATATAAGTAATCATGAAATTAGCCAAAATCATGAAGAAATAGCAGAGTCTAATGTTATTTTTATAAAACTAACCAATAAATTCCCAGATGAGAAAGATTATCTCATTGGACTTGTAAAAACTAATTTAACAATCGCTAAAATTAATTTTGCAATGGGGAATAAAAATGCTAACTTTGAGTTATGCAACACAGCAAATAAACTATTGCAACCTTTAATAGAGAAAGATAAAAATCCTCAAATAATAAAGCCATACTTAGAATCTGAAGACTGTCTTGAAAAAATAAAACCGAACAAATAACACAATCAATAACTGTACTTAAAAAAGGATAATCAAATGATAACACCACAAGGTACCGCTCAATTTATTAAAGTCAATGTTAATCTAGAAAATGGTGAACCTGTATTTATCTATACCGATGCCAACGGTCAACAATGCCAAGGTGATATCACCGTCACTCAAGCTGGTACTGTAACCTACCTGCTAAATGACCAAACAGGTAAAGGTTTAAAATTTGTCGGTGTAGGCTTTGTGACTCCATTTGATGAAATAGTCGATGCCGTTACCATTAGCAGCGATGGTATGTTAGTACAACTTGTTGACCTCGATAGAACTCCAGGTACCACTAAGTTCCAATTTGTATTAAGTAATACAACTAATACCTTACTAATACTAAGTCCTGATCCGCAGATTATTAACAAACCTAATTAATTTAAAAGATTAAATCGGGGACAGCTTACCCTGTCCCTTCTTTTATTGACCCAATAATTTTTTTTCACAATTCTTTCAGCAATTCTTTCAGCAATTCTTTCAGGACAATTCTTTCAGGACAGCCATATATTTTCTAGATAAACGCCTCCTGAAATGAGCTCAATGCAAAAGCGGGGAAAAAGCGGGGAGGGAAAAAGCGGGGACAGCCATGTCTTTTTGTGCTTTATCCCCTCTTATACTAGCCTTTACATTATCTTGATTGCGTCTGTTTGGAGCGGATGATGACCTCGGCCAGAAGAATGCTTATCGATGCTAATACAACGCCCTTCTATAGAAAAGCTGGGACAGCCATGTCTTTTTGTGCTTTGTCCCCTCTTATACTCGCCTTTACATTATCTTGATTGCGTCTGTTTGGAGCGGATGATGACCTCGGCCAGAAAGAAAAGCTGGGACAGCCATGTCTTTTTGTGCTTTGTCCCCTCTTATACTAGCCTTTACATTATCTTGATTGCGTCTGTTTGGAGCGGATGATGACCTCGGCCAGAAGAATGCTTATCGATGCCAATACAACGCCCTTCTATCATGTGATAAATCGCTGTGTCAGAAGGGCTTTTCTGTGCGGTGAGGATAAACTCACAGGCCGCAGTTATGAGCATAGACGTGGCTGGATTGTAGAAAAGCGGGGACAGCCATGTCTTTTTGTGCTTTATCCCCTCTTATACTAGCCTTTACATTATCTTGATTGCGTCTGTTTGGAGCGGATGATGACCTCGGCCAGAAGAATGCTTATCGATGCTAATACAACTCCCTTCTATCATGTGATAAATCGCTGTGTCAGAAGGGCTTTTCTGTGCGGTGAGGATAAACTCACAGGCCGCAGTTATGAGCATAGACGTGGCTGGATTGTCGATAAAATCAAAGCATTATCCACCATCTTTTGTATCGACATTTGCGCCTATGCAGTGATGAACAACCATTACCATTTAGTACTTAAAATTGATGTTGAGGAAGCAAAAACCTTAAGCCCAAAAGAGGTTATCAGCCGGTGGTGTCAAATAACTAAAGGCCATACTGTCGCAACTAAGTATATGAATGGTGAAGCCTTAATTGACGGTGAACGCATGCTGCTCGATGGGTTAATTACCGAATGGCATGAACGTTTATCCAGCATATCTTGGTTTATGCGCTGCCTGAACGAAGAGATTGCCCGTAAAGCAAATCGAGAAGATGAGTGTAAAGGCGCGTTCTGGGAAGGCCGTTTCAAATCCCAAGCTTTGCTAGATGAGCAAGCCTTACTGGCTTGTATGATCTACGTGGATTTAAACCCTATTCGAGCAGGGATTGCAGATTCTTTGCAATCTTCTGATTTCACCTCGATCCAAGAAAGAATTAGTGTACTCAAGCAGGTAAATAACACCATCATCTCACCGCAAGCACCAGTCCAATCCGCAAAAAATAAGCCTCAAACGATAAACAAATCTCTCGCCAAGTTCGATGCGGCGACACACTCTAGTCAACAAACGGGCATCCCTTTTCATTTTGCCGATTATCTGGAACTTATCGATTGGACGGGTCGCGCAATTCGCCATGATAAAAAAGGCTTTATCGATAATCAGCGACCAAAACTGCTCAAGGAGTTAGGGATTGCATCAGATGCTTGGCTCAGCTCTGCTAAAGATTTTCGCCGCCAGTACAGTGGCATCAGTGGTCGTTGGGATGCGATGTGCGCTTTAAAACGTCAGCAAGGTGGTAAATGGTGTAGAGGAAAATCAAGTAGCGAAGCTCTGCATCCAAATCAACCTTTAGGGTAAACGAACCGTTCCCCACTCTTTATCTGCAGTTAAATTTCGACACTAAAATCCTTTGCGCTTGCCGCTTAATAGCCAAAAATCCACTCATGGGTGCCACTCTTTTAACTTAGCCATGCCCAAAAACCTCGCTCAGTTCTGCTAAATCAAAGAATTTATCGCGAGAAGAGTAAATTTAAAACCTTTATAAACAATAGATTAAATCGGAAGGTAAGCAGAAGGTATCTTTTCTTTGCGAAGAATAAAGTCATCATCAGAAAAGCGCTTAGCGCAGATGACATTAGGTTCACGGAGAATGATAACAATGACAAGCTCACCTACACAGACTCGCTCACAACATCCATTATCACTTGTGGGTGAAGGCAATGGTTCACAGTGCACTGCGCAGCAAGGCTTGGTCGAACCCTCGTTGCCGTTAACCTTCTTCGAACATGCCTCGATTGAAACGATTCAACAGTTTATTCAGCATCTGACTGAACCGGTGATTATCGTCAATGCCCAAGGTTACATTTACTTTAGCAACATCAAAGGTGCTGACTTACTGACGTGCCCACAGGCCAGTTTGAAGGGACAAGATTGGCGCAACTTTTTGACCGAACACCATCAAGCTCGCTACGACAATCTGCTGAGCAATGATATTAAATTAGGCAAAAATTGCGGTATTCCAGTGCAGCACTGCGCCGAAGAAATCACCCTCATTACTGCCTCAGGCAAAGCAAAAGATGTCGAGCTCTCCATTTCCTACATCCCCAGCCATGAACCTCTATTCGTGATGATGATGCACGATTTAACGCAGCACAAAGCGGAGAATCAAAAGCTACGTAAATTGGCCGCCACGGATTCACTGACTGGACTGGCGAACCGCCGATATTTTGATGAAATGCTGCATCACTATTGGGAAGAATGCACAGGTAAGTTGCGCCCGATCAGCGTGGTGATTATCGATGTGGATTACTTCAAAGTGTTCAACGACCAATTCGGCCATATCCAAGGGGACGAATGTCTACGAAAAATTGCCAAAGTGATTGCTGACATAGTGCCGATAGAAGTTGGCCTGGCAGCGCGTTACGGCGGCGAAGAATTCGCGCTAATTCTACCAAGCCACAATGCCAAAATGGCACTAACGATTGCCCAAAAAGTGCAGCAAGGGATTAATGACCTGCGCTTTACCGAGCAAGGGCTGCGCGATTATGTCTCTGTGAGTGCGAGCCAAGGGATTGCGAGCGAAATCAATGGCCAGTTCCGTACCTCACTCGCCATGCTGTGCGCCGCCGATACCGCATTGTATCGCGCCAAAGCCGATGGCCGTGACAGGATCAATACATCGCTTTAATACCTATTACTATTAATTGGCGACTTGTTTGCCCGCAACTGATTTACCCAAAACTGATTGACCCAAAACATAGTTACCCGCGGCTTAGTTACCCGCAATTGATTAACAACGGGATGAATGACCTCAGTAGCGCTTTAGCGCATTGAGGAAAACACGCAAAGCACACGAAAGGACGCATGAATATGGACAAGCTTGAGGCATCAAGAAATATACGGGCAGTGATTGAAAAAAGCTTACCCGTGAGCACGTCACCCCTTGCCATATTCACTTACCAGTGTTGGTTGAAAACCAGCGCAGGTGGGCGTGTTTTCCATTATAAAACTGATAGGGAAGATACCTATTTCGCGGTGGATATTAATTCACTTGGGCATATTGAATGCGTGATTAATACCACCTTACTGCGGGTTGAAGCAATATCAACCTTAGGTGGACTCAACGATGGTCAGTGGCACTTATTGTCTATCTGCCATGAATACCATGAAATCAGTTGTTATGTGGATGGTGAAATTACCCATACACAACTCAATAACCTGTCACTGGTTGCCGACAATGAGTTTTTAATTGAAAACGTGTCTTTACCGAATCATCGCGATACACATTTCGATGGTGAAATATTTGGCATCACCTTGCTTAATCGATTATTAACCCGAACTGAAATCGTTGACTATTACCGTAATCCTGCGCAACAAAGATCGATTAGCGAAAATAACCTTTACATTTACCAGCATCAAGATGCACATAATATTCGTGGTGAAAACTTTATCCCACTTAAAAGACAAAAAGTGCTGCTGGTCATATTTAATGACACTGAATATCAATTCATAAAAACCACTACGGATAGCAACACCTATAATCAACAATTACCTAAAATTATTCCGCCCCACGAACGCCGAGCCTACATTATTGAATGTAACTATAACACTTGGCCAAATTTTAGTTATTTAGTGAATTACACGGCGAGTAATCAAGCGGATATTACACTCAATATTGAAGTGTTTAAATCGCTGACGGCCTATCGCTCTAATATTAAAGTCACCGTCGCAAATGAACTGGAACGGGATTGTTTGATTATTCAATCGACCGAAGAAGAATTAAGTGCTGAAGTGCGTATTAGTGAAAACTTAGTGATCACTCAAGCCAAAAACTTTGTTAATTTCATCAATGAAGTTCGCGCACACATTCCGGCCGATAATATTATTACCGGTGGCCATTATTATAGTGAGCAGCAACTCTCGGTCAGCACAGGTAAGCAAATGATTGCCTATCAACAGGCTTGCCAACTGTTCAACCGCAGGTTACAAAAAAAGCCACTGGCGATCATCAAATGCACGTCAACTGAAGAAGTCAAAATCGCCTATAAGGCGGCTATTGATTATAACTTGCCAATCAGCGTGCGCTCGGGTGGGAATGATCACGAAGGTGAAAGCACTGAAACGAATACCGTAGTGTTAGATCTGCTGAAGATGGATAGCCTCACTTTAGATCCCATTACAGGTATTGCGGCCATTGGCCCAGGCAATCGCTTTATCAATCTCACCACAGCGCTTGCCAAACAAGGCGTGATGCTCCCCCATAGCACCTGTGGCAGTGTTGCCATAGCGGGATTTATTATGGGCGGCGGCTCAGGACCTTGGACCCGCAAACACGGCATGTGCTGCGAATCCCTATTACAGGCAGAAATCGTCCTCGGCATTGGTGAAACTCAAGTCGTCTCTGTTGCCAATAAACCTGAGTTACTCTGGGCGCTCAAGGGTGGCGGTGGGTTAAGTTATGGCATTGTGACCCGCTTTTTTGTGCAAACCTTTCCACTACCGCCTTGCCTTATCAAGTTTGAATTAGAATGGAATTGCTACGATAAACAAACCCATGAACTCATTGAGCACACCCCAACTAAAGACATTTTACAGCGCTGGGAAGGCATCATAAATGCCGACAGCACTGGCTGTTTGATTGGTACTAATCTCAAGATTAATGCCAAACATTTACCCGTAGAACAACAAAAAACACCCGACATAGAAACTGACTCAATTACGCATAACTGCTTGATGTATGGTTTTTGGGAGGGCAATTCCGCCAGCCTAACCCACTTTATCCAGACACAATTTAATGAATTTGGCCTAATCCCCAATGATATTCGCATTGAGGGTATGGGCGGACTCACCAAAGCCTACGGTGAAAACTTAATGCTCAGTTGGGAAAGGGAATCTTTTCATCATCTGCAAGCGGACTTACAAGGCATAAGCCGCTCACCGACGCCACCCGATTTGGATGAGCCCGCACCCCATAAAGTCACCTCGCGCTTAGTGAATCAAACGGGCCTGAGGGACGGTTATAAGCCACTGCTCGAAAGCTTAACCTCTCGCTATGTGCTTGAAGGCAATCGCCAACTGGGGCTATTTACCTATGTTACCCTTGGCGCCATTGCGGGCGATTATTATCGCACTATGGGCGAAGAGCAAAAGAGCCGCAGCGCCTTCCCCTACAAGGACAGACAATACACAATTCAATATCAAACTTGGTGGAATAACGCGCTGCAAGAGAAACAACAATTGCAGGATAGCCAAGTGTTTACCCGCATCAATCGTGCACTCGATTGGATTGATGCCAGCCGAAACTATGACATCCCCAACACCTCGGGCGCTTTTATCAGTTTCAAAGATAAGGGCATCCCTACAGATGTGTACTTTGACCACAATTACGCCGCGTTAAAACGGATTAAGGCGGCCTACAGCCAAGATAGCTTTAACCATTTCCGTTCACGTAAAAGCATTATCTAAGTTAATACATCGGCATAGCCTAGGGTGAGTTTTTAAGGCAAAATCGACACCGTCCACAGACGGTGTCGCCCTTAAATTCTTCAGTTACAGGTTGTCTATGCCAAGCTCAGCTTTAGCTATCATTTTTGCCCTATTGGCGGCCATTCTTATGGGCACAATCGGTGTATTAGCGCGCTTTGCCGCCCTGCCCGCCGAGCACATTACCTTCTACCGCTTACTGCTCGGTGCCCTATTTCTATTGGCTTATATGCTGCTCACAGGTAAAGGCCATCAGATTCGCCATAGACCGAGTAAGCGTAACTTAGTTAACGGTGCTATGCTCGCGGGCTTTATGGCATTTTACATTGAAGCCATTCAGTACACCCAAATGGCCAATGTGATCATGATTATTTACTTAGCCCCTGTAGTGTCGGCTATTTTCGCCCATTATTTCTTTGCCGAAAAACTCACCCGCTTAAGCATGGCAAGCGTGGTCGTCGCGCTGGTGGGCTTTATGTTAATGATCCCAACAGGGCCGCAGCAAGCGAGCAATCACACTGAATTATTAGGCTATTTTTATTCCCTACTCGCCTTATTAACCTACTGCGGTTTTATGTTAATCAACCGAAAACCGAGCCTGAGTTCGCCCTATCAAAGCACTTTAGTGCAGCTTAGTGTCGGCGCTTTGTGCCTACTGCCCTTAGTGATAAATGCACCGCTAACGCCAAGTTTGCCGCAAATGGGTTGGTTAATTGCGATTGGATTCTTCCCCGGATTTTTAGCCATTTTGCTGGCGGTAAAAGCCCTACGCCAATTGCCTGCTGTCACTTTTGGCACCCTCGCCTATGTGGAACCGGTTATCGTAGTGACGTTAGCATGGTGGATATTTGGTGAAACCTTGAGTCCCATGCAATTAAGCGGTGTCGGCTTGATTATTCTGGCCGGCATTAGCCAAGGCTTTATCAGTCAGCGCAAAGTATTGATTACGAGCGGCTAACCAACAACCTTTGCCAAGTAGCTGAAATAATGTGAAGAAAATAGTGTAAGCTCGATAGAGGATTGATTGAACATTGCACTTAAGACGTGCGACTAAGACTTAAGATCAGGAGGTCAAATTGAGAAAGTTACTGTTAGTTATTAGTATATTTTTGCTCAGCGGTTGCTTAGGCATGCCTAAACTGGTTCAACCCGTGAATGATTTTGAGCTAAATAAATACTTAGGTAAATGGTACGAAATTGCACGATTAGATCATTCATTCGAAAGAGGCTTAAGCCAAGTTAGCGCAGAATACAGCCTGAAAGAGGATGGCGGTGTTAGGGTCATTAACCGTGGATTTTCAGCGGCTAAAAACGAATGGAAAGAAGCCGAAGGAAAGGCCTATTTTGTGAATGGGGACTCAGAAGGCTATTTGAAAGTCTCCTTCTTTGGGCCATTTTATGGATCGTATGTGGTCTTCGAATTAGATCATGAAAACTATCAATACGCTTTTATATCGGGACCAGACACGGGTTATTTGTGGCTATTGGCTAAAACCCCGACTGTGCCACCCGAGGTACTGCAAAAGTTTGTTGAAATGTCTAAAGCCCGCGGCTTTGATACCGACAATTTGATTTATGTGCAGCAAGAGTCAGCACCCTAACGAGTGCCACCAATGCACTAAAATCGAGTGCGCGAAAGCTAATCGCTAGATAAAAAGACAGCAAATGGATACAAAAACGCCGCAATACATTGCGGCGTTTTTATTGATGCTGCATTTAGCTGCACTGTATTTAAATGCATGTATTTAAATGCATGTATTTACACATGCAGCTAAATGAGCGAATAACCTTAGACTTCAATGCCTTTGCTGGCAAGGAACTCATCGTAAGTGCCTCTGAAGTCATTCACACCTGTGTGAGTCACTTCGAGGATACGGTTTGCCAGAGACGATACGAATGCACGGTCATGACTCACGAAAATCAAGGTCCCTTCGTACATTTCCAGCGCGTTGTTCAGTGATTCAATCGATTCCATATCCATGTGGTTGGTCGGTTCGTCGAGCACTAAAATGTTGGCTTTTTGCATGATGAGCTTGCCGAATAACATACGACCTTTCTCACCACCAGACAGCACTTTGACTGACTTTTTAATGTCGTCAGATCCAAATAACATACGGCCTAAGATGCCACGTACCGATTGGTCGTCATCTTCTGGCTTGCGCCATTGGCTCATCCACTCGAACAAGGTCATTTCGTTAGCGAAATCAGACTCATGATCCTGTGCATAATAACCAATGTTAGCGTTTTCAGACCATTGGATAGTACCTGCATCCTGCGGGATGTCATGGATCAGGGTACGTAACAGGGTTGTTTTACCGACGCCGTTTTCACCCAATACCGCAATGCGCTCGCCCACTTCAACAATTAAGTTTAAGTCTTTGAATAACGGAGTGTCGTAGCCTTTCGTTAGGTTTTCAATCACTAAGGCATTACGGAATAATTTCTTCTCTTGCTCGAAACGAATGAAGGGGTTCACACGGCTAGAGGCTTTTACTTCATCTAACTTAATCTTGTCGATTTGACGAGCACGAGAGGTGGCTTGTTTCGCCTTAGAAGCGTTAGCCGAGAAGCGTGCTACGAAGGTTTGCAGTTCAGAGATCTGGGCTTTTTTCTTCGCATTATCAGACAATAAACGCTCGCGAGCTTGAGTCGCTGCTTGCATGTATTCGTCGTAGTTACCTGGGTAAACGCGCAGTTCGCCGTAGTCTAAGTCAGCCATATGAGTACAGACTGAGTTTAAAAAATATCTATCGTGCGAAATGATAACCATAGTACTGCTACGTTGGTTCAACATGTCTTGTAACCAACGGATAGTGTCGATGTCCAAGTTGTTGGTAGGTTCGTCAAGCAGCAGCACGTCTGGATCAGAGAACAGGGCTTGTGCTAACAATACACGCAGTTTTAAACCCGGAGCGATTTCAGACATCAAACCAAAATGGCTTTCAATACCGATACCTACACCTAACAGTAATTCGCCTGCACGGGATTCGGCGGTATAACCGTCCATCTCAGCAAAATCCATCTCTAGGTTGGCGACGGTAATGCCATCTTCTTCACTCATTTCGGGTAAAGAATAAATACGGTCACGTTCTTGCTTTACCTTCCACAGTTCGCGGTGGCCCATGATCACGGTATCGATCAGGTTGAATTCTTCATAACCGAACTGGTTCTGGCTTAATTTACCCAGACGCTCATTCACATCTAACGAGACGTTACCGCTGCTAGGGTCTAGATCACCACACAGGATCTTCATGAAGGTCGATTTACCACAGCCATTCGCGCCGATAAGACCGTAACGGTTACCACCGCCAAATTTAACTGAGATGTTTTCAAACAGTGGCTTAGCGCCGAACTGCATGGTGATATTTGCTGTTGTGATCAAAATGAACTTCCAAATCGAGTAATGTTGGCCGAGCCCGTTGGCGCCGCTTTAAATAAGCATAAACCAAATAACGCTATGCCGAAGGGGTAAAAATAAACGTGGCACTATAGCAGTTTGGGCTAAATTATCAACTAAAAAGGCGGCTAGAAAGCCAGAGGGAATGCCGAGATCGCCGCACTATGCCTGTATGAGAAGCGTAATTAATTTTACCTTATTGGCTTAGCTTTCAATGTATTCGAGCAGAATGACAATCGGATGACCCTTAGCATCGCAAAGCTTGGCGATGCTAAAGGAGTATCTGTTTAGGGACTATCTGCTAAGGACTTATGTGGTAAGTGTTAATGTGGACATAGCCCAGAGTTAGCTCAAGATACCCGTTTCAACATTTTAAGTTAGCTTAGGTATCGACAACTTATAACTTCTGCCGTCTTAAGCGGTTGGCGTTCGTGACGACAGTAAGTGAAGACAAAGCCATGGCCGCACCCGCAATCACAGGGCTTAATAACATGCCAGTAAGTGGATAAAGCACGCCCGCCGCAACCGGAATACCCAAACTGTTATACACAAAGGCGCCGAACAGATTCTGCTTAATATTGGTAATCGTCGCCCGCGACAATGCCAATAAGTTAGCAATCACTATCAATTGCTGCGACAGTAAGGTGATATCCGCACTTTCAATCGCCACCTCAGTGCCCGATCCCATCGCGATCCCCACATCGGCACTCATCAGAGCTGGCGCATCATTAATACCATCCCCTACCATAGCCACCACATGCCCTTGCTTTTGTAAATCCAGCACATACTGTTGTTTTTGCTCGGGCAATACACCAGCAATCACTTCGGTGATACCCACTTGGTCGGCCACCGCCTGCGCCGTTTGTGGGTTATCCCCCGTTAACAGCACCACGCGAATGCCCCTTTGCAGCATGGCCGCAATGGCTTCTTTGGCATCGGGTTTAATCGGATCGGCAAGTGCGATAGTGGCCACTAACTTGCCCGCTTTAGCGATATAAATTGGGGTTTTACCTTGGTTCGCAAAACTTAATGTCGCGTTAGGATCTAAGGCACTGCCATCGGAATTGACAATATTCAATGCCGTCATCAAGGCGAGATTACCTATCGCCAGCGATACGCCATCGACCTTGCCCTCAATCCCCTTACCTTGATGGTTCGTAAACGCCTGTGTATCGGGCAATTGAGTCAGTGATTCCTTGGCATAACTGACAATCGCCCCCGCTAACGGATGCTCAGAGTGCTGCTCAAGGCTTGCAATTTCGCCCAGCAAGGTTTCTTTGTCGGCATCACTCAGTGTTTGTACTAATACAAAGTCAGTGACTTGCGGCTTACCTAAGGTGACAGTGCCGGTTTTATCCAGCACCACACAATCAACTTTACTGGCGGTTTGCAACGCTTCGCCATTTTTGACTAACACGCCCATTTGGGCGGCGCGGCCCACAGCCACCATGATAGACATAGGCGTAGCCAGCCCCAACGCACAGGGACAAGCTATGATGAGCACACTCGTCAGCACCACTAACGCATGGCTTAAGGCGGGCGCTGGACCTGCAAAATACCAAATAGCCGCCGCCAGTAGTGCTATCGCCACCACAGTAGGGACAAATACCGCGGAGATCTTATCGGCCAATCGACCTATGGGTAATTTTGACGTTTGTGCCTGTTGCACCAATGCAATGATTTTGGCGAGCTTAGTATCTTGTTGTCCCGCCGTCACTCGGTAAACTAGGCTGCCATTGCCGTTGACTGTGCCCGCACTCACACTGTCGCCGCGATTTTTAAGCACGGGAATAGGCTCACCTGTGAGCATGGCTTCATCAAGTAGGGATTGTCCTGTTTCGACCTCACCATCAAGGGCAACTCGGTCACCGGGGCGCAAACGCAGCTTATCGCCCAGTTTCAACTGACTTATCTCAACCTTTTCATCACCCTTATCCGTAATACGAATCGCAGTAGTGGATTGCAACCCGAGCAGTCGCTGCACCGCTTCGCTGGTTTTGCCCCGCGCTTTGAGTTCGAGTCCATGACCTAAGTTAATCAAACCTAGAATCATCACACTCGCCTCAAAGTACACATGGCGGGTATCCATAGGGAATGCGCTGGGCATAATGACCACCAGCATGGAATAGGCCCATGCGGTACTGGTGCCCAGCACAATCAGCGTATCCATGTTAGTGGTTTTGGCTTTTAGCGCCCGCCACATGCCTTGATAGAAATGTCTGCCTGTGGTGATGAGTAAAGCCAAAGTGACCAGTCCCATGATGCCCCAGCCTAACTGCAGGTTTGGGCTGTTGATCATCATTTCACCGCCCAGTAATCCCCACAGCATCATGGGAACACCCACAACGAGCGCAGCTATAGCTTGGCGCATCCGCAGTCGATACTCGGCGGCATCTTCAAGGCGTTTTTCTTCGGCGGCGACTTTAGCATCAATAACGACCTGCGCCGGATAACCCGCATTTGCCATCACAGCCAAGGCGGTATCAGCGCTCATCTTGCCTTCTACCGTCACTTGCTTATCGGCGAGATTCACACGCGCTTCAACGCCATCTTGGGCAGCAAACGCCTTTTCAATTTTTGCGACGCAGCCAGCGCAATTCATATTGGCGACATAGAGTCTGGTCATAGACATGGGAGATCCCTCACTTGATGTTTCACACTATAGGTCTAAGATAAAGTCTCCCATCACTGGAGAGTCAAGGATGAATTTGCTCAATGTGATCACATCGACAATTAATTGTTAGGCGAAATGGGTGATACCATTCAGTTGGAAAAATAGAGGTCAAAATGAAGATAGGGGAAGTGGCGAAACAAACGGGCTTAAGTGTTAAGAGTATCCGTTATTACCATGATATTGGTTTAGTGTGCGGCGAGCGCAATGAGGCGGGTTATCGAGTTTATCGCCATCAAGATATTGAAGCACTTAAGTTTGTGCATCAATGTCGCGACTTAGGTTTTAGCCTAGAGGATTGCAAATCCTTGCTTGGTCTTAAGGGCAATGAAAGCCGTAATGCCGAGGACGTTAAGCAGCTTACCCAAACGCACCTTGCCTATGTCGAGCAACAAATCAATAAGTTACAGCAGCTTAGGTCGCAATTGCAGCACATGGTGACCCAATGCCAAGGCGGCGATCAGCCCCACTGTGCCATTATCGACAGCCTAAGTCACGAGACTCATGGCAGCCATGAAAATCACAAGAGCCAGCAAAATGCTGGCTCTGAGTGTTGCAGTAAAAGCCAATCGCAATAATGATGGCCAAGTTCAATAACGGTAAATACTGCGTTATTGGCTTCTCACTATGGTTGGCTTTAGCGCCGCGGCGTTATCCAGTACCAGTGTTGCAAGCTTACCCGCAGGGGTAAAGTTAAACACTTGCCCATAAAATGCCAGCTCAGTTTCTAATCCTGCGGCCTTGTGCTCAGGTTTCCAACCGCCGTGGGGTTCATCCTGATAGGCGATATAAGCCGTGGGTACGCCTCTCACTTTCAACGCCTCATAAATCTGCTGCGACTGCTGTGGTGGCACGATTTGGTCACGTAATCCTTGAAAAATTAATAAAGGCTCATTCAATCCTTCAAGGTGATGCAGGGGCGACAGCTCCCTATAGCGGGCTTGATTTTCACCATAGGGGCCGATGAGCAGATCTAAGTAGCCAGTCTCGAATTTATGGGTACTCTTGGCGAGCTGTTCAAAGTCACTGATCCCCGCATAGCTCACCCCCGCTTGAAATACATCATAAAATGCCAAGGACGACATCACAGTTAACCCACCAGCGCTAACACCTCGAATCGCCAGCTTTTGTCCATCAACCCAACCCTTATCGACTAAATAACGGGCCGCATTGACCGCATCTTCCACATCAACTTGGCCCCATTTTCCGTAGATACTTTGACGGTAAGCACGGCCAAAACCACTGCTGCCACGGAAATTAACATCGAGAACCGCAAAACCTCGGCTGGTCCAAAATTGAATGTCACTGCGATAAGCCAGACTCGCCCGCGCCGTAGGACCGCCGTGTAACATTACAATCAAGGGCGGACGGGTATCATTAGGCGCAGTATAGTTGGGGTTAACCGGACCATAAAAATAACCGTAAGCTTGCTGGTTAGCACCTGTTTTAAAAGTAATATTTTTAGCACGGGAGATATAGTTGGGATTAAGTTTTGGTAAGTTAGGGGTATACACCAACTCAGTACCACGACCGATCACTTTATAAATGCCCTTCTCTGGCGTCGCCTTAGCGCCGACAAAATAAACAGTATCTTCCCCTCGGATCACTTGGGTGATTTCACCAAAGTCGACAGCCAAAGATTCGGTCAGGCCTGAAGCTAGATGCAGTCGAATTAAAACGGCCTGACTACCAAGCATATAACTGGCAATAATCGTTTTTTCGGATTCAAAGGCATAGTTATGATTACCTAAATACCAATCAGCCACCGCAAACTCGGCCTTTTTCTTTAGCACTGGGTCTAAGGTATTTTGTGCCGTGACTCGATAGATATTCCACCAGTTACTGATATCCGATACGACATACAATTGTCCATCAGGACTAAATAATGGCTGCGACACAGAAGAGTCTGCGGGCGTGTTTACCTTACGAATATTGTGTAATTGCCCTTTACGGTCCAGATCCCCAAGCCAGAGCACGCTATTATCCCATGGCATATAGGGATGTTCCCAAGTGATCCACGCC
Organism: Shewanella sp. SM73; assembly: GCF_025653795.1. Lineage (NCBI taxonomy): Bacteria > Pseudomonadati > Pseudomonadota > Gammaproteobacteria > Alteromonadales > Shewanellaceae > Shewanella > Shewanella sp. SM73. The sequence continues at coordinate 110,783 of NZ_JAKKRY010000004.1, forward strand.
AGTTGGCTGTTATCGGGCGAGATGGCTGGCGAAGAAATAAAGTCATGGCCCGAAACAAAGGTATCGCCTTCACCAGCAAAATTAAGATTAATGGTAACAAGACTCGCCTTAGGCTCACCCGCTTGACGATGATCTTCGCGCACACAGATAATCCTCGACCCTTTGGGGTAAGCAATACAATCTGCATGACGAGTACCATTTGGCGTTAAAGGCAAAGGGGGTTGATTAGGGGCAAAACGATAAAACAGTTGGTCCTGTGCCTTAGTGGCAAACAGACTCTGACCAATCCCCAAAAAGGCGGCACCACCGTATTCATGAACGGCGGATTTAACATTAAACGCAGGCGGCACTATGTCGGTAATTTTTCCCCGTTGGTCGAGGCGTTTAATGCCGACTTGGCCTTGTTTTTCACCATCAGATTCAGAGAAATAAATAGCACCATCAACGCTTTGCAACTCAGCCACATTATCGGCCTGCTCAAAAACTTCAGTCGCCGATAGCGGAGACTGCCAACTACCATAGGGCGCAACTATGCGCGCGCCATTATCACTAAGATGCGGCGTCTCTTTGTTCGAGCGCTCGCAAGCACCTAAACAAAATAAGCCCCCCAGCATCCATAAATATCCATGTAGCTTCATTGTTTCTCCCCAATGTTTGCCAACTGCACAAACCGAAACAAAATATGAACTTGCAGAAATGAGTTATGTGTAAATTAGTTATTTTTTAAATTTTTTTAAGAACCAATTTACCACTTGCACTTGTTGTACTTGCGTTAAACCAAAATAAATACACACCCAAGGTGAGATAAGAAAAAACCATGGGATCACGGCCACAGAGCGGCCACTAAAGAGCAGAAAAAAGAAACCGCAATAAATCACAACCAACCCTAAGATACCCACGATCAACATCATGCGCTTAGTGATTTTCTCAAGCCAGTGGGCTTTTTCCTGCCAAGACATCCGGATTTCAAGCTCCATTACATGTGATCAACATGTTTGTAAAGTTATGTAAAAAAACGGGAGAGCGATTGTTGAAGGTTAACAACTAAATGTCAACTCCAACAGTGAAATCTAAATAAATCCGAAAGCTAGAGCATAAGAACCATTATCTTTATTTACCCTATAAAAAAACCGAGCCTAAGCTCGGTTTTTATGCAAATCAATAAGATATCGCTCTAAAGACGGATACCACCATCGATTTCAAACACACGACCGTTAACATAATCGTTTTCAATAATAAAACGTACGGTAGAAGCTATCTCGTCGGCATGACCTAAGCGGCCAACAGGCACGAGTTTCTCTAAACGCTCCAACGCTTCTGGCTTCATTGCTGCCGTCATCTCGGTCGCAATCACGCCAGGTGCGACCGCTGCACTACGGATATTGTAGCGCGCTAACTCCTTCGCCCAGCCAACAGACATAGCCGCAACACCCGCTTTTGAGGCCGCGTAATTTGATTGGCCCATATTACCCGCCTTAGCAAGGCTAGAGATGTTAACAATCACCCCCGCTTGACCCGATTCAATCATGGCCGCTGCGGCCTCACGGCCACAAAGGAAACTGCCGGTTAGGTTCACATTGATCACCGATTGGAATTGCTCGTAAGACATACGATCAGTGACTTTGCCGTCTTTGGCTTTGACTAACATGCCATCACGCAGAATACCGGCGTTGTTCACTAACACGTTCACTTGACCAAAATCTTCGAGAATATAGGCAAAACCCGCGACGACGTCTTCTTCGTCGGTAATGTCTAAGGCATAACCTTGGACTTCAGTGTCCGATCCAAGCTCAGCGCAGGCTCGCTCGAGTTTTTCTTGGTCCACATCGATAAGCGCTATCTTAGCACCCGCCTGCGCAAAATTTTGCGCCATTGCTAAGCCTAAGCCACCCGCGCCGCCAGTAATGACGACAACCTTATCTTTTAAATCCATCTGGTGATCCCTTGTTATCTGTGTCTATTTTTTAAGTGGTGCAAATTGTTCAAATATACTGGAAAAATCTCGGCGACCATTGCCTTGTCTTGCATGATTGACATACAAGCTGCGAGCTAAAGCGCCCATTGGCGTGCTAGAGTTGCTCAATAATGCAGCTTCTTGGGACAGACCGAGATCTTTGACCATCAAATCTACCATAAAGCCACCCTGATAGCCCTTAGAAGAAGGCACTGTTTCCATCACGCCTGGGCAGGGATTGTACTTCTCTAGCGTCCAGTTTCCGCCACTGCTGACCTTCATAATGTCCGACAGCACTTTAGGATCGAGACCATGATCGACGCCCATTTGCAGGGCTTCGGAAGTACCGACCATCAACACAGATAACAGCATGTTATTGCAGATTTTCGCGACTTGCCCCGCACCTGGACCGCCTGCGTGGAAGATATTCACACCCATAGCCTTAAGTACGGGCTGCGCGCGTTCAAAAGCGTTATCCGAGCCACCACAAATAAAAGTTAAGGTGCCCGCCGCCGCGCCTGCCGTGCCGCCAGAAACTGGTGCATCCATAAATTCGATGCCGCTTTTAGCCGCTTCGGCCGCCACTAATTGTGCGCTTTGCGCATCTATGGTCGAGCAATCGATCAGTAAAGTATCACCCGCAACCACTTCAAGCAGACCTTTGTCTGTTCCATTGCCTAAATATAAACTTTTCACATGCTTGCCCGCAGGCAGCATAGTAATCACCACAGTTGCGCCCGCTGCAGCGCCGCAGGCGGTACTTGATACTAAGGCGCCTTTTTCGGCCAATTGCTGCATAGCCTCGGGGACTAAATCAAAGACGCGAACTGTCATGCCTGCTTTTAATAAATTGGCCGCCATTGGGCCACCCATATTACCTAAACCGATAAAGGCTACTGTACTCATGCCATCACTCCTGTGTTGTTCTTTTTAGTGTTGTGATAATTCTAGCCCATTGATTATGCTGACTTTATCACAGAGTAAAGCGAGCTTGGCTAAGCAAATAAACACAGCACTTAGCCAACTCGGCCCTTAAACGCTTAACTCAGTTGGTTAAAGGGATGCGCCTCGCCCCATGGGGAAGCCAATATTTGCTCAAGTACCGCTGTGGGTACTGAGTTAACATCCTTAAAACGCCATTGCGGTTTCTTGTCTTTATCAATCAAGAGTGCACGAACGCCTTCGCAGAAATCACCGTGGGCACACACGTTAACACTCGCGGTTAATTCCCATTTGAAACATTGAGCTAAGCTAAGCTTAGTCCCTAACTGCCCTTGGATATAGACCAAGTGCCAGCTGATAGGGCTACCCGCAAGGAAGGTGTCCCGCGCTTTCATTAACCACTTTTCTTCCGATACCAGAGTTGACATACGTGTTGCAATATCCTGCAAACTGCCCGCCATAAGCCTGTCAATTATGTCTTGGCTTTCGGCTAATACACTGTCGCCCTTCGGAATATCCACTTGATTAGACAGCTCGTTAATCATGCTATCTAAACGTTGATGATTAAGTGCTGGCGTATCGCTCCAATCTAAGGTTGCCATGGCATCAAACATCAGCTCTTTGTCGTCGCGGTTCAGGTAATGATCCGCAAGGCCCACATAACAGGCATCGGCGGCATTGAGTTGATAGGCGGTCAATCCCAAAAACAATCCCATCTTGCCCTGCATACGATTAAGGAAATAACTGCCGCCCACATCGGGATACAGGCCGATAGTCACCTCAGGCATAGCGATACGCGAGGTTTCGGTAACGACTCTGTGACTTGCGCCCGCCATCAAACCGAGGCCGCCGCCCATGACTATGCCATCACCCCACACCAACACAGGTTTGCCAAAGGTATGCAGTAGATAATCGAGGCGATATTCCTCTTCGAAGAAAACCTTTGCTTCCTCAGTCACTTGCCCATTAGCGGCAATGGAAGCATGGTATAAAGCGCGCACATCACCCCCGGCACAAAATGCCTTCTCACCGCTGCCATCTAATACGATGCAAGCGATAAGGGGATCTTTCTTCCACAGATTAAGCTGCGCCGTCATAGCTCGCACCATGCCTAAATCTAAGGCATTGAGGGCTTTTTCCACATTGAGTGTGACCACACCAACCAATTTGCCAGAAGCCGTGGCTAAGGTTTGAAAAACCACATTTTGTGTGGTCGTGACCTGATTTGCGACATGCTCGACCACGTCATTATCTACTACATTCGTCATTAGCGGTTTCTCCACTCAGCTTTACGTTTCCCTAAAAACGCATTCACGCCTTCGGCCTGATCTTCAGTATCAAATAATCCGACAAATAACTCACGCTCAATCGGTAGCGCTTGGCTACGCGCCATAGTGCGCCCCGCTTGAATAAGCGTCTTACACGCAGTCACGCTGCTTGGGCTTTGATTCGCCACTTTGACGGCTAAGGCAATTGCCGCATTAAGCGCTTCGCCAGTATCGACCACTTCTTCCACTAAACGTAGATTCAATGCCTGAGTCGCATCGATACGCTCGCCGCATAAAATCATCCGCTTAGCCCAACCTTCACCGACGAGTGCGGTCAGATTTTGAGTGCCACCCGCACAGGGTAATAAACCGACCGTCGCTTCGGGTAATGCCATTACAGCTTGAATTTCGGCGATACGAATATCGCAGGCCAACGCGACTTCTAAGCCGCCGCCCATGGCATAGCCGTTAATCGCGGCAATCGACACACCGCGGAATTGGCTTAAGGTTTCAAAGGCTTCACCAAAATGCTTGGCCATCGTTGCCGCATTACCTTTGTCACCATCGCTAAACAGTTTTAAATCGGCGCCAGCGGAGAAGAACTTTTGCCCTTGGCCCGTTAACACTAAGGCATAAATCTCTTTATTGGCATTCAGCTCAAGCACTTTGGCTTTAAGCGCCTGCAAACTCTCGGCGGTCCAAGTGTTGGCTGGCGGATTGTTCATGGTCAGAATCGCCGTGTGGCCTTCGATACGTTCAACTAAATATTCCATCTTTATAGACTCCTTTTCAGTTATCGCCGACCTGTAAGTCATGCATATTGCGAGTTGAATTACAGGATTTGTCCTGCATTTTCATCGAGTAAACGACGGGCGATAATTAAGCGCATAATTTCGTTAGTGCCTTCTAAAATCTGATGCACACGCACATCACGGAAATGACGTTCCAGCGGGTACTCCCTTATATAACCATATCCACCATGAATTTGCAGCGCCGCATCGCAGACTTGAAAACCCACATCAGTGGCAAAGCGTTTCGCCATAGCGCAATAAGCCGTGGCTTCAGGATCGCCACTATCGAGTTTAAATGCCGCAAGACGCACCATTTGGCGGGCTGCGACTAATTCTGTCGCCATATCGGCAAGCTTAAATTGCAGCGCTTGGAAAGCCGCTAACGGTTTACCAAATTGCTGACGCTCATTCATATACTGAGTTGCGCGCTCTAAAGCCGACTGCGCCGTCCCCACAGAACAGGTGGCTATATTGATGCGACCACCGTCTAAGCCTTTCATCGCGAACGCAAAACCTTGGCCTTCTTCACCGAGCAAGTTTGCCACTGGTACACGCACGTTTTCAAAGGTGATTTGACGGGTCGGCTGGGCATTCCAGCCCATTTTATCTTCAGCTTTACCATAAATAACGCCAGCGGCATCCGCCGGAATGGCAATGGCCGAAATCCCCTTAGGGCCAGCTTGGCCAGTACGGCACATCACGACTAAAAGCTCAGTTGCGCCCGCACCTGAGATAAACATTTTCGAGCCTGAAATCACATATTCATCGCCGTCGCGCACCGCTTTGGTTTGCAAAGATGCGGCGTCAGAACCCGCACCCGGCTCAGTTAAACAATATGACGCTAACATCTGCCCAGTGGTTAACGGCTCAGACCAAGTCTGACGCAGCGTTTCAGTGCCCCAAGTCGTCACCATCCAAGTCGCCATATTATGAATGGTCAGCATGGCCGTGGTCGCGGTGCAGCCCTTGGCAAGTTCTTCAAAAATAATCGAGGCATCGAGGCGCGATAAACCCATGCCACCTTCGGATTCTGGCGAATACAGAGAGCAAAAACCCAGCTCACCGGCTTTTTGGATCACGTCTTTGGGGAAATGATGTTCTTCATCCCACTTGGCAGCGAACGGGGTTAATTCTTCCGCGGCAAACTGGCGCGCAAGATCGGCAAACTGGCGTTGGTCATCGTTGAAATTAAAATCCATTGGGCTCTCCTATGACTCTATGGTCACTTTTTTATTGAATAAATTGGGCGCCATAAAGACGCCGTGGTTTATAACCGAGCTTAGCGTAAGTTAATGCTCATATTTGGCGTTGAAGCTACGGCGATATCGGACTCAAACCAGCGGGAAGTGATGGTCTTGGTCTCGGTATAGAAACGCACCGCTTGCTTGCCATAAGCATGTTGATCGCCGTAAAAACTGCCCTTCCAACCCGTAAATGAGAAGAAAGGTAATGGCACAGGAATCGGCACGTTAATCCCCACTTGGCCGACTTCGATTTCATGTTGATATTTACGGGCAGCTGCACCGCTAGCGGTAAAGATAGAAGTGCCGTTGCCATAAGGGCTGGCGTTAACTAATTCGATGGCGGCTTCTAAGGAGTCTGATTCCATACAACACAGTACAGGGCCAAAGATTTCTTCCTTGTAAATGCTCATCTCAGTGGTGACTTTATCGAACATGGTTGGGCCAATCCAATTACCGGATTCATAACCTTCCACGGTAAAATCGCTGCCATCGAGTAAACACTCGGCGCCTTCGGCTTTACCTTGGGCGATAAGTTTAAGCACCCGCGCCTTAGCGGCTGGGCTGATAACTGGACCATAACCCGCTTCTTTATCGTCCCATAAACCTGGGCGAACTTTGGCTAACGCTTCTTTTAATTCTGGGATCCACTCTTTAGCGGCACCAACAAACACGGCAACCGAAATCGCCATACAACGCTGACCCGCCGCGCCAACAGAAGCGCCGACTAAGTTGTTGATCACTTGCTGTTTGTTTGCATCAGGCATAATCACGCAGTGGTTTTTCGCGCCCGCAAAGGCTTGCACGCGTTTTAAGTTATCGGTACCTGTTTTATAAATATATTGACCCACAGCCACAGAACCGACAAAGGAAATGGCTTTAATCGCAGGGTCTGCCAGCAGGATATCTACGGCTGTTTTATCACCGTGCACTAATTGCAATACGCCTTTAGGTGCGCCTGCCTCAACAAACAGCTCAACCAGACGCTGCGGCGTCATAGGATCTTGTTCTGAAGGCTTTAAAATGAAAGTGTTACCGCAGGCAATCGCCAATGGGAACATCCATAACGGGATCATCGCAGGGAAGTTAAATGGCGTAATACCGGCACACACACCGAGCGGTTGAGTGTAGCTGTAAGTATCAATTGAACGCGCGACGTTCTCGACAGTTTCACCCATCAATAATGACGCCACGTTACAAGCATGTTCAGCCACTTCGATACCGCGCCATACATCGCCCTTGGCATCTTCGAAGGTTTTACCAGTTTCCTTTGCAAGAATGGTCGCCAGTTCGTCGTGATGTTCTTTTAGCAAATGTTGATAACGCAACATGACGCGCGCACGTTCAGACACTGGCACTTCTTTCCAGGTTTTAAAGGCCGCTTTGGCGCTGGCAATCGCGGCGTGAACTTCTTCGCTAGTGGCAGCATTAATCACAGCAATCGGCGAGTTATTCGCGGGATTGGTGACAATAATCTGTGATGTGCCCGTACCTTGGATAAACTCACCGTCAATGTAATGCTTTACTTGTGTGGTCATGTTGCAATCCTTTCCTTGTAGAGTGATGGGCTGGCGGTGCGATATTATGATTATCCTCAAGGGAAGTGATTGCCCTTGCCAGCCCCGTCTTGTTGATTTAACTAAAACCTGATTTGACTAAAACTTTTGCAATTAAACCTCAATCGCCATCGCTGTCGCTTCACCGCCGCCGATACACAGCGAGGCAACACCACGCTTAAGGCCGCGGGCTTTTAAAGCATGAATTAGAGTCACTAGCAAACGTGAACCCGAGCAGCCAATAGGATGACCTAAAGCGCAAGCGCCGCCATTGACGTTAACCTTAGCCACATCTAAACCCAGTTCAGACACGGCAAGCATAGTCACCATGGCGAAGGCTTCATTGATTTCGAATAAATCGACTTCATCCGTTGACCAACCCACATTGGCCAGCAATTTCGCCATAGCGCCGACAGGTGCAGTGGTAAAGAGTGAAGGTTCTTGGGCGTGGGTCGTGTGGCCTTTGATGGTGGCTAATACAGTTAAGCCTAAACGCTCAGCTTCGCCGCGAGAGGTCAGCATCAATGCCGCTGCGCCATCGGAAATAGAGCTAGAGTTAGCCGCTGTGATAGTGCCATCTTTGGTAAAGGCTGGTCGCAGCGTAGGAATTTTTTCAGGGCGGGCATTACCGGGTTGCTCGTCGGTGTCGACAGTAACATCACCGCGACGATCACTGACTGTGACAGGCGTGATTTCGGCCTTAAAGGCGCCCGAGTTAATCGCGGCATTGGCTTTTTCGAGCGAACTTAGCGCAAAGGCGTCCATCTGCTCGCGGGTGATACCAAATTCATCGGCGGTTTTCTGGGCAAACGTTCCCATGGCGCCGCCAGTATAAGCATCCTCAAGACCATCTAAAAACATATGATCGAGCACTTTGCCGTGGCCCATGCGCATGCCGCCGCGAGCTTTATCCAAAAGATACGGTGCTTGGCTCATACTTTCCATACCGCCAGCGATCACCACTTTTGCACTGCCCGCTTTAATCAAATCGTGGGCTAACATTACCGTCTTCATGCCTGAGCCACAGACTTTGTTCACTGTGGTCGCACCAACGGATAAGGGTAATCCCGCACCCAAAGTTGCCTGACGCGCAGGCGCTTGACCTAAACCAGCGGGTAATACGCAGCCCATCAAGACTTCATCAACATGCTCACCCGCTAATTGAGTCTCCGCCAACAAGCCCTTAATGGCTGTCGCGGCTAAAGTCGGTGATACAACAGATGACAAACTGCCTTGAAAACCACCCATAGGGGTGCGTTTAGCGGCAACAATAACAATATCTTGATTTAACGCTTCAGTACTCATGCAGGCTCCAACCCAAATTGACCACAAGGCCTAGTGCTAGCCTCGGGACGTTTAATAAAATCGACAATAAAACCACTCTGACGTTTACGCGAACGTAAAGCAAGTATTCCTTGGTCTAATGTGTCGATTTTATCGGGTGAAAATTGTCAGTAAGGATTTACAGCGAGGCAGGGATTAAGCACAGTCAAGCGTGGACAACAGCATCTAAGGGAGAGATAAATTAAGGGCTTTTGGGTATCAGCTTAGGTCACATCCATGTGACCACATCACCATAAAGGCTAAACAAAACCTTAGCGCGATTCCCACGGTGTCATCGCCGTCATATCACTTAAGTCATAAGGCGTTAACTGGTAAACGTAATAATTGAGCCAATTACTGACCAACAAACTACCGTGGCTGTGCCAGCGGGCAATGGCTTCGGCTTCTGGATTATTATTTCGATAATAGTTTTGTGGCACATTTGGCGTTAAGCCTTGGGCTAAATCCCTATGGTATTCATCGTTTAAAGTCGATTTTTGATATTCAGGGTGACCCATTACAAACAAGTTACGGTTATTGCGACTTAACACCAAATAGGCCCCAGCCTCATCAGATTCGGCTAACACTTGCAACTGCGGGTGTTGTCTAATGTCTTCCACATCCATCTCGGCAAAACGCGAATGGGGTGCAAAGAACTCATCATCAAAACCACGTAGCAGTGGGAAATGCTGACAAGTGCGCCTATGTACAAATACGCCAGAACGCTTCTGTTGCAATATTTTTCGATTTAAACCATAGAGATGATACAAGCCCGCATGGGCTGCCCAGCATAAAAACAACACTGAGGTGACATGCTCTTGGGACCAGTCGATGATTTCACGGATATGATCCCAATAAACCACATCTTCGAAATCGATTTGCCCAAGCGGCGCGCCTGTGATGATAAGACCGTCGTAATTTTTATGGCGCACGGCTTCAAAGTCACGGTAAAAAGTATTCATGTGGTCGATGGAAGTATGCTTGGATTCTTTGTCGTGAATGCGCAGTAAATCCACATCGACTTGTAAAGGCGTGTTACCCAGTAAGCGCAATAACTGGGTTTCAGTCTCGATTTTGTTCGGCATCAAGTTCAAAATCAGCACCTTCATCGGCCTGATATCTTGATTCGCCGCCCGCGTCTCGGACATAACGAAAATATTTTCTGACTCTAACACCCCTGCTGCGGGCAGATGATCTGGAATTCTAACCGGCATACCGCGCCTCTTCTGTTCGTAAATACTAACGGATTCGGCGCGTATGTCAGCTCACTTTTGAGCGGGCTAACTAGCCACCGACTTTCTCTAGCAGTATCGTCATTGGCTCAGTGGAATTGAGATCAATGTGATAGGCTTGAGTATTAATAAACAATAACTTATCACCCAACATAATCCGGGCACCTATGGCATAAGTGTGACCGGGTTGGAACTGATCGCTACCAATCGCAAAACTGAATGGCGCGGGTGTCGCAGCACCTTGTTGCACGCGCTCCGCCATCACAATGGCTGGCACATCCATTTTTGAGACATCAAGCAGTTGCACTATGACCTTAGCATCGGCAGGTAAGGCTATCCGTTCGCGATATAAGGTCTCGCCTTTTATCTCAACGATAGCATTCGGTGTTGCACAACCCGATAACACCCCCATTACGGCCATTAATGCTAAGGCTGTTAATCTCAACGCGCTTAAACGCAACCATTTGTTCATTTTGTTTCTCCTAATCATACATAAAGACTTCTAGATGTCCATGCGCCCAAGCTATAAATCTTGTCTTGGTGAACATAACTTTCTATCATAAGCCACCATTTCGTTGCCGAAAAATCTATGACCCAAGCAACTGCAATCATTGTGGGAGCGAGCTCACAATTAAGTCGTGAACTTGCAAAGCAATTGGCAGATCAACAGGTTGAATTAGTCTTATTCGCCCAAGATCCAGAATCACTGCGCGATTTTGCCTTATCCTTGCCAACAAAAGTACAAGTTTTTGCACTTCAAATTGAACAACCTCAAGCCATCATCAACCAACTTGAATCAGTCTGGCAAAGTCTTGGCGGCGCACACTTAGTCTTAGTCAATACAGGTCTCAATAGCTATGACCCCGAGTTGCCTTGGCTACCGGAGCAAGACATTATCGATGTCAATGTGCGAGGTTTTGCTGCCATCTGCAATACGGCATTTAGACTATTTCGCGAGCAAGGTTATGGACAACTGGCGGCAATCAACTCGATTGCAGGCCTACGCGGCGGGCCGAGTGTGGCCTATCACGCCTCAAAAGCCTTTGGGCAGAATTACCTTGAGGGCTTAAGTATGCATGCTCAGCGCCTTAAGCTACCGATTATGATTACCGATATCCAACTTGGTTTGCTCGATAAAGCCGCTATGCAGCAAAGTGCGATGTGGCTTGCACCATTGCCACAAGTCGCAGCGCAAATCATCAAGGCGATGAAACAAGGCAAACGCCGCGTCTATGTGACCAAACGCTGGCGCCTCGTCGCTTGGCTTACTGTGTTATTACCCGAATTTATCTATAACACTCGCCACTGGAAAGCTAAAAAGTCAAAGCGCTAAATCAGCTTAGCCTAAGTGGAACAGAACATAGCGCGATAAAAAGTGCAGAAACGAAAAAGGAGCCTAAGGCTCCTTTTTTACGCTTATCTAATCAGTGGATTAGAAAGTGTAACCCACGCTGACCATATAAACCCATGGGTTTATATCAGTGTCGATAACTACAGTGTCGCCCGCTAATTTAAACTTCACGTCACTGCTAATTTGCGCGTACCACACTGAAGCGTTCACTAACCAGTTTTTGTTAACCTGATAGTCAACACCTGCTTGTGCCGCTAAGCCCCACGAAGTGCTCATGCTCAAGTCAGTTAACGCACCATTTAAATCGTTGGTGAACTCATTGTCGAAGAAATTAGTATAGTTAACACCGACACCCACGTATGGACGTAATTTAGATTGCGCATCACCAAAGTAGTACTGCGCCACTAAAGTGGGTGGTAAATGTTTAGTTTCAGCAATCTTACCTACGCCAGCCAAAGAAACATCGTGGCTAAAAGGTGTGGCAGCTAATAACTCAACCCCAAAGTTATCTGTCAGCATGTAGCCAAAGTTTAAACCCACTTGAGTGTTATTGCTGATTTGGAACTCGCCGTTACCCGCAACATCATCACTTGATTCATTTGGCGCAACAACCACAGCACCCGCACGAACGATAATGTCACCCGCTTGGTGAGCCGATACAGAGGCAGAAAAACCAGCGGCTAAAAGGGTGGCAGCGACCAGTGTAGAAACAGTGTTTTTATTCATCATCATACTCCATATGTACAACATAGGTTTTTGTTTTGTATTACATCCTTAACAATTGACGCCTACACTGCCAGAGATATGCGGCTGATTTATTGATCCAAATCAAAGTGAGTGAGCAATACTCACTTATAGGTACTACACATGGGAGCTGAATCACGAAATTCAAACATTTATTGATAATACCCCTTTGTTTTCTGTGAGCTAAGTATTGTATTAACCATCACTAATGACTACCGCAAGTAGTAGTGACCAATAACACCATAAACATTTTAGTAACAATAAAAAGCACTTAACTAAGAGGTTATTTGAACATTAAGTTCAAATTATTGAGACGAGTTAAATGAGATAAAAACAGAAAATGGACAAATAAAAACGGCTTGAGGATGATACCTATCATGTTAGATAACTAGATTGCATGGAATGATAGTGTGAGGCGGTTAAGTCTGTTTTAGACTGAACGAATAAGAAAGTGAGAAGATTAGCTTGAGTAACAACACGTAAGCAAAGGATAGCGAGTTAGCCAGCCCTTAGTCGCGACTCTGTGATGAAACACGGGTAATGATCGCTTTGGATTGGCGCTCAATTTGAGGGCAAACAGGGAGTTCAGCCCAAAGGGAACCACCAGCTCAATACCGTAATGCGTGCAATGATGATCAGTCTCTGCATCTACCTGAGTATTTGTCTCAACATGAGATTTTAAACCCACCCCAACCGCGGTTTCTAACTCTGGCCAATGGGCCATAGCATCAATACAAGATGTGTAAACCATGTCTTGATTGCGACTATGCATGCGCGCCTGATTCTTAACCGACCAAGGTAACTCAGGGGCAAGCTGATGAAGATAGGTTTCAATCGCCAGATCCCGCTCAGGGCTAATATCTAAAGGGCAAAAATAGATCAGATCGATATCGTTCAGTGGACTCAACTCAAATTCGTGCAAACGATCCCAGACTAAATTACGGACAAATCCCGCCGCCAGACACCACTGCGGCATTGAGTGTACTTTGGCACATTGAAGCGCGAGTTCAAGCGCCCTCACCCGCTCGCAGTCTTGAGCTATCCATTCAAGTAATTGATGCTCTAGCGCTGCTTCACTCATTGCATCATTCATAACATTATTCGTAGCACCACTCATAACAGTATCGCCCGCTTCAATATCAGATAAAAACACGGGAAAGACATTAGGCTTACTCCACTTCGCCATCGATTTCTGGGCACTTTACGACCTCATGACAGAGTAGTGAAACGAAACTATAAATAGGTGCCATCACCGCAACACAAATCCAAAAACCATGTACATCTTTGTCTAGCAGATTAACGCTAACAATATAGATAGGCACGAACAGTAGCATCCATTTTATTATATTGAATTTGTACAGTATCGGCTTATCACAGTGGCAGCAGCGTCCTTCCTTAATCGGCACATCCTTAGCGCCGAGTTTACGTTTGCAATACGGACATTTTTTACTGAAAAGCATTTAAACTCCATCGCTGAGATAAGACTCGCAAAGCAAGCCTCATCATCCATTCTTTCTATTCGTAAAAACCGTATCCGCGCAATTCGTTACACCGCATCCGCTTGGCGCTCTGGCGCAGCATTGGCGAAGGCTTCAAGCTGATTACACTCGGCCCACACGCGCATGATATTGGGATAAGGCGTTAAATCCACATTAAAACGCTGGGCGTTATACACCTGCGGTACTAAACACAGATCGGCTAATGTCACGGCATTCCCAAAGCAATAACGACCGCTATGCCGTGTTAACAAGGTTTCTAAGGCCGTAAAACCACTTGCGACCCAATGGTGATACCAAGTATTTTTGGCGGTGTCATCAGCACCTAAGGTTTGCGTTAAATACTGCAATACCCGCAAGTTGTTTAATGGATGGATCTCACAGGCGACCGTAAGTGCCATAGCGCGCACGTGGGCACGTTCAAGAGCCGATGCAGGCAATAATGGCGACTGTGGATGTATCTCATCAAGATATTCGATAATCGCTAAAGATTGCGACAAGGCATCCACATCCAGCTCATCATCCACCACTAAGGTTGGCACTAACTCTAAAGGATTAAGTGCAATGTAGGCCGCTTTATGTTGCTCGCCGCCATCACGCACGAGATGCACTGAAAACTGTTCGGCTGAAATCCCCTTGAGATTAAGGGCAATACGAACCCGATAGGCTGCACTGGAACGCCAATAACCGTAAAGTTTCATATTTTCATGTCCTTATAAAAGTCAGTATAAAAACGGGGCAATTAAGCCCCGTTAGTTTGAGTCGGTGTAGCCCTTTAAGGAAAAGCCTTAGGCTTTGTATTCAACCACTTTTTGATCGATAGAACCAAAAATGGTTACATCATTATCATCGAGCATTTCGATACGCACTGTGTCACCAAAACGCATAAATGGCGTAGTGGCTTTGCCTTCGGCAATCACTTCTAACATACGTTTTTCCGCTAAACAGCTCGAACCTGCACTACGGTCATAGTTAGAAATAGTACCAGAGCCAATAATTGCGCCTGCGCCCAATGGACGGGTTTTTGCAACATGCGAAACTAACTGACTGAAATTGAAGGTCATATCAACGCCTGCATTCGGACGACCAAATAATTCACCATTTAAATAGGTGATCAGCGGTAAATGCACTTTCGAATCTTCCCAACGGACACCCAATTCATCCGGTGTCACAGCCACAGGCGAAAAACTGCTCGATGGTTTAGATTGGAAAAAACCAAAGCCTTTCGCCAACTCACCAGGGATCAAGTTACGCAATGACACATCGTTAACTAGCATCAACAATTTAATGTGCTTAGCTGCATTGTCAGTGCTCACGCCCATAGGCACATCATCGGTAATAACCGCAATTTCAGATTCGAAATCGATACCCCAGTCTTCACTCGCCAATGGGATATCCGCTTTAGGGGCAATAAAGCTGTCTGAGCCACCTTGATAAAACAACGGATCTGTCCAGAAGGTTTCTGGCATTTCAGCGCCACGGGCTTTACGGACTAATTCAACGTGATTCACATAAGCGCTACCATCGGCCCATTGGTAAGCACGCGGTAATGGCGACAAGCACTTAGCTTCGTCGAACGATTGCGCGTTATCTAACATGCCTTCATTTAACGCATCGTACAATTCTTGCAATTGCGGTCTCAGTAAATCCCAACCATCGAGTAATTGCTGCATAGTGTGGGCAATGGCAGGAACGGCAACCGTTTTAGTGAGATCGCGGCTGACTAACATCAACTGACCATCACGACGACCATTGTTATAACTTGCAAGTTTCATATTGGCTCCAGTGCTCTTCGGCTAGGTGTACAATTTTATTGTGCTGGAAAACACGCGACGTCACCCAGCTTATATTCGGCGATTTAAATCGAACTTTTTGACTCATTAAGGGCATACATGTTACGCAGTTCGCGCCAACGAGGCATGCTCTGTTACTTGCTTTAACGTATTTGTTGCGCGTAGAAATACCCGATGCAGCTCAAGATTCCTATAGCGTGACCAAAATCACATTTAGGTCAATTATTTCACATTTTGTAAACTAATCATTACGTTTATAACCTAGTTACCGCTTATCAATATCTCGGTAAGCAATATGCCTGAAAAGTCGGCAACTAAGTGGAACGATACTGTTACATTGACTGTGTCAACCCAACGAGACTCTGACTAACGGCGCTTGGCTATCTTGTATTCACGCAGTTTATTAGCAATAGCTGTGTGTGATACACCTAGCTTTTTCGCCAACTGGCGAGTGCTCGGGTAGGCCGGATATAATCGACGCAACAAACTCGCTTCAAACTGCTTCATTGCATCGTCCAGATTGCCCTCAAACTCATTATCAAAGTAACCAAAACCTTCGGCGTATGACGGCAATTTCAGCTGTTCTACCGTCAACTCGGCCGAGCCATCCCACATAGACACGGCTCTAAATACCGCGTTCTTTAATTGGCGTACGTTACCTGGCCAAGCGTAGGTGAGCAAATGATCGCGGCACTGGGCCGAAATCCGCCGAACAGGGCTAGACAACTGTTGACTGTAGTGTTCGAGGAACATTTCCGTCAGTGGAATAATATCGACTTTACGCTCGCGTAAGGACGGAATGTGATAACTCAGCACATGGATGCGATAGTACAAATCTTCCCTAAACTCGCCGGTTTGGCATAGTTCAGCTAAATTTTTCTGGGTCGAGCAAATAATTCGTACATCAGCACGCACTTCTTCATCGCCCCCTATGCGTCTAAAAGTGCCATCTTGCAATAGCCGTAGCAGCTTAACTTGAGCCGCCCTAGACATTTCTGCCACTTCATCGAGAAATACAGTGCCCCCCTTAGCTTCTTCAAAAAAACCTCGTTTGACGACTTTGCCCTGACTGACGTAACCGAATAATTCCTCTTCGGCAGCGCTGTCGGGTAGAGCGGCGCAGTTGATGGCGATAAAAGGTTTTTCACGGCGCATCCCCGCATCATGGCTAGCTCTGGCCATTAATTCTTTGCCAGTACCCGTTTCACCCGTGATCAACAAAGGTGCATCGAGCTGGGCCATACGCCGCGCTTGCTTAAGCACTTCCTTCATCTTGTCACTGCTGGCTAATACATTTTCAAAGCCAGTGGTTTGGTTCTGCAGCGCGTTAAACTGTTTTCCAACGCGCGCAGGGGATTTCAGCGACACCACAGCACCAACCAAGATGGTTTTTTCATCCTCATCGGGTAGGTAAATCGGCAGCATTTCGGCAAGATACTCATTCGGGCCGATTTGAACTCGCGCCGCTTGTGGCAATACTTGTGCTTCACTCAACCAACGGCTGAAGTTAAAACCTTGCACCCAATGATTAAGCGACTCTTCAAGCACTTCGTGCTCACCCATACCGATATTGAGCAAGGCGGACTCATTAACGATACGGATACGAGCCTTGGCATCGATAGAAAAAACGGAGTCCGGTAAGGTTTTGAGCAGGGTTTTAAGGGCGTAATGTTCTTGCTCTGAGGGCATAAATGACACCGTACGCACATCGTGGACACTTTCCACTTTGCGGATCTGCGGCATCAAGGCACTCAAGGTTTCAAAACTGATTTCGGCAAATTGTAAGTACAGGAATCCTTGGTTACTGGCATCAATGGCAATTAAATTAATACCATAACGCTCTAACACGACTAAGATATCTTTGGCTAAACCAACACGATCCTGACAGCTGACTTCCAAGCGCATAATGACTGATATTCCCTTTTTTGATTTGAATTTTGGGGATAAACCGTGCAGAGCTATTTTTCGCCTTAGGCTTTACAACAAAAATAACGCTTGCTAGGCAAATCGTTACCTTTGACGAAAACGTCAGCGATGAGGGGAAATAGCAGAGCCCGTATACGTTAGAAGGTTAAACTGAAAGTGGCAAGCCTAGTTTACAGTTGAATTGTAACAGGAAGAAAAAATCAGCATCGTAAAACACATTAAGATGCTGATTAAATTGATTAAATAATTAACCTAGTAACTGGTCTGTCTTGGCGGCCATGATGAAGTCATTCTTATGTAGCCCCTTAATGGAGTGCGACCACCAAGTGACAGTCACTTTGCCCCATTCTGTGAAAATGCCTGGATGGTGGAATTCTTCTTCCGCTAAATCCGCCAGCTTATTCGTGAATGCCATCGCCAGTTTAAAGTTTTTAAACTTGTAGACGCGCTCAAGCTGCATTACGCCGTCACGCACTTGCACGCCCCAATCAGGGATCATACGAATAAGTTCTGCCAACTCTTCATCGGTCACTTTTGGTGCATCGGCTTGGCACGCTTCACATTTCATATTCGATAACGCAGTCATACATACTCCTGTTGGCAACATTAATAGGGATATTCAGTTGCACTTTACTCATTACTTATTACTTATTAATTACTTAAATCACATGACTAAATTAGATGGCGACTCAAATAACACATCGAACTATCCATCGAATCGAGACTAGCTCGCCTTGGCTTTGGGAGGATATTTAGGTGCAAATAAACCTAACTGACGTGCCTTAGTGACATAACTCATGATGTCCATTTTGGCAATTTCATCAAGCATATCAATGTGCTCAATCACATAATAAATCGGCTGCATAATATCAATGCGATATGGGGTTCGTAGCACCTTCAATAAATCAAAGGGCTGACGTTCTGGCACGTCACTTTCCATTGCATATAAAGTTTCACCAGGTGAGCTTAAAATACCGCCACCATAGATACACAAGGGGCCATCTTTAGGCTGTAGCAAGCCAAACTCAACCGTAAACCAGTATAAACGCGCTAAAAATACCCTTTCTTCTTTGCTGGCATTTAAACCTAATTGGCCATACATATGTGAAAAATTGGCAAATGAAGGGTTGGTGAGCAAAGGGCAGTGACCAAAGATTTCATGAAAAATATCAGGCTCTTGCAGGTAATCAAACTCTTCCTTACGGCGAATGAATGTCGCCACTGGAAACTCTTTATTGGCCAGTAGTTCAAAGAAACGGCCGAAGGAAATTAGCGCAGGTACGGCTGCCGTTTTCCAGCCGGTGGTCGCTTGCAATACAGTATCAATTTCAGTAAGTTGCGGAATACGATTCTTTGGCATAGCCAAGGCATCTAGCCCTTGCAAATACTCCTTACAGGCACGGCCAGGCAGGTTTATCGCTTGACGGGCATAAAGCTGGCTCCAAATCTCATGTTCTTCTTGCGGGTAGTTGATAAACCCTGTGTCATCAGCTCTGTGAGCGATGTACTCTGTTCCTTTCGTCATAGTCTTCACTTAATGGCTAGCGCTCATGGAACCATAGTGATCTAAGCCTTTAAATTTGTTAACTCCCTCACACTTTATTCTTGCACCACTACTGTGACGTAAACGTAAAGCAAATATTACAAGGGTATTAAAAACGCCATGCAAGTGCACATCACCCATGCTGGATTAGATGCACTGTGCTACCTTTGCTAAAACTTACGTCGACTTCGCTGTAAAAATACTTAAATATCCTAAGTTTTCAGCGTTTCTAAATAGCTTTTCTGTGCAGGTCATTTACAATATTGGCCATTAACCGCATCTCCTTGACCTAAAAGGTTCGCAATGAAACAACATCAAATTCGTAAAGCCGTTATTCCTGTCGCAGGCCTAGGCACTCGTATGCTTCCAGCGACCAAAGCAATTCCAAAGGAAATGTTACCCGTTGTCGATAAGCCATTGATTCAATATGTAGTCAGTGAAGCTATCGCGGCTGGGATCAAAGAAATTGTACTCGTGACCCACGCCAGTAAAAACTCTATCGAAAACCATTTCGATACCAGTTTCGAATTAGAAGCCCAATTAGAACGCCGCGTTAAACGTCAGTTACTTGAAGCCGTACAATCTATTTGTCCTAAAGATGTAACAGTGATCAGCGTGCGCCAATCTCAAGCTAAAGGCTTAGGTCATGCGATTTTGTGTGCTAAATCTGTCGTCGGCGATGCACCATTTGCCGTATTGCTACCGGATGTGATCATAGATGAAGCCAGCTGTGACCTTCGTAGCGATAACTTAGCCGCTATGGTTGCTCTGTTTGATGAAACCCAAGTCGGTCAAATCATGGTGGAAGGCGTGCCACATAACGTCGTCAACCAATACGGTATTGCCGATGTGAATGGCCATGATTTACAACCGGGTGAGTCTGAGCCATTAGTCGAACTGGTTGAGAAGCCAGCCGTGGATGAAGCGCCATCTAACTTAGCCGTTGTAGGCCGTTATGTGTTACCAGCCAGCATTTGGCCACTACTGGCTAAAACTCCTGCGGGCGCGGGCGATGAAATTCAATTAACGGATGCGATTGCGATGTTAATGAAGCAAGAAACCGTAAATGCTTACTACATGGAAGGTAAGAGCCACGACTGTGGTAACAAGCAAGGTTATATGCGTGCTAACGTTGAATATGCCCTGCGCCATAGCGAAATCGGTGAAGATTTTGCGCACTATTTAAAAACCGTTGTAAAAGGAATTAAGTAATGACGATTTTAGTGACCGGTGGTGCTGGCTATATTGGCACCCACACAGTAGTAGAACTGCTCAATGCTGGTAATGATGTGATTGTCTTGGACAACTTGTCTAATTCAAGCATAGAAGCCTTAAACCGAGTCGAGCGGATCACTGGTAAATCGGTTACTTTCTATCAAGGCGATATTCTCAATAAAGCGTTATTGCAGAAAGTGTTTAACGATCATGCTATTGATTCAGTTATCCACTTTGCAGGATTAAAAGCGGTGGGAGAATCCGTCGCAAAACCCCTGAAGTATTATGAGAATAACGTTACAGGTACGCTTATCCTTTGCCAAGTCATGGCAGAGTTTAAGGTAAAAAATCTCGTATTCAGCTCATCGGCAACCGTGTATGGCGATCCCGCAAGTTTACCGATCACCGAAGACTTTCCCACAGGGGCAACAAACCCTTATGGTCAGTCTAAGTTGATGGTTGAACATATACTGGCAGATGTACACAATGCCGATCCGAGCTGGAATATCGCCCGTCTGCGCTACTTTAATCCGGTTGGCGCCCATGCCAGTGGCTTAATCGGCGAAGATCCTAACGATATCCCTAACAACTTAATGCCCTTTATTGCGCAGGTTGCCGTGGGTAAACGCACCGCCTTAAGCGTGTTTGGTAATGATTATCCGACTCACGACGGTACTGGCGTGCGTGACTATATCCATGTCGTGGATTTAGCCAATGGCCATTTAAAAGCGCTCGCAAAATTGGCCACTAAGCCTGGTCTAGTGACCTATAACTTAGGCACAGGCCAAGGATATAGTGTATTAGACATGGTTAAGGCCTTTGAAAAAGCCTGTGGTAACACCATTGCCTACCAAATTGCGCCACGTCGCCCAGGGGATATTGCCGCCTGCTACGCCGATCCAACCCACGCAAGGGAAGATCTTGACTGGCAAGCGACTCATACCCTAGAAGATATGGCCAACAGTAGCTGGCATTGGCAATCAACCAATCCGAATGGTTATAACGGCTAATAACTTGAATGGCTTGTGGAAATCTCCCAAGCCATTTTTCTTTATCCCTCTAAATACCATCGCTTTACATCATTAACCACCCGAGGAGCAACATGACTCAAAGTATTAATCACAGCCGTCGCAGCCTCTTTAGCCGGCGTAAAGATAATGCGATAAGGCCGCCTTGGGTGCGTGATGATATCGAGTTCACCGATGTGTGTACTCGTTGTTCCGCCTGTCTTGAGGTTTGTGAAACTCACATTATCATCAAAGGTGATGGCGGATTTCCTGAAGTCTCCTTTAAGGACAATGAGTGCACATTTTGTACCCTGTGTGCTAAGGCTTGCCCTGAAAATATTTTCGATTTGACTCAAGCACCTTGGCAATACCAAGCCCATATTCAAGAAAGCTGCTTAACCTTTCAAGGGATCTGGTGCCAAAGTTGTAAGGATGCCTGCGAACCAAGAGCCATCAGCTTTGTGCTCAGTATTGGTCAGGCTCCGAGCCCCAAAATAGACCTTGATCTTTGTACTGGATGCGGTGCCTGCGTAGCTCCTTGCCCTAGCAAAGCCATTGAGATAAAACGACCAACTTGATAGAAACACTGTAATTGCATTAACACATGCAGAGCTGTGCTTCTCCTGTATTTTAAGCTAGTATCGCGCCTCTGTTGAACTCAGTTAATCCCTTCTCGAATTAAGTTAATTTATGATGATGTTTGTAAAAAAACTGTTTTTCTCGCCTAAAAAAAGTACCTCTTTTAGCTTTATTGCTCGAGGCACTAAACTCACGGGAAATATCGAATTAACAGGCGACGTGCTTGTTGGCGGTGATATCCAAGGTCAGCTGCTTTCTGAGGCCAATATCACCATAGAACAAGGCGGTATAATTCAAGGTGAAGTAAAGTGCCATGAATTTATCGTCGATGGGCACTTCAAAGGCAGACTCATTTGTGAGCGTTTAGTGATCCAACGTAATGGTGTTGTCGACGGCGAAGTGGCAAGTACCTCAATGCAAATCCTTGAGGGTGGCCAATTTATCGGGATGCGGATTAAAGAAGATGCACCAACCATTTATTCCCATGCAATAGGCCATACACCAACAGCAGATCCACTCAACTTACCGTCCGTGCAAAACGACGTCATAGAATCTCGCTAATCCTAAATGCATCACTATCGTTTGCTCGCCACCTTAGGCGAGCTAACTTTGACTCACTCTTTTAGCTCAATCATTACGTTAAACATAGTGCCTACTCATCTAACTCTCCCCAACGCTCCTCTTTACAATGGTTAAATAATTGTTATTTTGCCGAGAGGGATCACAGTTAATCCGCATGCTGAATGTTAATATTGGCAGTTAGTATCCATGATATTTGATCGCGGTGGTTCGGGTAATCGCAAGGACACAGAACTCCCCTAATAGCGCCGCAAAAACATTTAAGACTCATACAGGGCAAAATACAAAATGAGCAACTTATTACTAAAACAGATCTGTGAACTCGATGTTTTTACCTTGCTTGTATTTAAAAGTATTTTCGACACTGGACACGCAAATAGCGCGGCCAAAGCGTTAGATGTTTCTGCCCCCAAAATAAGCCGCTGCCTCAATGCATTACGCCTAACCTTTAATGATGAACTATTTTATCGTCGTCAACAGGGGCTTAAACCGACGCCTTTAGCAGAAAGTCTCTATGTTGCTATTTGCCAGTTTACTGAATCGGTTTATCACCTCGAACAATCTGCAATCCAGATACAAAATGCGGCCATCAATACCGACTTACCGCTGCATATCGCTGCTTGTAATGGCCTGCTAAGCTTTTTAGCGCCTCAGTTAAGCACTCCTGAACTTGCCCAAAAGCTAGGACAAATACGCTTACATAAATGGCAGGAAAATAGCGCTGAGTTGATCCACGCAGGTGCGCTTGATTTTGGGATTACGTTTGAAAGTGCTGAAAATAAAGAATTAAGTTACACCAAACTTGGCTCAATCAATGGCATTTATATCGTTGCAGCCAAGCAACATCCGCTTTGGGACGTTGAGACGAATATTACCTTAGAGCAAATTTGTCGCCATCCGTTTCTATTTCAAGAACTCAAGGGCTTTAACAGTAAAATCGATCCCTTAGAATTATTTTGCCAGCGCCAAGGTATCTTATTGCCTACCGTAGAGAAAGTGATAGACAGGGAGGAATGGTATGCCCATCTATTAACCATGAAGAGTGTGGCTTTTTGTTCTAGCATTGATATGCACACAGTTAAACATATGCCCGGATTACATCTCGAGCGCCTTAGCGACACAGAGCTTAATAGACTCCACGAAACTATGATGGCGCCACATTATTATCTGATTGAGAAACCTGCAGTTCATCGGCGTTACAGCCAAAGCCAGTGTGATCTCGTCGTGCGCTCCTTACTTGCCGCACTCGAACCAGCGCACTAATACAAAAATAGATTACACACTAAGTTCATCAACCTAGCTTACGTCATGGATGTTAAGTGGGTTAAGTGGGTTTACTGGGCTATACTTCTATTTATCCAAGGCACAATTCAATCACTTTAAAATGCCATATCTTCCCCCCATCCTCGCCCTCTTATCCCATTGCTTTTGTGCTCAAAACCTTAAGATAACGACTTAAGATTTAGGCTCTCTTAACATCGTTCATTTTGCTTAACCGAAAATGAATTCATCATTTCGGCCTAAGTTTAAAGATTAAAATCGTGATACACATCATAGGCTAGCGGCTTAATTTCACTATTTAAAATATCAAAATGCAAAGTTTAGAATTACCATTCACGGGTGTTAAATCATCGTTCACATATCAGATACAAATTTGCAAATACCACTTTATAAGTAGATGAATCCTCCTATATTAGAGGCACTGCACACGCAGTCTTATAGATAGAAAAAGGGACGCGATGATGAAAAACTACAATAAATCTCTACTGGCACTGGCTCTCGTCAGTACCTTAAGTCTTACCGCCTGCGGGGACGGAAGCGATGGTCAAGATGGGGCACCTGGCACACCAGGTACACCCGGAACACCAGGCACTCCCGGAACACCAGGTACACCCGGAGCCCCTGCGGGTTCCTTCGCAACGACAGCTCAATCCATTACAGATCTGGCATTCACTTTAAGTCCTGCTGACATTAAAGTAACCAGCAGTGAAGGCTTCAGTGTTAAATTTACTGTTACGGGTAAAAATGCAGGCAAAGTAGTCCCTTTCAAAGGACTGGATAAAATTGCAATTTATTCTTTAACAGCAAATGAAAACACCTCAGGTACTGGCGCCCCGATTGAGTGGCAAAATAATGCCACGGCAAATGCCGCTGGCACTTCGTTAACTTGTACTCTAAACGGCCTGAACGGAACTAAAAACGCTTGTACTTTAACCGAAGATACAGCGACGCCAGGCACTTACACAGCAACTTGGACTTATGGTGGCGCAGCGCCAATCATCAATCCAAATGATAATCCAAACGCAGTACACAGAGTCTTTTTACGTGCTTACAACATCGCCGATAGTACAGGTGTCGTCCTATCTGACAAGATTTTGTCTGTACCCGTTGATTTTATCCCTGCAACAGATGAATTAGGTGTATCGGGTAAAGACACAGTATCTAGTGCGGCATGTAAAAACTGTCACGGTGAAGTAGACGGCCATATCGCGAAGATTGAAGCCCACCATAACTACCAAGATGTTAAAAACTGCGTAACTTGTCATAACCCTGATCTCGTTCCAAGTGACGCACAACTGGCCGAAGGTTGGGTATTTGATTTTGCTCCCATGATCCATAGGATCCACGCAGGTCATCACATCAGTGACAGCTTAAGTGGCGAAGCAAAAGAATATTTCGGTGAAGTTGGTTTCCCATCTGATTTGAAAGAATGTAAATCTTGTCATGATGGTGCACCAAGTTATAACACCAATATTTATGCACAAGCTTGTGTGGGTTGTCATATCAATGTGAACTTCACCACTGGCGAAAACCATTCAGAATTTGGTTTAGCCCAAGCTGATGATACTCAATGTAAATCTTGCCATGGCAGCGGTAGCTTAACACCTGAAGCTGTACACAGTGTCGGTAAACGCGCTGAGTATGCAAGCCTATTCAAAGTTGACTTTACCAGTGCTGCAGTAGCGACTTCTGCAACACCTGGAATGAAAACATTGACATTAAAAGCCAATGTGACCATGAATGGCGCTGCAATTCCTAACGGAACCGATTTAAAAGTGTATAACGCGACAACTAACCCTACTGGTATGTTTGTGGCTAACGGCTTATTACTGGGTAACGTAACCACTGATGGTACTGTTTATGCTTGGAGAGATGTCAAACCAACAGCAATCGCTCTTAAGCTTGAAAATGGTACGCTGGCCGATGGTGTATTAACCTTCGTAAAAGATATTCCCGATGCCCAAGCTGTTGGTACTATCTACGTCAGTTCAGAAGCCAACGTCTGTATCAAAGCAGGTAAAGTGAGTAGCTGTAATGCCACAGGACTTGAATTTGGCCCAACAAATCCAATTGGTAACACTGCTCCTGTTAAATTCTATAGCTTAGATGCTTCTGCAGTAGTTAAAGCTCGAATGACAGATCCTGCTCGAATTACCGTAGAAGAAGCAAAATGTAACGCCTGTCACGGCACCTTAGATTATATCAAGGGCACCAGACACGGAACTTACACTTTTGATCAATGTATGAACTGTCACAACGATACAACAGGTGCATCAGGTCATAAAACAGTGGTTTCTAAAGGTGAAGACGGTAGCAAAGTCATTAATCCAGAAGTCACTTTCAATAACAAAGACTTATTCACCGTCGCCCACCGCTTCCACAGTGGTAACTTTGATGTTATCGCAGGGATCTTCCGCGATGCCAATGGTGAATTAGTCGGTTATCCATCACCAGAAACTGCATGTTCTGCATGTCACAAAGATGATGCAAAACTGTTTGCGACTGACGGTGGTTTAGCCTCTGAGAAACGTTCAATCAAAGTGGGTAGCAACTACATTAGCCCAGTAGCTGAATCATGCCGTAGCTGCCACGCTCACTCTGATGCAGCGGCTGTCGCTCACTTTAGAAGCAACGGTGCTGTGGTTGAAGCTGACGCAATGACAGATCCTAACTTACCAGTAGAATCTTGCGCAACTTGTCATGCTGAAGGTAAAACCTACGGTGTAGATAAGGTACACGCAGAGGTAGCACACTAGTACCTTTGGGTTGCCCCTGCACAACCCAAACTTTATCTCTGCAACTCATTGGGGACCCTAGGGTCCCCTTTTTTATTGCTGATGATCTTCAATTGAGATTGTAGATTTAACCAGCTGAGCGGCTACATTGTGCAATACGTTGTCTAAGTAACTTAATAAAGTCCTTAGGTTCCCTATCTAAACTGTCATGGGGAATATACAAGTGATACCCTAAACGCGTATCTAACATCACGCAGCGATGCCCAAACATAGCCAATACGCCACGATAACGATCCCCTTCTATCACTAAAGGGCCAAACTCAGCGCCGAGATAAGTTTCTAAAGTCGCTAAGTCTGCATCTTGAGAGGCAGCCGTCACCAGCAAAGGTCGCTGTTCAGTTAATAATCCTGTTGCTAGACGCAGGGAAATATTATCGAGAATGGGATTTAAATGTTTCAGTTTAATGCCTAAATAAGATAACTCTATAGTATCTAAACCATTAGTCACCCGCGGAATATCGACCCGCTGAATATTATCCCAATCGATAGCCACTTTGCCGCGGCGATGAAAATAGGTCAGCCCCTTGTCATCTAATGCTAGAGTCGTTTCCGGCTCATACACCTTGGCTAAACCGAGAATGAGTGAAATCGCGCCCAAACTAAAAAACATCAAACCAACAGCAAACAAGGCCGGCCACGTCAGAAACAGTCCCAAACCCAGCACCAGACTTAAGCCCCCCAGCCAAGTTAAGGTTAATCCATTTCGTTTCGATAAAGGACGCACTGATACTATTTCTGACTCAATTGTCATTGTTCATCTTCCTGTTAAAACTCACGATCTTTAGACTGAACTTGGCAAACCACACCCTTAACTTGCCATCTTTAACTTACTGCCTTTATCCATAACCACAAACGGCCAATGTATTCGTGAATCGCCCGTTGAGAAGCCACTAAATTATCGGCGGTTAACCGCCACCCAAAATCATCTCGGCCAATAAAATCCGTTGGGGCAGCATATGGCTGTAAGCCTTTAGCGGCGAAAATAGCCATCGCCCTTGGCATATGAGTGGCCGATGTGACTAAGCGAAAGGGCTCCTCCCCTAACTCCCACTTTAAGTATTGCGCTTCTTCAATCGTATCGCGCGCCAGTGGAAATTGAATAATTCGGCTTTTATCAACACCTAGCTCTACCGCGGCTTTAGCCATCATTTCAGCATGGGAAAATTGAGTGAGTTCACCGCCCCAGCCGCTGACGATCAACATACACTCTTGACCCAACTTAAGTTGCCGAATTCCTTCAGTTAACCTTGTAAGGGCGACATCCGATAAGGATTGCACCGCAGTCGCTCCTGCTATATCAGCATGCCCTGAACCTAATACCATCACAAAACAAGCGCCTGCGATGGGCGTGGAATTAATCGGGTAAGCTGATTCTAACGGCCGCACTAAGGTATTCACACTCAGTTGACTGCTTAAAAACAGTAAGAGAAAAAAAGCGCAGGATACTAAGTATTTCGCCATACTGCGACGGCGCCATACTAGAAAAGAAATCAGTAATAACAATAGGATAAAGGGAATCGGCATCATCCCCTGTGAAACAACTTTCTTAACCCAAAACATGATGTCCATGCCAAGCAATCCAAAGGAGCGCAATCATAGCATCAAAATACGGGGGGAATACATCGCACATAAAGATAGCCCAGCGTTTTACTGGGCTATTGTTTACAAGACTCTGATATCACTAGACGTTGATTTCATAGCGTAATGAGTTCACTGGTGGAGTTTATATCCTCTATAATGGATCACTTTTCCCACAACCAAGCGGCACCGCGCACACCCGATGAACAACCGTATAGATTCTGCACCACAGGCGTATGACACTCACGTCCCACCACATAATGGGCCAGCAATGCCGGTAATCTTGGGTAAATCGCCGCGACATTCGACATTCCGCCGCCCAACACTATGGCATCGGGATCGAGCATATTGATCACATGGGCGAGTGAACGAGCGAGTCTATCCATATAACGATCAAATGCAGCAACCGCAATGGCGTCACCTTCATCGACTAACAACATAATATCGGCACCTGATTTGGCATGAGCACGCACTGTACCCGCAGCCGTCAAAGCCGCATTATAATCACGCACAAAGCCAGTACCTGAAATAAAGGTCTCGATACAATCGGGATTGCCACAGAAACATCGGGTGGTATTGAACTCTTCCTTGGTCATCCAAGGCAAAGGATTATGACCCCATTCACCGCCGATACCATTACCACCACCGTGAACTTTGCCGTTAATTGCCACACCCGCGCCACAACCAGTACCAATAATCACGCCAAACACCACAGAAGCGCCAGCGGCTGCCCCATCGACCGCCTCTGATACCGCAAAACAGTTTGCATCATTGGCAACCCGCACTTCACGCTGCAACAATTCCCCTAAATGTACATCGAGGGGCTGACCATTGATCCACGTCGAGTTAGCATTTTTGACTAAACCTGAATAGGGCGATACCACACCTGGAATACCCACGCCGACAGTGCCTTTCTCGCCAAGAGTCGCTTCCGCTTCCTTAACTAAATCAACCACCGCAGCAAGCGTGCCCTGATAGTCACGTGGCGTCGTCACACGTTTGCGAAATAGCTCATTGCCCTCATCACTCAGTGCGACTAATTCTATTTTTGTTCCGCCTAAATCGACGCCCATGCGCATCATGAATTACTACTCCAGTGTTTAGCTTGCCCTTTCATCAAGTGAGATTGATGCAAGGCAATCGTTATTTTACCCAGCCAGGAGCTGTGGCAATAAAGTAAGGGTTTAAAATGTCGGGTTTTTGATTATAAGTTAATGGTTCACCTGAGTCATAACAGACAACTGTGCCGCCTGCACTTTCGAGCACAGCTTGCGCCGCTGCGGTATCCCACTCACTGGTAGGACCCAGTCTGGGATACAGATCGGCACTGCCTTCTGCCAACATACAAAACTTAAGCGAACTCCCTACGCTTAAGATGTCATGCTCACCAAACTGTTGTAAATATTGCGCTAAGCCAGGGCTCAAGTGCGAGCGACTGCCGACAACCATCGGCATTTCGCGTGGCGTGTTGGCGCCCAATAAGGGGCTCTCTTGACCCGCTTGTTGGCGCCACGCACCTAAATGTTTAGCGCCGTAATAATAGGTATCGAGCACAGGCGCATATACCACACCTGCGATAGCAACCCCTTGATGGATAAGTGCAATATTGACGGTAAACTCGCCATTGCGCTTAATAAATTCCTTAGTGCCATCTAAAGGATCAATCAACCAATAGGTTTGCCATTGACGACGCACGTCCCACGCGATATCCGCCGCTTCCTCAGACATAATAGGAATACCGACAAATTGCTTTGCCAATGCTGCCGCTATCACGTGGTGCGCGGCTAAATCGGCCGCCGTCACAGGGCTATCGTCCCCCTTATAGCTCACCGAAAAGTCATCTTGACCATAAACCGTCATAATGGCATCGCCTGCGCCTTTGGCAATCGCGACCACTTGCAGTAGATCTTGTTTGGTCAATGTCTGCGCTATTGTCGTCTTGTCTGTCACTGAAACTTCCTTAATGCATTAAATATCTTGGCATTATGCCATTGTCATCCAAGGGGAATTTAGAACAAATTCATCATACATCAAGCAAAATAGACTAAGACTCGCAGCTTAAACCGCGGCGCACAAAACCACAGATAAACAAAGTGATTACGATACTAAGGCAAGCCATTGGCGCTGAGAAGAGGCTTAAGTCCAGCTGCATTCGTATTCACAGCCTATGTTTTCATATTGATAGTCTAAAGCCGTCGCTTAAATCTGATTATTGGCGGGCTTTTTGTTTTCGAAAACGTTAATCACTGCGATGATGTAAACGCTTAACGCCTGATTAAACCTGCCTAAACCCAAATGTGAGTCACGCTAATTATCGTCATGATAGCGTCGCAACATGCAATTCAGTTGCTGACGCCAATCTTGCCATACGACGTTATCAGGCATAGGCAGTGCGGTATTGACAGCCAAAGCGGACTGTACTTTGGCACTATTCAACACGCTATAACTCGGTCTTTTTGCCAAACTCATGCCGCGATTTAATGCTTGTTTAGCATAGTGAGCGCTGGTAATCGGCTGGATAACTACTGGCAGACTTAACAGATTTAGCGCTAGGGCTTGTCGCTGGATTTCACAGGCAAACTCATACCAACTGCATTGGCCTTGAGCGCTGTAATGAAATACGCCCGAGCACTGTTGCATGAGTAATTGCCAAATCACCTTAGCGAGTGCATCACTCCACGTCGGACAGCCGATTTGATCGACTATCACCTGCAAGCTTGGTTGAGTGCGCATCAAGTTCAGCATGGTTTGGACAAAATTATGCCCATCTTGACCGTAGAGCCATGAGGTACGCACAATCGTTGCGCGCTCCCCCAAGATGGCCACTACCTTCTGCTCGCCGAGCAACTTACTCTTACCGTATACAGACAACGGCTTGGGAGCATCGAGTTCAACAAAAGGCCTTGGTAAATGATTTGGAGCTGAGTCTTGATTTTGATACGGCTCAGCGCCAGTTTCTCTAACATCACGAACAGCATGACCACCAAACACATAATCGCTCGACACATGCAGTAAGCGGGCGCCCGACAGCCAACATTGCTGCGCCAGTAACTCAGGGCCGAGTGCATTCACACGATTCGCTTCGATTGCATCATGCTCAGCTGCGTCGACCGCATTATAGGCCGCACAATTGATCACCCAGCTTGGTCGATATTGATCAAATACGGCGGCAATATTGGCGGCATCGGTAATGTCTAACTGACTGCGACTTAGCGCATAAAGCTTAATTGGTGCGACTGAGTTTGTACTTGTGCTGCTATTTAGGGCTAGCTCGCCAATATCGGCAGCGACTCTCAGCAAGGCCTGAGCGAACTGACTCTTAGCGCCAGTGATTAACACCACTTGAGGAATGTTAGCATCTGTGGCACTCGCCGCCCCGCATTGAAGTGGCGTCACTTTAGTTGCCACTATTTTCATCACTAATCAACAGCATGGCTCATCGTCACTGAATAAGGGGATCAAATCGGTAACGGTTTCATGGCCACGGGCGGCTAAAAAGGCCAAGAGTGCTGAAGGACTACGATTAAGTAATCGTGATGGCGGATAAGCCACTTCATCGATAATCGCTTGCGCCCGCGCAAAACCGCCTAAGCTAAAAGCCACATGGGAATCAGAGCCCATAACTAAAATCGTGCCAAATTCCTTGGCCGCTTTGGCAATCGCAGTGCAATTGGCTTCGCTGCCCTTACGGGACACTTCAAAGGAGGAATTGTTAATTTCGAGCGCCACACCGTATTCAGCAGCGGCGCGGGCAACGGCTTCAATATCAATTGGATAGGCTGGATTACCTGGATGAGTAATGATATCAACCTTGCCGCTCTTAATCGCATTAATCATGGCCTCTGTGTGAGTTGCTTTATCTGACGGAGGATAGACGGGCTCATGAAATCCTGCGAGCACAATATCGAGCTGCTTTAAATAATCACCAAAGAAATCAATCTCGCCGTCGATATTTTTGATATTAGCTTCGATACCCCGCAAAATCCCGACGCCATCAACCATACGTGGCAAAACTCTTAAATTCACAAAGTGCCAAAAATGCGGCGCATCGGCCATCGCAGGCCCATGATCTGTGGTGGCAAATAGGCGAATCCCCTTCTGCTTTGCCACCGCTAAGTAGTCATGAATCGTGCTATAAGCATGGCTCGACGCCACAGTATGGGTATGAGTGTCGACTTGGTACTGCATGGTTCACCTCAGTCAAATGATTCAATCAATTTAGAAAAACTGGCCACGATTTAGCTAAAGAGCGATAACAGTTCATCGGCGCTTCCTTGCCATGTGCCCTTGCCTTTACCTTCGAGAATACTGTCCGCCAGACTTTGCTTATGCTGCTGCATTTCTTGGATTTTTTCTTCTACTGTACCTTCTGCAATCAGCTTATAAACAAACACTGGCTTATCTTGGCCGATACGATGGGCTCTATCCGTAGCCTGTTTTTCCGCCGCCGGATTCCACCAGGGATCATAGTGGATCACAGTATCCGCCGCGGTGAGATTGAGCCCAGTGCCGCCCGCTTTTAAGCTGATTAAGAACACAGGTGTATCGCCCTCTTGGAACTTATCTATCTGCGCTTGGCGCAGGCGAGTTTGTCCTGTGAGCTTACTGTAATCGAGCCCCAAGTCCACCAGCTCAGCTTCAATCAAGCTGAGCATGCTAGTGAACTGGCTGAAAATCAATATCTTACGCCCCTCTTGCACCATCTCGGGCAAGTTCTGCTTCAGCCAGTCTAACTTAGCATTATTCTTCACTTTCTGCGCTTGCTCTAACTTCACCAAGCGCGGATCGCAGCAGGCTTGGCGTAGCTTAAGTAAGGCATCGAGAAACTCGATATGACTGCTACCAACGCCTTGAGTGGCAAATAAATCCCGCAGTTTTTTCTCCATCACCAGTCGAATACTCTCGTAGAGATTACGCTGATCTTTTTCTAACTCTAAGCTCTGGGAGATTTCGGTTTTAGGGGGTAATTCACCGACCACTTCATCTTTGGTTCGGCGCAGCACAAAAGGCGCAATCCGTTGACTCAAGATTTGCGCTTGTTCCATATCCCCATAACGTTCAATTTTGTGCCTAAAGGATTTGTTAAAGAAGGCATTCGTGCCGAGTAGTCCGGGCAAACAAAAATCCATCAAAGACTTAAGTTCACCTAAGTGATTTTCAAGCGGCGTACCCGACAGGCACAATCTAAACGGCGCTTTAAGATCTTTAATCACTTGAGTCACTTTCGCCTGCGCATTTTTTATCTGCTGTGCTTCATCCAGCACGATATGTTCAAACACCTGCTGTTGATAATAGTCACTGTCGCGCACGATCAGCGGATAGGTCGTCACCACTATATCAAACTCATTTAAGCGTTCGAGCAAAGGCTTACGTAAAGCACCATGAATAACGACTAGCTTTAACGATGGCGCAAATTTCGCGGCTTCTTTCGCCCAATTACCCACTAAGCTCGTTGGGCAAATAATTAAACTCGGTGAACAACTTGCTACCGTAGATTTTAGTTCTTGCTGCTTAAGTAAAAAAGCCAAGGTTTGAATGGTTTTACCCAGCCCCATATCATCGGCCAAAATACCGCCAAGCTGATATTCCTTTAAGAAACAGAGCCAATTCAACCCTTGCTGTTGATACTGACGTAACTCAGCATTTAAGTTGTCTGGGACTGCGACCTCTAACACACCGTTAAAATTTTCGAGCTTAGTCGCTAAACTGCGCACTCGTTCGCCATTAAGCAGACGAATATCACTGTCGGCAAAATCATTTAATAGGTGGGCACGGTATTTAGGCAAAGACACGCTGTTGCCTTTGTGGCTATCGAACAGTTCTAAAATAATGCTGATCAGCGGCTTAATCACGCTGGCTTTGACTTTTAACCAATCACCATTTGGGCTTGGTAACAACAGTTCTGCATCATCGGCGGGCTCACCGTACTGCTTAAGCCAAGTGGCAATTAAGGGCAGCATAGGCACTATTTGACCATCGATGTCAGCATTCAGTGACAGAGAAAACCAACCCTCTTGCGTATCATCCAGCTCAATCGCCAGCGGAGTATCAATGACATTTAAGCTGAAATTGTCGGCAAAATGCACTTGGTAACCTAAAGCCTCTAGCGCCGGGATTTCCTGTTGAATAAAGTGCAACCAAGCATCAATCGTTTCAGGCAGTGAACCTAACCCCCAAATGCTGACATAGCTGCCACTGTTTGGGATAAAAGAAGGCGCCAGCTCCACCAGTTCCAATGCCATCAAACGATTAATCACATCCATTTCCGCATTGAGTTGACGCGCGATTTGATAGGTTTTGCCTTGATGAGTGACTAAGGACAAGGGCTCATCGGGGTATTGGCCGCCGAGCACCACGTCTTGATAGACAAATTCCAACAGCACTAATGGCTGCGCCATAGCAAACTCAGGTAACTCCTGCGATGTTAAGGTCAACCTGACTTGAAGCGGCACTTGCAGCTCGACAAAATCAATCAAAGCAGGCGTAGGTACCGTTTTCGCCGAAAAATGCTTAATCAGTTTGTGGCTCACCAGTTCAATCTGTGAGCTAGGCACTGGCGGCATCTGACTGAGTAATAACAGCTTTTCAACACTGATCTCAGTGTCCAATGCGCCAACTTTAAAATAATCTAAATCGATATAAGTCGGTGGCTCACAGGGGATAAGCTCCCAATTGTCTTTATTGGGCAGCATTAACTGCATTTGTTTATGCTCGGCATCCTTATCTAACCAAATGAATTCAGGCTTGCTCGCTTCACCTCGGGTGAGCGGTAAACGGCTCTCCTCCCAAAAACACCGCCCAGTGACGAGCATTTTTTCCAGTGCCATGGCACCTAACTGAGCTTTAAGATACAGGCGAGAGGCACCATGGCGACGGGTTGACATGATGAGATTGATGATGAGCACGTCTTCAGCGCCAATCCAAGCGGGCATGTAATATTGCACGTCGGATAAAGCGATTTTCGAGCCTTTGTTATAGCCACCATTCTTCGCCAACTTGCCTTTTCTTAGCTCAAGAAAGACACCGTTATCATCTTTAGATAACACGTACAGCACGCGATCGTCGTAGAGTAAATCAACATTTGAAACCGTGAGATCATCACTTTCGTCTAGCAGATGTAACCACTGAGCAATACGTTGATCTTCAACGGTTCTATCACTCAGTAAACTGTAAAGTACGGCAGCAATATGTTTGCAATGCCCAGTGGCGGGACATGAACAGAAGCCATTCATGATCAACTTATGGTTCATGCTGACAAGGCGAATATCCTGCCGATAGGGCTGGGATTCCGTCCCCATAACACGACCTTCAATATGACGAAAATCGGCGTTCGCTTTGGCGCTCAACACCCGTCCTTTCATCACATAATCACGGGCGCGCATTAAGGTTGGCGGCGTGAATAATGACTCAATCGTGGTTCGAGTCAATTGGATAGGATCTTGGGGGGACAAGCGATTCATGTAAAAACCTTGAAACTAAAAATATCAACTCCGAGCAATAGCAAGCCATTGCCGCGCGACATTTATCAATAAGTTGTGTGGGATTGTATTGAAAGCCTTGGCCGAAAGCCAGAATGATAGCCTCTATCGATAAACCCACCCTGCCTGCAAGATAAGAGAACACACTTATTCGCAGACAGGGTATGGGCTTTATCGAGAGAAAAGCAATTGATAAATATCAATTATTATCAATGAGTGAGCGTTAACTGCTATAACCAAATGCTAAACTTGCGCTTTAGCGTCTGTGGCTTTGGCCTCAGCATTTTTTGTATCAGCACTTTTTTTATCAGCAATGTAGCGATCGACTAATGTTTCTAAGATATCCAAAGGAACTGCACCATTCTTCAGAACTACATCGTGGAAATCCCTGAGATCGAACTTATCACCTAAGGCCAACTTGGCTTTTTCGCGCAGTTCGAGAATTTTCATCATACCGACTTTATAAGCCGTCGCTTGACCTGGCATAACGATATAACGCTCAATCTCAGCCGTGACATCGCGATCGGACATGCCAGTATTTTTCTTCATATAGTCAATCGCTTGCTCGCGAGTCCAACGACTATGATGAATACCCGTATCCACCACTAGACGCACAGCGCGGAACAACTCAGCCTGCAGACGACCGATATTATCAAAGGGATCCTTTTGAAAACCGAGCTCCCAAGCCAAACGTTCGCTATATAAAGCCCAACCTTCAATGTACGCCGTAAAAGGCGCCATCTTACGAATAAGTGGCATACCTTCTAACTCCATCGCCACCGCAATTTGGAAATGATGCCCAGGGATCCCCTCGTGGTAGGCTAAAGTGCGCATACCGTATTTAGGCGTGGCCTTGATGTCATATAAATTGGCATAGAAACGCCCTGGACGACTACCGTCAATCGCGGGCTGCTGATAATAGGCACCCGGTGCCGTTTTCTCTTTAAACTCAGGAATACGCACCACTTCCATGCCCGCTTCGGGTCGAATACGAAAGGCATCACCGAGTCCCGCATTCACTTCATCAAGAATCGCTTGATAATCGACGAGGATTTGCGCCCTACCCGCATCGCTATCCTCGTAGTAAAACTTAGGATCGGCGGCTAATGCTTCAATCGCGACCGAGAAACCTTGGCTTATATCGTAACCTTCAGCGGCTAAAATAGTCATGATTTCATTTTGAATGCGATCTACCTCAGCGAGCCCTTTGACATGGATTTCGTCCGCAGTGTAATTAGTGGTCGTAAAGAACTTCAGCAATTGCTCATAGGCAAGGTTGCCATTTGGCAGCGCCCAATAACCATCATCCGTCCCAGCTTTGGCTTGTAGCTGGGTAAGGTAGTCGATAAATAATTGATACGCTGGATGCACGTAACTTTTAATGTCCGCTTCCACCGCTGCCAATAACCGTGCTTGCTCATCGGCACTGATATCCGTGTCAGCCAATTTAGTTTTAAATGAACTGTAGAGAATATTGTCTTGAATCGGCGTCGCGACAAACTCATTCATCTCGGTCAGAACACGCTCAATCACGAACTTAGGCGGAATAATCCCTTTAGCTTCACGGATTTTTAAGCCTTCGAGAGTTTGCGAAAACTTAAGTTTCACCTTTTGTAAACGCGACAGATAGTTTTCTGCATCGCCCACAGAATGCACTTGGTGCTGCGCCTGCATAAAGCTGGGATACCCGTTTTGCACGCCAAACAACTGATTCAGCGGATAGTTATGGTAACGATACGGCTCAGAGATCAGCGCGAAATCGGCAAGATATAAGGCAATATCCTTGGAGATACGTTGATTTTCATCTAAATCCGCATCGGAATAGCTCAATAGGGTTTCACGCAGATCTCGCACTTGCGCGAAAGTCTTATCCATCGCCTCTGGACTATCGTCATCCAACTCGGCGTTATGGCCTGTAATCCCTAACGATTCCAAGAATCCCAATGAAGTCAAGGTCTCTGGGCTTTCGAAAGCCATCTTGACCACACTTCGATCTAGAAATGCGCGAAAGAAAAACGGCTTTTTCGCAAACCATTCATGGGCGGCCAGCGCCACTAATAACAGCACTAAGACTAAGCTGCCGAGTCCAATCCGTTTTAGTACTGTTTTCAACGTCATTCTCCATTCTTATTATATTCAATCTAAAGTTATCGCCCTGAATCCATAGCTCAAGCACGTTTTTATTGAATGACGAGAATACCATTAACCACAAATAAGCAACAATTCAATAACGTAACGAATCATGACAGAATCCTTACCTAAGCATACAAGCCCGCATTTAAACCTCATGGAACGGATTGAAAGGTTAATCGCAAGTCAGTCGTGGCAAACATAAAAAAACTTTCACACTAGATAACAATCAAAAACAAAATCTAAATAGTTGAATATTAATAGTTATATCTAATTCCGCACTCAATAAGTCGCAAAAAAGCAGTTTCAATATGAGAGGTATTTAAAAATAAAACTATACAAACCCCTAGAGTATGTTAATCTGCACTCCGGCCTGTGATTCAGACCTATTTATAAGCAATATTATGTATTTGAAAACCTTCGCTACGCCTGTAATATTTTTTTTGCTGTCATGAAGCTTTCCACTCATAACTTATCATCAATGTAAATAATTCTATTTCTGGCTAACATACCGCATAATTGCGAATTATTTGTTTGAAAATTTTGGAGACATTCATGTCTAAAACTACTGGTGTAGTTAAATGGTTTAACGAAGATAAAGGTTTTGGTTTTATTTCTCCTGACAATGGTGGCGCTGACGCATTCGTTCATTTCCGCGCAATCGTTTCAGAAGGCTTTAAAACTCTTGCTGAAGGTCAAAAGGTTTCTTTTGACATCGAACAAGGCCAAAAAGGTCCTCAAGCTGCGAACGTAGTTATTCTGTAATTAGACTTTGTCTAATTTAAGTTAACAAGTTCCAGACAAAAATGCCGACACTATGTCGGCATTTTTATATCTGCATTTTCATCCATCTCAAAAGAGTGAACCTCAAGCCTTTAGCCATGTAGGAGCTTAGCCTCAGCTTTCTCAAGTCGCCGTGGTTTACCCACTATCAGTAAGATATCCCCTGCACGAAAAACCCAGTCCTGCTCAGGATGTTCCACTTCAGCGCCATTGCGACGAATCGCCCTTAACTCTACTTTCAATGTTTCCCACATGATATCGGCAACAGTTTTACCTATCGCATCAGCCCCACGCGGTAATGCCACCGCATGCAATGACTCTAAAGTAAAATCAGTTTCTGTACCGGAAAAGAAGCCGTGTAAAAATTGATAATGATTGCGCCGCTCAGATTCTAGCCGTTTTAGGATCCGTGTCAATGGCACACCACATTGGTGTAGTACCTGCGATACTAACATCAAGCTCCCCTCTAAAGACTCAGGGATAACTTGATTAGCTCCCGCCTTTTTAAGCAAGTCTAGATCACTGTCGTCTTTGGTTCTAACTAAAATTTTAGCCTCTGGTGCCAATAACTTACATAAAGGTAAGACTTCTTCTAAACTACGTGACTCACAAAAAGTGATAACGATCATCTTGGCCTGTTTAACGCCCATTTGTTTTAAAATTGCCCGTTTACACACATCACCGAAATAAATAGGTTCGCCAGCACGACGCGCTTCAGTGACGCGCGTTGGATCGAGATCCAATACCAGATAAGGTACAGCTTCAGTTTTTAAAAAACGGGCAATGGTTTGTCCTACTCGGCCGTAACCAAAAATCATCACCAGCTCATGATCATCCATCATCAATGGCACAGCTTCATCCACATGCTTTGCCTGACGGATCCCCAGCGCCCACTTAGCAATATCCACACTATGACGAACTAACCAAGGAGCTATTGCCATGGAAAGCACGGCGACCATGACTAATATGGTACTGATCTCATTATTTAAAAGTTGATAGTTGACCGCTAAAGCCAATACCACAAAACTGAACTCCCCCACTTGAGCTAAGCTCATAGCCGTACTCATCGCAATTCGAAAAGGCTCACCTACTAATCTTAAAATGCCATGAATGATCAGCGCCTTACCTAGCACAACAGCCACTAAGATCAGCAGTATCTGCCACCAGAAACGCATCACTAAGGTAAAGTCCAGCATCATGCCAATGGAGATGAAAAACAGCCCCATCAATAGATCACGAAACGGTCGTATATCCGCCTCAAGTTGGCGGCGATACTGGCTTTCTCCCAGCAGCATACCCGCCATAAATGTCCCCAGCGCCATAGATAATCCTAGCCACTGAGTAAAAGCCCCTGTGACAAGCGCAACGACTAAGGTCGATAATACAAACAGCTCATTGGAGCGAGAACGCGCAACCTCATCAAATATCCGCGGCAACGCCCACTTACCAAACGCCATTAAGAGGAAAAAGGCCAATATGCCTTTGAGCAAGGCAAAGGCGATATCCGCGACCATCAAAGGTTCGCCGCCATTGGCCAGTAATGGCAATAGGATCAACAACGGCACAACCGCTAAATCTTGGAACAAAAGCACGCTGACGGAGAGTTCGCCGTGGCGGCGCCTCAGCCATCCCTGTTCATTGAGTAATTTGAGGACAATAGCAGTAGATGACAACGCGATGGCAGCACCGATAACCAAGGCTTCAACCCAATTCAGGCCGCACAATAGGGCCACGCCCATGGTCAACAGGGTCGTGATCACCATCTGCGCACTGCCTAAGCCAAATACAGTCCGGCGCATGGCCCACAGCCGCGGCACAGAGAACTCTAAGCCTAAGGTAAACATCAGCAGCACAACGCCAAGTTCGGCGACAGATTGCATTTGATGCTGGGTAAACCAGTGAAAACCACTCGGGCCACTCACGACCCCTGTGAGTAAATAAGCCAGAATTGCGGGTAGGCCCAAACGGCGCAGCACAGCAATGGCCACAATGGCAATCACGAGCATAAGTAATACTTGGATTAAAAAGCTATGTTCCATTGGGCGCTATGACTCCTGTCAAAATGCTGACGTGTCAAAAAATCTAACGCTGAGTTTTAAGCTTAACTGAATGACTAACAAAGACAAATTTTATTAACAAATATTGCGGCACGGTATTTGCTTAGACTAGGTTAGAGATGTATCGCACTAACATTTGCTGGAGTGATGATTATGGACTTTGGCCTAGCGACCGAGCTGTATCCCGACGAATATCGCTATCAAACAGAACATTATAGTCCCAATGATAATCCATTGGACTTGATACAAGTGATCCAACAACTGCACGCCAGTTTAGATCCTAGGACAGTCTTTGCCTGCTATGGCAAAGTGCTGGGACAACACTTGCCGATCCAAGGCGTGCGCTTAACCTATGGCGAGCACAAATTCAGCTGGGGCAAACGTTATGGTATCAGCGTCAAACGACAGCTCATGTGTGCAGGAATGCCATTAACGATTCAGTACCAACTGGTGACGCCATTTACGCCATCACAAACCTCAAACTTACAGGATATTGAACCGCTGTTATTGCAACCTTTATTAAATGCGTTGCAATATCAAGAAATGTCGATGCAAGCTATGTTTGACTCACTCACTGGCTTAGGCAATCGCCATTATTACAGTCAGAGTCTCAGCAATGCGACCGCAAGAGCCCATCGAAAACAAGGAGCCGTCGCTCTCATAGTGCTCGATCTTGATAACTTTAAACAACTTAATGATAAATTCGGCCATAAATGTGGTGACTATATTCTGAAGGAATTTGGTGACATCATTCGTGCAACCATACGCAATACAGATCAAGCCTTCCGGATTGGTGGTGATGAATTCGTCATTATTGTCCAAGGCAATATTCATGCGGCTGGCTTGTTATGTGAACGGATTGTCTCGGTAATCAATCAGCACAGTAGTTTCAATCAATTTGGGGTGAGCTGTAGTTTAGGGGCGGCAGAATCACACGATACCATTGAAGCCGAACAACTTTATGAACTTGCCGATAAGGCGCTTTATCAAGCCAAAGCCGCAGGACGTAACTGCTATAAACTCAGCCAAAATCAATTAGTTTAACACGCGCAGGGATGCCAAATGAAATGCGATAACTCACTCGCAGCGCGTACCCCATAAAGGTCTAAATCAAACTGACGCGCTGCGTTCCACTCTCCTCTCGCTTTCCTAGAACACACCAATATTCCAAGATTGACTCTCGACTAGAATTCCTTTGCTTCCTCAACAAATACCTGTAAACCAAGTCCATTCGACTCAACAATAAAGCCCTTTTCAACCCACAGTCCAATTGCCATCACCAGTTGCTCGCCATAAAACACAAACCCCACCTTTTCGCGTACCCAAGGCGGAATGGCAAACTCTTGCCACAGTTTCTTTAATTCTCGCCCCTTACCCCGAGAATGCGGGTGGCAGCGAAATTGCCCCGCAAGTTGATAACGCACACTAACGACTTCATCAGGCCAAGGTAAACGGACTCTGGGACCTTGTTTTGTCACTATCAGCCTAATCTGCTCACCATTCGCTAAGCCCTCAGGCGACACGACTAATACGGTACTATCTCCCTGTAATAAAGAAATAAAGTCATGCTGTGGCAAGGTCCAACTCACAGGCTGAGTGTGACGTTTGTAAGTTTGATACTTGAATAAATAGACTTGATTAGCAAAGCGACGGATTTCACACTCACCCACTCGAATATGCACTTTAGCATCGTCTTTCGCGTTAAGAAGCTGAGTGATGATTTGCTTAAGCTGCACCTTTGAGGGCAAAGCAAAACCTTGGGATTCAATAAAGCCACGTAAGAGTAACGCTTGCCAGTCGGCTGACTGTTCGGCAAAACCATCGAGCTTGAATACACTTTGAGTATGGTAAGGCGCTTGGGTTAACCATAAAGGTAAACGTTCACTCACCTGTAAATCCAGCGTCGCCTGTTGCTCGGCGCACAATGCCGCACTTCGACTCGCAGTTGTCGCAATACTCGGCCAACGCGCTTTTAAGCGGGGAATGATTTCTAAGCGTAAAAAATTTCGATCGTACTTATCGTCTTGATTACTTTCATCTTCAATATGCACTAAGCCCTGCTGTTTTGCGTAGGCTTCAATCTGCTCACGGCTGATATCCAATAACGGCCGCAATTGTTTGCCTTGTGCTAATGCTTGTACTTGCCCCATGGCCGCCAGCCCTTTCGGGCCTTGACCACGTTTGAGCGCCAGCAGAATAGTTTCGAGCTGATCGTCTTCATGGTGAGCTGTCAATAACACATCATTTTCGCTTAAATGCCGTTCAATCGCTTGATAACGGACTTTTCGAGCTTCGGCTTCAAGGCTCAATCTTGGTCCACGATTAACCGCGACTCGCTCAACCGTCACGGGCAGGTCGTAATACTGGCCCCGCTCAAGGCAATGCTGTGCCCAAGCCTCAGCGTTATCGCTTAGGCCATGGTGTACATACACTAGCTGATAATTAAACTCCGGATGTTGCCGTGCAAACTGGCTTAAACCAAAGGCCAAGACTTCGGAATCAACCCCACCACTGTAAGCCAGTACTAACTTGCTGTCAGGCGCTAAGGATTGCGCAGCCAAAAAATCACAGATATGCGCGCTGAGATCGCCAGCAGTCGACGCTTCGTCAAGCTTAACCGACATAAGTTAACTTCATCTGTTTGCACCTAAGACATTCGCCAACATTAGAATAAAATTCTCACCTTGTTTGGCCCGAGGAGCGATTCGAGCGAGAGCATCAAGTCATCGGTCGGATTCACTCGCCAAGCATCGGCTAACCTAAACTGACCTTTGGCTTGAGCTTGAGTGTAATTGATCACCACAGGCACGGCGCCGTTACGCCACGGGCTTAGGGCTTGCTCAAAAGTGTCTAACGCCGATGGCGTTAACTCGCTGCCATCCATATCAATTTCCAGCGCTTTGGCAAAGTGGCTGCGCGCCTCACTGATATCGATGATGTTACGCGCCGTCATACGGTTGCCGCCGGCAAAATCATCGTAACTCACCTCACCTTCACAAATGAGGATGCGGTCTTTCTCCAGCAGATGATTAAACTTTTCAAAGGCTTCGGTAAACAACATGATTTCGAGACGTGCGCTCTTATCATCGAGCGTCAACAGGCCCATTTTCGAGCCGCGCTTGGTCAGCATCACTCGCGTTGCCACCACTAAACCCGCAGCCTTAGCGGTTTTACCGCGTTCGGTGGGATGCACATCTTTCAAACGACCGGACGTGTAATGCTTAAGCTCTTTTAAATATTGATTGATCGGATGACCGGTCAAATACAAGCCTAAGGTTTCGCGCTCGCCTTCGAGCCAAATTTTATCTGGCCA
Organism: Shewanella sp. SM73; assembly: GCF_025653795.1. NCBI lineage: Bacteria > Pseudomonadati > Pseudomonadota > Gammaproteobacteria > Alteromonadales > Shewanellaceae > Shewanella > Shewanella sp. SM73. Next base: position 154,738 of record NZ_JAKKRY010000004.1, read on the forward strand.
TGGGGTACATTCGACAAACTGCTGCTTATTGTCTTCGGGTTCACTGTTGAGCAAACCAAACATATCGTGTTGGCCAATCGCCTCGGCTTTGGCATGTTGATCAGCAGCCCGAATCGCTTCGGGCAAGGTTGCCATCATAGACGCACGATGCGGCCCTAGAGTATCGAGTGCGCCCGCGCAGATCAGCTTTTCAATCACGCGCTTATTGAGCTTTTTCAAATCGATACGGGCACAGAAATCGAATAAATCCACGAAGGGGCCATCTTTACGCGCCTCTAAAATCGATTCAACTGGACCTTCACCCACGCCTTTAATGGCGCCAATGCCATAAACAATGCGCAAATCATCATCGACGGTAAATTTGAACAAGCCTTTGTTCACATCCGGAGGAATGAGCGGTAATCCCATACGCTCACATTCATCGACCAAAGTCACAATTTTATCTGTGTTGTCCATATCAGCCGACATTACCGCCGCCATAAACTGCGAAGGATAATGGGTTTTTAGCCATAAGGTCTGATAAGAAACAAGCGCATAGGCGGCTGAGTGAGATTTGTTAAAACCGTAGCCGGCGAACTTTTCCACTAAGTCGAAGATCTTCATCGACAAGTCGCCGTCGACGCCGTTATTGATTGCGCCCTCTTTAAAGATACTGCGCTGCTTGGCCATCTCTTCGGGCTTTTTCTTACCCATAGCACGGCGCAACATGTCGGCGCCGCCAAGGGTGTAACCCGATAACACCTGTGCAATCTGCATCACTTGCTCTTGATACAGAATAATACCGTAGGTCGGCGATAGCAGTTCTTTTAGGGATTCATGCTGGTACTGAGAATCGGGGTACGAGACTTCTTCGCGCCCATGCTTACGCTCGATAAAGTTATCTACCATGCCCGATTGCAAAGGCCCAGGGCGGAACAATGCCACCAGTGCGATCATGTCTTCAAAACAGTCGGGCTGCAGACGCTTAATCAAATCCTTCATACCGCGGGATTCCAACTGGAATACCGCCGTGGTTTCATATTTTTGCAACAAGCGGAAAGATGCCGCATCCGTTAACGGAATCGCTTCGATACGCACAGGTGGGCGACCGTTTTTGACCTCGACCTTGTTCACCATTTCCAGTGCCCAGTCGATGATTGTCAAAGTGCGTAAACCCAAAAAGTCGAATTTAACTAAACCTGCGGTTTCAACGTCGTTTTTATCGAATTGCGTTACTGGGTTTTTACCTTCAGCATCGCAATAGAGTGGCGCAAAATCGGTAATTTTTGTTGGTGCAATCACCACACCACCCGCGTGTTTACCCGCGTTACGCGTCACACCTTCGAGCTTGCGACACATGTCGATCAGATCTTTTACGTCTTCATCGGCATCATAGGATTCTTGCAGGGCTGGCTCGACCTCAAAAGCTTTCGCCAGCGTCATCCCAGGTTCTGGTGGAATGAGTTTAGAAATTCGGTCAACGAAGCCATAGGGATGACCCAGCACACGGCCAACGTCACGAATAACCGCTTTTGCCGCCATAGTTCCGAAGGTGATGATTTGCGATACCGCTTCGCGGCCGTACAATTCGGCCACATGGTCGATCACTTCATCACGTCTATCCATGCAAAAGTCGACGTCAAAGTCGGGCATAGAAACCCGCTCAGGGTTGAGGAATCGCTCGAACAGTAAATCAAATTCCAATGGGTCTAAGTCGGTAATCTTAAGCGCATAGGCCACGAGTGAACCCGCGCCCGAGCCACGACCAGGCCCTACTGGAATACCGTTATCTTTACCCCATTGGATGAACTCCATTACGATCAAGAAGTAACCGGGGAACCCCATCTGGTTGATCACTTTAAGTTCAATATCGAGGCGCTCATCGTATTCGCCGCGTTTCTCGGCGCGCACCTCAGGATCAGGGAACAAAAACTCGAGCCGCTCTTCGAGGCCCTTCTTCGAACAATCGACCAGAAAGTCTTCAATGGACATATCGCCCGTCGGGAAATTGGGCAGGAAATATTCGTATAAACGGATCGTTACATTACAGCGTTTAGCGATTTCGACACTGTTCGACAACGCCGCAGGAATGTCGGCGAATAGTTCACACATTTCCTCTTCGCTACGCAAATACTGCTGTTCACTGTATTTTTTAGGTCGGCGAGGATCTGCAAGGGTAAAGCCATCGTGAATTGCCACCCGAATTTCGTGGGCATCAAAATCTTCGGGTTTAAGAAACACCACCTGATTAGTAGCCACCACAGGGATGCCCTTCTCCTGCGCTAAGGCCACAGCCATATGCAGATAACGCTCTTCATCGGGTCGACCTGTGCGGATAAGTTCGAGGAAATAACGGTCAGTGAAATGGGTCTGATAAAAGTCGCATAAAGATTCGACTTGTGTGCCATTGCCCTTGAGCAGTGCCTTACCCAGATCGCCTTCTTTGGCGCCCGATAACAGCAAAATGCCTTCGTTATAAGTGAGTAACCACTCTTGGTCTATCACTACACGGCCGGCCACTTGGCCACGCAAATAGGCTTGACTGATGATTTGAGTCAGATTCTGATAACCGACATTGTTCATCGCAATGATGGTTAAGGCGCATAATTCGCCTTCAAATCCGGGCACTTGCATCCAAAAATCGGCACCAATAATCGGCTTGATCCCCGCACCATGGCAACCACTGTAAAACTTCACCAAACCACAAAAGTTATTTTGGTCAGTCAAGGCGACCGCAGCCATTCCCTGCGCTTCCACCTGCGCCAAAATAGGCTTGACCTTCGCCACGCCATCGGTCATAGAGAAGTCACTGTGGACACGAAGATGCACAAAACGAGGATCGGACATAATTAGGATTATCTTTGAATAGCAGGTTAACAATAACTAGAAAGCAGACTAACAAAGTCACGCAGCCAGAGCCAGTGACTTTGCTGGATAACGGGAACTTATACCCAAACAACCTGAAACTCGTATCTTCAGGTAGCTTGGGAGCACAGCTTACAGTCCCAGTAATGCCTTGACGGGTTTAAAACTTTTACGATATTGGTCAAACACCCCATGTTCGGCGATGGCCTCAAAATGCGCCTTAGTCGGATAGCCCTTATGCTTAGCAAAACCGTATTGCGGATAAGCAGCATCGAGCACATCCATCTCACGATCACGCGTCACTTTGGCGATAATCGATGCGGCACTAATACTGGCAATTAAACCATCACCTTTAATGATGCTGTGACTGGTAAGCGAGACGCCATTATGGGCAACAAATGCCGGACTGCGATTGCCATCGACTAACACCAACGTAGGCGCAATCTTAAGCCCTGCAACCGCGCGCTGCATTGCCAACATAGTGGCATGCAAGATATTAAGCGTATCGATTTCAGCAGGACTTGCGCGGCCCACGTGATAACACAGGGCTTTTTCACAAATCTCATCAAACAAAGCTTCGCGGCGCTTCTCACTGAGTTTCTTGGAATCATTCAGACCACTGATGGGCTTGTTTGGATCTAAAATCACAGCCGCAGTCACTACATCGCCGACTAATGGCCCACGGCCGACTTCATCCACACCAGCAATTAATCCCGTCGAAAAGGCCAGCAAATCGGCGTCGGTTAAACTTTTAAAAGTTGCCACTAGTTAGCCTCCAGTGATTTAGCATGACTTGGTTTAGGCTCAACCAGTGCCATTACCGCTTCAGCGGCTTTTAAGCTCGCATCACGGCGTAACACTTGGTGCAGGGCATCAAACTCAGCTTTGAGCGGCGTAAAATCTCGATTTAACTCGACTGTGACCGCCGCAGCTATTTTCTCTGGCGTGCAATCTTCTTGAATGAGCTCAGGGACGAGATCTTTTCCAGCCAGTAGATTCGGTAACGAGAAACGCTCGACCTGCATCATGCGCTTAGCAATCCAATAGGTCATAGGGCTAACACGATAAGCCACCACCATTGGACGCTTAACCAACATGGCTTCTAACGTCGCGGTGCCTGATGCTAATAAAATGCCATCGGCAGCCGCCATGACTTCGCGCGACTGACCTTCGACCATATGAATTTCGAGATCCGGTGCAAAATCCTTCAGCGCTTGCTCAAATTGCTCACGGCGTTTTTGATTGACCAGCGGCGTCACAAAACGTATATCAGGGAAGTTCTGTTTAATCAGTAAAGCCGCCTTCACGAAAGGCTCGGCCAATTGCTTTAACTCGCCACCACGAGATCCCGGTAGAATCGCTAAATATTCTGCATCGGCATCGAGTTCAAGTAACTGACGCGCCGCCGCTTTATCGCTTCGCAACGGAATATCATCCGCTAAGGTATGACCCACAAAGGTGCAAGGTACTTGATGCTTGTCATAAAAAGCTTTCTCAAATGGCAATAACGACAACACCATATGGGTCGCCTTCGCGATTTTGAATATACGTTTTGGGCGCCATGCCCACACTGATGGGCTCACATAATGGACGGTTTTAATACCGCGCGCTTTGAGTTTAAGCTCGAGGCCTATATTAAAATCCGGTGCATCTATGCCAATAAAACAATCGGGCTTAAGCGCGGTGATCTCTTTAATCAAGGATGACCGCACTTTTAATAAGCGAGGTAGACGAGATAACACTTCAACGATTCCCATCACTGCGAGTTCTTCCATCGCAAACAGGGATTTGAAGCCTAGGGCTTCCATGCGGGGTCCACCGATACCGACAAAGCGCGCATCGGGGTGGGTCTTTTGCAGCGCAGCCATTAAACCTGCACCTAAAATATCGCCTGAGAGTTCTCCGGCAACCATGGCAAACACTAATGGAGTTTTATTGCTCATAAACCAATCACGTCTCATGAATTAATGGCATTGGATGAAGAGGTAAACCGCACCTAAAATGCATCGTTCCAAGCCTACACTTATGTTAAGTTAATGATTCAATTAATGACTAAGCTCATTTATGGTCGAATGCATTGATGAATAAACACATTTTTAACGGCTACGTCTACCACAAAAAAGGCTTAAACCAATAATACAAAAGGGCATAAAAATGCCCTTTTGTTGTCATGTGGTCATCAAGTTATCGAATAATGCCGCGACTCGATGACTTTACAAACTCAAGCAGTAATTTGACTTGCTCATCGTTCTGCGCATCTTCAGCTAATGCTTCAATCGCTTCTTCTACCGTTAAGCTGCTACGATATAACGTTTTATAAGCACGACGCACGGCTAACTGGCTTTCTTTAGAAAAACCGCGACGCTTCATACCTTCGCTGTTTAAGCCGCGAGGCACTGTCGGTTGACCCGCTGCCATCACAAAAGGAGGCACATCCTGCAAAACTAAAGAACAACCGGCAGTAAACGCATGGGCACCAATATGCACAAACTGATGTACGCCTGTCATACCGCCTAAAATCGCCCAGTCACCGACGTGCACATGACCTGCAATAGATGCGTTATTCGCCATGATGACATTATCGCCGACCACACAGTCATGGGCGATATGCACATAGTTCATAAACAAGTTATTCGAACCAATACGGGTTTCACTGTTATCTTGAACTGTACCGCGGTGAATGGTCACGTTTTCACGGATGACGTTATTGTCGCCAATGATCAGTCGTGTCGGCTCGCCAGCGTACTTTTTGTCTTGGCATTCTTCACCAACGGAGGCGAATTGAAAAATACGATTCCCTTTGCCGATAATCGTTGGACCTTTGACCACCACATGGGAACTCAACCAACAATCATCACCAATTTCGACGCCCGCACCGATATAAGTCCAAGGGCCAATAGTGACGTTATTGCCAATTTTTGCATCGGGATGCACAAACGCTAATGTATTTATCATTGACTAATCTCTCTGCGGGCACACATGATTTCAGCGGAACAAACCACTTCACCATCCACTTTGGCCTCACCGTAGAAAACGCCAATCCCGCGGCGCTCTTTAATCATTTTGACATCAAAATGAATTTGATCTCCTGGCTCAACCACACGTCTAAAACGCGCATTATCGATACCAGCAAAGTAATACAACACACCTGGTGGTGGTACATCACTACTCATCGTTTTAAAGGCTAACAGGCCAGTTGCCTGTGCCATCGCTTCTAAAATAAGCACACCTGGCATCACAGGTTGTATCGGGAAATGTCCCTGAAAAAATGGCTCATTTATTGAAACGTTTTTGATCGCCTGCAGACTAACACCAGGAGTGTAATCAAGCACACGATCGATCAATAGGAATGGATATCTATGGGGTAGATATTTAAGTATTTCTTTAATATCCATAGTGTTCATTTGATTAGACACGAACCGAGTTCCTCAAATTGCCTTGGGGCAATTAATCTGGTGTTTTTAAATTTTTTTCCAACGTTTTAACACGCTGGAACAGTTCATCTAACTGACGGAAACGAACTGTATTTTTACGCCAAAGTTTATTGTCCATTGCCACGGTGGCAGAAGAGTATAAACCAGGCTCACGCATATTAGTGGTGATATTGGTAGCACCAGACACATGCACACCATCGGCAATGCTCAAATGACCTGCGATGGCACAGCTACCGCCAATAATACAATATTTACCAATAGTGACACTGCCAGCAACAGTAGTACTGCCTGCAATAGCAGTATTTTCGCCGATTATATCGTTATGGGCAATTTGCACTTGGTTATCAATAATCACACCGTCGTGGATCTCTGTATGGCCTAATGCCCCACGATCTACCGTTGAATTAGCACCAATTTCAACCCGATCGCCAATACGCACGCCACCTGTCTGCGGAATTTTAATCCACTGACCACGTTCGTTAGCATAACCAAAACCATCTGAGCCTAATACGGCACCCGAATGGATAATACAATCCTGTCCTAAATGCACATCGTGATAGACGGTGACATTAGCCCACAAACGTGTTTTTGAGCCAATAACCACATCTTGTCCCAGCACAACACCGGCACCGATCTGCACATTTTCACCTAAAATGACGTTCGCACCAATCACAGCATTCGCGCCAATAGCGACACCTTCCCCTAAATGGGCTGAAGGATCAATTTGTGCCGAAGGATGGATACCCACCGCTGCTTTGGGTGTAGTGTCCAAATACTGAGCAACACGAGCAAAACCGACATATGGATCTTTTACAATTAACGCAGTACCTTGATAATCCTGCGCATCTTTAGCTGACAATAACACCGCACTCGCTTGAGTTGCCTCAAGCTGAGAGCGGTATTTACTGTTGGCTAAAAAAGAGATCTGACCCGCCTTGGCATTTTCTAAGGTCGCCACACTATTAATAATTAGCGTTTCGTCGCCTTGGATATCACCGTCTAATAACAGGCATAGCTCTTTTAAAGTCACACTATTCATCTATTACTTGCCTTTGCTTAAGGCTTCAACCACTTTGCCACTGATGTCAGCGTTAGGCTTAACATAAATGACAGCACCACGTTGTAATACCAAATCATATTGGTCTTTTTCAGCGATAGTGTTGATGGCTTTTTGCACTTTAACTAACAGTTTATTTTGCTCTTCACCTTGGCGACGACGTAGGTCTTCATCCAATGCTTTGCCTTTTAACTGATATTCAGATTTTAGCGATTCCATTTTACGAACCAGCTCAGTTTTTTGTGCATCGTTCATTAATGCACCATCACGTTGCTGCTTCTCCATCAGAGAACGCATTTCTTCTTGCATTTTTTGGACATCAGCTACGCGATCACCAAACTCTTTCTTCAGAGATTGAGAGATCTGTTCACGTTGTGGGAGCTGTTCAAACACAGCGCCCATATCCACTACGGCAATTTTCTCAGCATGTGCCACTAACGGCGCGCCTAACAAAACTAACGTCATCAGCGCGCAATTTACCATCTTGTTCAAAATAAACTCCTTGTTACCTTGTTATTGTCAGCAAAACTTGCCGAGTGTATGCCTTTTAAAAAGTTTTGCCAATATTGAAAGAGAAGATCTCCGTTTGGTCACCTTCATATTCTTTAAGCGGCCACGCCAAGCTGAACACCATAGGTCCCATAGGTGATAACCATTGCACACTCAAGCCCCAAGAGGCGCGCAGGCGAGCTGGATCACTATAGTCTTGTAACTTAGCAAACTCGTCCGCCGGAAGTGTTTGATATGACTCGTAATCAAACTCAGTATCCCAGACGTTACCCGCATCGACGAAGAAGCTAGTACGAACTGAGTTAGTGTAAGCCTCATCCAGGAATGGGGTTGGTACAATCAACTCCATACTTGCCGTTGCAAGGGCATTACCACCGATAGAGCGGCCAGAACTGACTTGGATACTATTAGGATCGCCAGGCAAGCTACAGCCATCGCCCGATGGATCCGGTGCACACGGCTCACTACCTCGATAGAGATAGAATGAACGAGGGCCTACAGAGTTAGACTTAAAGCCACGTAGCGAGCTACTACCACCTGAGTAATAGTTTTCCCAGAAAGGCAGAATTTGGTCATTATCATTAAATTGACCATAACCGTTACCATAACCTAATCGACCACGGGCCAAGAGCACAACGCTCTGACTGCGGTTAACAGGGAAATAATAGTTAGTGTCAAAGTCTGTCTTAAAATACTGTAAATCAGACCCTGGCGAAGTCATTTTGCCGTTCAGACGCTGAGAAGAGCCATCTGTTGGGAAAGTGCCACGGTTCAAGGTGCTACGATACCAGCCCAGGCTGAGTTCGAAGTTATCGAAACTTAAGTCCGCGTTTGGATCGTCATCACGATAGATGTTATAGAAACGCAGTGCCTGCTCATAGGCAGAAATTTCAGAAATCGTGTTGTGACGATAGCCAATACCACCATTGATACGGTTGTATTCGTTAATCGGGAAACCCGAGTTAAGCGCCACACCATACGAACTGTTTTTATAGCGTTCTAAGTTAGCTTCATTGGCGTCAAACTCACTCCAATAAACGCTCCCGCCTAAACTCACACCGTCTTTTGTCCAGTACGGATCGGTATAGGATAAGTTAACGTTTTTAGAGTACTTGTTGGTGCTCAAGCTGATACCCGCTTGGTTACCTGTGCCTAAGAAGTTGTTTTGTTGTACACCAAACTGCAAACTCAGACCTGATTCAGTACCATAACCGACACCCGCGTTGAATGAGCCCGACGGCTGCTCTTTCACTTTAACCGCAACATCGACTAAATCATCGGTACCTGGCACTTGAATGGTTTCAGTGTCAACGGTTTCGAAGAAACCCAAACGGTTAAGACGCGCTTTAGATTGCTCAACTTGCGCTGAGTTTAACCAAGCCCCTTCCATCTGACGCAGCTCACGGCGCATCACTTCATCTTTAGTCACTGTGTTACCAGTGAAGTTAATCGCCCGTACGTAAACACGTTTACCCGGTTTAACATTGATGTTTAAGGTGACTTCTTTAGTCTTATCATCAATTTCAGGGTAGGTTTTCACTTCAGGGTAAGCATAACCGAAGCGGCCTAAATATTTGCTGTACATTTCTTCGGTGAAAGTCACATCACCGCCGTTGTACATATCACCTGCTTTGATTGGCAGAATTGATTTCATCAACTCTTCACGGCCCATCAAATCACCCGTCAGGTTTACTTCTTTAACTTTATACTTCTCACCTTCATCTACGTTGATGGTGATATATAAACCTTTACGGTCAGGCGTCATGGCCACTTGAGTCGAGGTGACTTCGAAGCGGATATAACCTTTATTGTGATAATAGGTTTTGATGGTCTCGAGATCGGCCTGCAGCTTTTGCTTCTGATAACGACGCTCACCAAACAGATCCCACCAAGCCACATAATCTTTAAGTTCCAGCATGCCAATCAACTCAGCATCGGTGAACTCATGATTACCGACCACGTTAATTTGGCGGATTTCGGCAGCTAAACCTTCGGTAAACTTAAATTTCAGCTCAACCCGATTACGGGGTAAGTTAATCACTTGGGCTTCCACTTTCGCGCCGTATTTACCCACGCCGTAGTAGAAATCCTGCAGACCCTTTTCAATACCGGTCAACATAGTGCGATCGAGGGACTCACCGACTTTAACGCCAGAACCGTCCAGACTTTCCTGTAACTGTTCGTCTTTAATGTCTTTGTTGCCATCGAATGTCACGGCACTAATAGTCGGACGCTCAGTGACTTTCACCACTAATACGCCGCCATCTCGGCTCACGGAAACATTTTCAAAGTTAGTCGATGCATACAAGCTTTTAATCGCTTGCTGGATTCTTAACTGGTCAACAGTGTCACCTACTTTTACTGGTAAGCTTAACAAGGCAGCACCGAGTGCAACTCGTTGCAAACCTTCAACTTGGATGTCGGTCACTTCAAACGGTTGGAAAGTATCTGCCAACACAGTCCCTGAAAACGACGCACCGACGAATAACATCGAGGCAAAAAGTTTATTCAATCTCATAGAGCACTTCTAATTATTAGTCTGTCCTTGCTCAGAGTCGGGCAAAATCATTGAAAAGCGCAACGCTCATCAACATCAGCAGTATTGCTGCCCCAAATCTGAATCCTATTTCCTGCACCTTTTCAGGTACAGGTTTACCAGTTATTACTTCAATAAAGTAATACAGCAGGTGTCCCCCATCGAGCACAGGTAAAGGCAGCAAGTTAATGATGCCTAAATTGACGCTGATGAGCGCGAGGAACCCGAGAAAATAGACCAAGCCATAGTTTGCACTACTGCCCGCACCCTGTGCGATCGAAATGGGTCCACTCAGGTTTTTCACCGACACATCGCCGGTAAATAATTTGCCAATCATCTTAAAGCTCACAGCAACAAGTTGCCATGTTTTATCCGCTGCTATACCGAAAGAATCGATTGGTCCATATTCAAGTTGTAAACGCATATTGTCTGGCCATTGTGCTTGAGTCGGGCTCACCCCGAGCATACCTATCTCTTGGCCATCGGCATTTTTACTGCTTAAGGGTGTTACTGCCACATTAAACTGTTCGCCATTGCGACGCACAGTTAAACTCACAGGCACATTGGCAGAATGTTGAATAATGTCAACAAAAGCCTGCCAATCGGTATAATTTTTACCATTTATTGCGACTAAGGTGTCACCGACTTTTAGCTCACTATTCGCAGCGGCACTGTCAGGACTAATCGCAGCAATGGTGGGGACGATTTCGGGACGATAAATCCCTAACCCTAATGCCGTAATCGGGGATTCTTTTTCAGGATCAAAACGCCAATTACGCGTATCTAAGGTATAAGACCGCGCACTAGAGTCTAAACCTTGCAAACCATTCAATGGCGTTAGCGATACACTCAGACTTTCATCACCTATGTGGCCGACTAAAGCTAAATTCACTTCTTCCCAGTTACGCACAGCCTGACCGGAAATGGCCGTTATTTGCATTGGCTCTGTGATTTGAATTTGCGCAGCAGCAGTCCCGGGTGTCGTCGAGGTGATCACAGGCTTAAGTGATGGCACACCAATCAGATACATAAAATACAGGGCAACGATGGCAAAAATAAAGTTAGCAATTGGACCTGCGGCCACAATCGCAATACGTTGCCATACGGTTTTACGATTGAACGCTTGATCTTTTAATTCATCGGGAACGTCTTCAACACGCTCATCGAGCATTTTGACATAGCCGCCAAGGGGGATCATGGCTAATACATATTCAGTGCCGTCTTTACCAACACGGCGCCAAATAGCCTTACCAAAACCAATGGAGAAACGTTCGACTTTCACGCCACAACGTCGCGCGATATAGAAATGGCCGTATTCGTGGGCAGTAATTAACAGACCCAGTGCAACGATGAAAGAACCTAAGTTCCATAAAAAATCTAACATCCCACTCCTTACGTTATAAATTTAATCACTCAGCTATTGCTAAGCGATGCTTGCTAATGTCTCACACGCATAGACGCGGGTTTGCGCATCTAAGGCTAAAATATCTTCTATGCTGCCCATAGGACGTTTAGGCACAGTGACTAAACAAGCCTCATTCACTTTTGCAATTTGCGTAAAACCAATTTGCCCCTGCAAGAATGCTTCAACAGCGACCTCATTGGCAGCGTTTAATACGGTTGTTGCCTCTTGGCCTTGGGCACACGCCTCCATAGCCAAAGCCAAACAGGGGAAACGTTCAAAATCAGGTTCATAAAAGCTTAACTGTCCGACTTTGAAAAAATCTAAAGGTTCAACGCCCGAATGAATTCTTTGCGGATAAGCCATGCAATGGGCAATCGGTGTGCGCATATCTGGGTTACCCATTTGGGCGATAACCGAACCATCACGGTACTGCACCATAGAGTGGATCACGCTTTGCGGATGAATAACCACTTTAAGTTGCTCAGCCTGAGTATTAAACAACCACCGCGCCTCAATGAACTCTAACCCCTTATTCATCATAGTGGCGGAGTCAACAGAGATTTTAGGTCCCATGGACCAATTAGGGTGTTTACAGGCTTGGGCAGGCGTCATGGCCGCAAGTGTCGCAAGTTCCGACCGCAGGAAAGGTCCGCCAGAACCGGTTAACAAAATATGGGATATACCCGACGCAGCTAAATCGCAACGGCCGAGGTTAGCCTGTACTTCTAGGGGTAAACATTGAAAGATAGCATTATGCTCACTGTCCACGGGCAAGAGCACAGCACCAGAGCGCTTAGTCGCCTCAATAAACAACTCACCCGACATGACTAAAGCTTCTTTATTGGCCAGTAATACTCGCTTTCCCGCCTTCACGGCTTCAAGGGTTGGTACTAGCCCTGCCGCCCCGACAATCGCTGCCATTACAGTATCCACTTCGGCAGCCGTCACTAAACCGAGTAAATCGTTCATGCCAGTAGTGACTTGGATATTGAGCGCAGCGGGTAAAACGGCGCGTAACTGTTTCGCAGCCTCTTCATCCACCATATGCGCGACTTTCGGTTTATGGGCTACACACAAAGCCAGCATCTTATCAACGCTCGCATTGGCCACCAATCCATAGATACTATAAGCCAATGGATTAGCCGAAATCACGCTTAAGGTACTAGCACCAATTGAACCGGTAGCACCCAAAATCACCATATTTTGCATAGCGTTACATCCAGAATGCAATGTAGATCAGGGTAAACACCGGCAAGGCTGCAGTCAGGCTGTCGATGCGGTCGAGCACGCCGCCGTGACCGGGCAAAATAGTGCCAGAATCTTTAATACAGGCCGCACGCTTAAACATACTCTCAGATAAATCGCCCAGCGCCGACACTAAAGCAACAAATAAGGTCACAGCCACAACTAAACCCAGTTCTTGCTCTGGCGAATAATACATAACACCTGCAACCACGAGCATAGTCGTCACTAAACCACCGAGTAGGCCTTCCAAGGTTTTAGCAGGGCTCACTGCAGGCATCAGTTTCGTTTTACCTATCGCTTTACCGACGAAGTAAGCCCCAGAATCCGCGGCCCACACAATCAACATCACTAACAGTACTAACACTGGGCCGTAATAGGGTGAAGTTTGTGAGCTAATGGATTTGAGCGCGATAAGAGCAACAAAGCAAGGCACTAAGGTTAACTGTCCAAACATGGACTTAAACATAGGATTCTTTTGCCAGAACTTAGCGCTTTTAGGATAAGTTACCACTAATAATAGTGATGCTAACCACCAGAATGCACCAATATAGAGAATGGCCAAATAGATAGGATGTAACTGATGGCTTAACCAAACTGCATCAATTGGCACAATCAGATTAATTGCCACCAATAAGATACCAACTGTGAAGGTAAAGCTCCACTGAGTGACATCACACTGATTATCGATAATTCTTCCCCATTCCTTTGCTGCAATAAGGAAGACGGCAACTAAGGCCCAGGCGAAGTAGCTGGCAGGGAGCAAAAATATCGCCCCCAAAACTAATGGAACTAACCAAGTTGCTGTTATTATTCGTTGTTTTAGCAAAAAAAATCCCTCATGAGGTTTTACAATGCACGCATCTCATCAATCTGACTTCCAGTCAGACCAAAACGGCGCTGGCGACTTGCAAAAATGGCTATCGCTTCATGAAAAGCCTGTTCATCGAAATCAGGCCAAAGGGTGTCGGTAAACACCAATTCTGCATAGGCCGCCTGCCACAGCACAAAATTACTGATGCGACAGTCCCCGCCCGTGCGGATCATTAAATCAACTTCACTCTGATTTTGCATGCACAAATGTGCACTTAAGGCTTCTTCGGTGAACTGACTGCTGGTCATTTCGCCAGTTTCGACCTTTTCCGCTAATTTTTGTGCTGCTTGAAGTATGTCCCAACGGCCACCATAGTTAGCCGCAACATTCAGAACCAAGCCAGTATTGCGAGATGTCTTCTCTTGAGCAGCAGCAATTTGCTTCTGTAATCGCGCAGAAAAGCGGCTGATATCGCCAATAATGTTGAGCTTAACCTGATTCTTATCCAGCAATTTAATTTCGCGCTGTAATACGGTAAAAAACAACTCCATCAGCAAGCTGACTTCTTTATCGGGTCTACGCCAATTCTCGCTAGAAAATGCGAATAAGGTTAGCGATTCAATGCCTAATTGGCTTGCCGTGCTTACGGCTCTTCTAACGGCCTTAACACCAGCCTTATGTCCCATCACTCGTGGTTTACCTTGGGTTTGTGCCCAACGCCCATTGCCATCCATGATAATAGCAACATGCTTAGGTAACGACTGTTTCACGAGTTCGGGTAATTGTCCCGGCAAGGTCGTTTGAGTGTATAAATCACTCTCACTCGTCCTAGGGTGCGGATCAAGTTCCACTGTGGATGACATCTAATACAGCCCTTTAAAATAGACAAACGCCGTGTAGTATACCCCTACACGGCGCATCAACTCTAGCTTATCGAACTGAGATTAGACTTCCATCAACTCAATTTCTTTGGCCGCTAAAATCTCATCGACCTTTTTAATGTGAGCATCGGTGAACTTTTGCACTTCTTCTTCACTGCGACGCACATCATCTTCAGTACAAGCTTTAGCTTTTTCAAGCTTTTTCACTTCAGAAATCGCATCACGACGCACGTTACGGATAGCAATACGACCGTTTTCAGCTTCGTTACGTACCACTTTGATGAAGTCTTTACGACGTTCTTCAGTCAACGCGGGTAATGGAATACGTAATGTCGCGCCAGCTGACATAGGATTCAGACCTAAATCAGAGCTCATAATAGCCTTTTCAACGGCTTGGATAGCACTACGGTCAAACACAGTCACAGACAGAGTGCGTGAATCTTCAACGCCCACGTTAGCCACTTGGTTTAGTGGCGTCATAGTGCCGTAGTAAGAGACTTGAATGGAATCCAGCAGGCTTGGGTGGGCACGACCGGTACGCACTTTTGCCATTTGGTTTTTAGTCGCGTCAACGCATTTACCCATACGCTCTTGCGCATCTTTCTTAATGTTCTCAATCACGTTAAATGTCCTTCTTGGTCATTAAATAACTTTTTTCGCTCTGATCAGCGTGCCTTCTTCTTCACCCATGATAACGCGGCGTAGAGCGCCAGGTTTATTCATGTTGAAGACTAAAATAGGCATGTCGTGATCACGCGCCATAGTAAAGGCGGCTAAGTCCATTACTTTTAATTCTTTTTCCAGAATTTCCGCATAAGTCACTTCATCATACTTAACGGCGTCTGGGTTCTTCATTGGGTCTTCGGAGTATACACCGTCGACTTTAGTGCCTTTCAATACGACTTCAGCTTCGATTTCAATGCCGCGTAAACAGGCCGCAGAATCGGTCGTGCAGAAAGGATTACCTGTACCGGCAGCAAAAATAACCACTCGGCCAGATTTTAGCAAGCTGATCGCTTCAGCCCAATTGTAATCATCACACACACCCTTTAACGGGATAGCTGACATCAGACGAGCATTAACATAGGCACGGTGCAGGGCGTCTCGCATTGCCAAGCCGTTCATAACCGTTGCCAGCATACCCATGTGATCGCCCACCACACGGTTCATGCCGGCTTTTGCTAGGCCTTCACCGCGAAACAGATTACCACCACCAATAACCACACCCACCTGAATACCCAGCTCAACCAGCTCTTTCACTTCCTGAGCCATGCGATCTAATACTTTAGGGTCGATGCCGAAGCCTTCGTCGCCCATCAGTGCTTCGCCACTTAATTTAAGAAGAATGCGTCTAAATGCGGGTTTTGGATTGGTGCTCATAATTTTTATCCTGGTCATAACAAGACCGCAGCTATTGCCGCGGTCTTGGGGGTATTTAGCGTTGGCGATTAAGCCTTTTTAGAAGCAGCGATTTGAGCAGCAACTTCAGCCGCAAAATCTTCTTCTTTCTTCTCAATACCTTCACCCACTTCTAAACGAATGAAGTTAGTGACTTTAGCGCCTTTCTCTTTCAGAATTTCGCCAACAGTTTTCTTTGGTTCCATGATGTAAGCTTGACCAGTCAGAGAAATCTCACCAGTAAACTTCTTCATACGACCTAGAACCATCTTCTCAGCGATCTCTGCCGATTTGCCTTCGTTCATTGACATTTCGATTTGCAGAGCTTGTTCTCTTGCAACGATTTCTGCAGGAACATCTTCTGGGTTCACGTATTCAGGCTTAGAAGCAGCAACGTGCATTGCGATGTGCTTTAAGGTTTCTTCGTCAGCTTCACCGGCAACAACAACGCCAATGCGCTCACCGTGACGGTATGAAGATAGGTTTGCACCATCGATGTACTCAACACGACGAATGTTGATGTTTTCACCGATTTTAGTTACCAATGCAACGCGTGCATCTTCGAACTGTGCTTTTAAATCTTCAAGAGTCACTTTAGATGCAGCAGCGGCATCTAATACTGCGTTCGCGAATGCTAAGAAGTTTGAATCTTTAGCAACGAAGTCAGTTTGACAGTTAACTTCTAATAGCGCAGCGAAACCTTCGCCATTCTTGATCAGAATTGTACCGTCAGCAGCGATGTTACCCGCTTTTTTAGCTGCTTTAGCAGCGCCAGACTTACGCATGTTGTCAATTGCTAACTCCATGTCGCCGTTAGCTTCTGTCAGAGCGTTTTTACAATCCATCATGCCTGCGCCAGTACGGTCGCGCAGTTCTTTAACTTGGGCAGCAGTAATTGCCATTGTTAAATCCTCTATAAAAAATCGACTAATTTGCAGATATAAAACAGGGGCCGAATGGCCCCTGTTAACCAATCAAAAATCTTGGTTAATAAGGGTGATGATAATCATCCCGCCTTATTATTATTCGGCTTCTACGAAACCGTCTTGCTCAGCTTGAACAGCCAAATCTTGACCACGGCCAGCTTTTGCAGCAGCAGCAACAGAAGAAGTGTACAGGCGGATAGCACGCATAGCGTCGTCGTTACCAGGAACGATGTAGTTAACACCATCTGGCGCAGAGTTAGTATCAACAACTGCAACAACAGGGATACCCAGGTTGTTAGCTTCTTTAATAGCGATATGCTCATGGTCAGCACCAATGACGAATAATACGTCTGGCAGGCCGCCCATGTTTTTAATACCACCTAAAGATTTTTCCAGCTTTTCAAGCTCACGAGTACGCATCAGCGCTTCTTTCTTGGTCAGCTTGTCGAAAGTACCGTCTACTGATTGGCTTTCCAGTTCTTTCAGACGTTTGATTGACTGACGAACGGTTTTCCAGTTAGTCAGCATACCGCCTAACCAGCGGTGATCAACATAGTACTGGTCACAAGACAGAGCAGCTTCTTTGATCGCTTCGCCAGCAGCACGTTTAGTACCAACGAATAATACTTTACCTTTCTTTGAAGCTACGTTGCTGATGAAAGCTAGCGCTTCATTGAACATTGGCACAGTATGCTCAAGGTTGATGATGTGAACACCGTTGCGAGCACCGAAAATGAATGGCTTCATTTTTGGGTTCCAGTAACGGGTTTGGTGACCGAAGTGGACACCGGCCTGAAGCATATCGCGCATTGAAACTGTAGTCATTTCTATTACCTTAAAATTTAGGGGGTTAGACCTCCACGTATCCCATGTCTTCGACCCCTTATATAACAACTGAGGGCACCCCGAAGAATGTGTCGACACGTGTGTGATTTAGTATTTAGACAAATAGCCATGTATAATGGCCGCCATCTTTAGTCTTGCAAGTATCAAAGCAGCGCAAAAGCTGGCTTGGACAATTCATCAAGACTTAAACATAACGGCGCGCTTTATACCATAAATAGCCCTAAAGCACAAATTTTTGCATTAGGTTGCGTGGCCAACAGACATTAAAGACACAAGAGAAAACGCAATGAGTATAGTCATCAAGACCGCTGAAGAAATTGAAAAAATGCGTGCTGCGGGCAAACTAGCCGCACAGGTATTAGAAATGATCGCGCCGCATGTTAAACCGGGCGTGACCACCAATGAGCTCAATGACCTCTGCGCCAAATATACCGAAGAGCAAGGTGCGATTTCGGCGCCGCTTAACTACCATGGTTTTCCCAAATCCATTTGTACTTCTGTAAACCATGTGATTTGCCACGGCATTCCAAACGACAACCCACCATTGAAAGAAGGCGATATCCTCAATATCGACATCACAGTGATTAAAGACGGTTATCATGGCGATACCTCGATGATGTTTTTAATCGGTGAAGTGAGTGCGAAGGACAAACGTCTGTGCCGCATCGCGCAAGAAAGCCTGTATTTAGCTATTCGTAAGGTTCGTCCAGGTTTAAAACTGGGTGAAATCGGCAATACTATCGAAAAATTCATCAAAGCAAGTAAAACAGGCCTTGAGAAATATTCCATCGTGCAAGATTATTGTGGCCACGGTATTGGCTCGGGTTTCCATGAAGAACCTCAGGTTATGCATTACCGTAACGGCGATAACACAGTATTACGCCCAGGCATGTGTTTCACCATTGAACCTATGATCAATGCTGGTCGCCACACGACCATACTCGATCGCGATGATAAGTGGACGGTAACGACCTCCGATGGTAAAAATTCAGCCCAGTGGGAACATACCTTACTGGTGACTGAAAAAGGGGTTGAAGTACTTACCCTGCGTGAGGATGAGGATTTCCCACGTATCATCAATCACGAGCGATAGGCCACACTAACAAGCATAAAAACAAGGGACTCGATGAATATAGCTCTGCTCGCTAAACAATCATTAATCGAACAGAATCAGATTCTTTTGGCCAGTTTTAAGGCTAAAACCCCGATTGAAGAGCTCGTCACGCAGCGCTGTCAATTTGTCGATGCCCTTGTCAAGCAAGCTTGGGAACAGCACGGTCTAAGGGAATATAATATTGCCTTGATTGCCGTGGGCGGCTATGGCCGTGGGGAGCTGCATCCCCACTCGGATGTCGACTTGCTGTTCCTGTTTAATGATATCTTGTCACCCGCCGCCGAAGCGGCACTCAGTCAGTTTATTGCCTTTCTGTGGGATGCCAATCTGGAAATCGGCCACAGTGTCCGTACGTTAAACGACACGATTATCCTCGGCCGTGAAGACATCACCATAGCCACCAACCTGTTAGAGGCACGATTGCTCGAAGGGCCCGAATTTTTATTCGATCAACTTTATGATGCGATTCGTCAGAGTGACTTTTGGACTTCAAGCGATTTTTTTATCGCAAAACGGGATGAGCAAAATGCCCGCCATGCCAGAGCCAGTGCCTTCGATTTAGAACCCAATATCAAGAGTTGTCCCGGTGGTCTTAGGGATATTCAAACCATTGCTTGGGTAGCCATGCGTCACTTTGGCGCCGCTCGCCTCGAAGAATTAGTCCAATACGACTTTTTAGAGCCCGGTGAATTAGAAGAGCTGCTCGAATGTCAGCACTTTTTGTGGAAGTTACGCTTTGCCCTGCACATGGTGGTCGGTCGCGATGAAAATCGCTTACTCTTTGATGTACAACGCCAAGTTGCCGAGCTTATGGGGTATGAAGACGCCACCCAGCTTGCTGTTGAGCAAATGATGAAACGTTACTATCGCACGGTACGCCGAGTGATGGAGCTAAACGAAATGTTGCTGCAGCTGTTTAAACGGGCAACATTAGGCCATACAAAAGCTTTAGAAATTCAATCGATAGATAAACACTACCAGCGCCGCGGCACTTTTATTGAAGCGCTAAGCGATGATCTTTTCGATAGCGGCGAAGAAATTGTCCGGCTGTTTTTGTTAGTCGCTAAAAACTCCAACATCAAAGGCATTTACGCACCAACGCTGCGTTCGCTGCGCCGAGCAAGACGCGCCCAGCCGCAAGCCTTACAAGAAAACCCGCTTTGTCGCCAAGCCTTTATGGAAATTCTGCGCCACCCTCGCGGCATTGTTGCTTTGTCTTTAATGCATAAACACGGCGTGTTATCGGCCTATTTACCCGCATGGCGAAATATTGAAGGCCAGATGCAGTTCGACCTGTTCCACGCCTATACGGTCGATGAACACACCCACAGATTACTGCTCAATATCGAGCGTTTTTCCCAAGCCGAACAAAAGGAAGAATTTCCCTTAGGCTCGATTCTCATCAACCAACTGCCTAAAAAAGGTTTACTCGTATTAGGCGCTATCTTCCATGATATCGCCAAAGGCCGCGGTGGCGATCACAGTAAACTTGGCAGCAGCGATGCCCTCGCCTTTTGTAAGCTGCACGGGTTAAACGATCACGATGGCCGTCTAGTCGCTTGGCTGGTTGAAAATCATCTGGTGATGTCTGTCACCGCCCAGCGCCGTGATATTTCCGATCCCGATGTGGTGGCCGACTTTGCCAATAAAGTCCGCGATGCCGTGCATTTAAGCTATCTGTACTGCTTAACCGTCGCCGATATCTGCGCCACCAACGAAAAAACCTGGAACAACTGGAAAGGCTCACTGCTACGCGACTTGTACTTTTCGACCCAAAGAGTGCTCGCCCGCGGTAAAGAAAAACCCGTCGATATTCGTGCCAGAGTGCGTGAATACCAAGCCAAGGCAAAAAAAGAACTGCTGCGCCGCGGATTGAAAGAGAAAGATCTCGATGCCCTGTGGCAACGTTTTAAGGCAGATTACTTTTTACGCCACCAGCCAAATCAAGTCGCGTGGCACGCCGAAGCGATTTTAAAGCACAAACAACAGGATGAGCCCTTAGTCTTAGTGTCCAAACACACCACCCGTGGTGGTACTGAGCTATTTGTCTATTGCCAAGACAGACCTAAATTGTTCGCAACTGTGATGGCGGTACTCGACAATAAAAATATCAACGTCCATGATGCCAACATCATGACGTCAAAAGATAATTATGCTCTCGATACCTTTGTGATCTTAGAGCAGGATGGTGAGCCCGTTAGCCAGCTTTCACGCATTCAAAGTATCCGTAAAGCGCTTGAGAAAGCCCTGTCGAGCGACAGTCCAAAACTGCCGCGCTTTAGAAAACTATCGCGCAAGATGAAACCTTTTAATGTGCCGACACAAGTGAGTTTCCTCGAAAGCAGTCGTCATGGTACAAGTATGATGGAGCTTATCGCCTTAGATTCGCCAGGATTACTGGCAAAAGTTGGGGATATCTTTTACCGTTGCAACACAACATTACTCGCGGCCAAAATCACCACCATTGGTGAGCGAGCCGAAGACTTTTTTATGCTGCAGACCAATGACGGCTTGCAACTTAACGAAAACCAAGAGAATACCCTCAGGGACGCTTTAATCAGTGCCCTGAGTGCAAAGAATATCGAATCAGTTAATTAACGAGACCAGTGGGAGAAGTAAATGGAGGCTTTACGCCAACGTATTGAGGCGGCTTTTGAAGCACGCGCCGACATCACACCAAGCACAGTTGACGCAGGTGTGCGCAGCGATGTGCAAAATGTCATCAATATGCTCGATAAAGGTGAAGTCCGTGTCGCCGAGAAAATCGACGGACAATGGCACGTACACCAGTGGCTGAAAAAGGCGGTATTACTGTCCTTCCGTATTTTCGATAACGTGGTTATCGATGGCGCCGAAACCAAATACTTCGATAAAGTGCCGTTAAAATTTGCCGAATATGATGAAGCTCGCTTTAAAGCGGAAGCCATTCGCGTGGTGCCTTCGGCTACAGTGCGTAAAGGCTCATTCATAGGTAAAAATACCGTGTTGATGCCATCTTATGTGAACTTAGGTGCTTATGTTGATGAAGGCACTATGGTTGATACTTGGGCGACCGTTGGCTCATGTGCACAAATCGGTAAAAATGTGCATTTATCTGGCGGCGTAGGTATTGGTGGCGTACTTGAGCCATTGCAAGCGGGCCCAACCATCATCGAAGATAACTGCTTTATCGGTGCGCGTTCTGAGATTGTTGAAGGCGTTGTGGTTGAAGAAGGCTCAGTGATTTCCATGGGCGTGTATATCGGCCAAAGCACTCGAATTTATGATCGCGAAACCGGCGAAGTGCATTACGGTCGTGTACCAGCAGGCTCTGTTGTTGTTTCTGGCAACCTGCCATCAGCCTGTGGCAAGTACAGCCTCTATGCCGCTATTATCGTTAAGAAAGTCGATGCAAAAACCCGCAGTAAAGTGGGTATCAACGAATTACTGCGTATTGTTGATTAACAGTCACAGCATTCGTTCGATAACATGAGTTCCATAAAAAAGATGCCTAAGGGCATCTTTTTTATTGTCGGTAAAATTTAGCCTACGGTTGCGCTGTCATTATCAGGCTTAAAAATAAAGTGTTTAATAAGGCACTTAAATCAAGCGCTCTACTTCACGGAATGCATTTCTCGTCATTGCAATGGCCCGCCAGCCGATAATCCCCAATGGCTGCTGCGCTTTGTTCACCACCACAAGATATTCTGAGTCCAAAAGATTCAACTGCAATAAGGCATCTTCCGATGTGGCCACCTCACTGATAATAGGCACTGAATGCTCCATGATCTGATGGGCTTTTTTATGTAAAGATGCCCTATCCAGTTCACGCTCAGCCGCAGTGCCAAGTAATGGGCTAAACCAATGTTCCAGTAAGCGACTCGTGATCACCCCAAGTATCTTATGTTGCTCATCCAATACCACGGCCACCTTAGCATGGGCAGTCGTAAGTAAACGCTTAATATCAACTAACTCATGGTCGAGTGAAATCGTGACTAAAGGTTCAAGCGGTGCAGCACCAATATGATCGCTAATACTCAACTCTCGATTAATCAAAATCGCTAAACAAGTTTCGACTATCTCAGGGTCAAAAAGTGTTCCTTTACCCGCACGCAGCACTTCGGTCATTTTCTCCAGCCCTAACGATGGCCGATAAGGCCTGTGGGACAATATCGAATCGGCAACATCGGCGACAGCAATAATTTTCGCCTCATATAAAATCGCCTTATCCTTTAAGCCCGCGGGATAACCTGAGCCATCGAGCCGCTCATGATGCTGTAAAATCATCTCTTTAATGGGCCAAGGAAACTCCACATCTTCAATAATTTCAGCACCATGGAGCGGATGGGTCTGTATTAATGCGTATTCTTCTTTTGAAAGTTTTGACGGTTTTGTCAAGATCTGCGATGGAATCGCTAACTTGCCGATATCATGAACTAAGGCACCAATCTTCAGCCCTTCTAAACGCAGCGGGTCTAAACCTAATTTCTCACCAATCAAATAACTTAATTGCGCCACCGACTTTTGATGCCCTGCGGTATAGGCATCTTTCAGTTCTAATGCCTCAGAAATAGCACTAATAAGCTGGGTTAACGATTGAGATAATTGCTCTTTTTGCGCTTTAATGATTTTGGACTGGCGGGATACCGCGCGCAATGTGCGTGGTAGTTCAATGCTGTGCCATAAAATGCTGGCAAAAGTCAGTAATGATCTCGCATCATTACGACTATAAGGCTCGTTACGGTCGACCACGCACAGCATGCCCACTAAGCGACTGCGAAATAAAATCGGCACCGCCAAGTAACGCCCTCCAAGTAGCAGTTTATCTAAGGGCAAATCCCCTAAGCGCCTTTGGGAGTCGGTTTGATTTTGGATGATCGGCTTATAATCTCGCACACATTCGAGCCATACGCGGCTTTCAAGTTCTGACACTTGGGTATTATCTTCAACAAAATCGGCTTGATTAGCCTCTGCATGGGGATACTCAGAACGCGCAGCAAGTGTGAGTGTTTTTAACTTTTCGTTATGCAACAGAATAAAGCCATATCGACTGCCAGTGAGCGACATAGCCTTAGAAACTGCGACTTTAAATACTTCTTCTTGGGAGGATTTAATCACATCTTCAATGTGTTGCAGCCAAGCATCGCTGGCTTGAATCGCTCGACGATAATCCGAGTGCAACTCCTTCATCTGCGGATCTTCAAAATTGATGTCGGATAGAATCAAGTACCATCCCATTTCAGGCAAAGAATGCAGCGCGAGATGCACACGTATGCCGCGATGATCTTGTAATTGAAAACCTATTTCTTGGCCGCGTCGCCTCACTATATCGGCGCATAGTTCAGCATTAAAAGCACTAAACAATTGGCTAATGGGTTGATTAATGATTTGCGCCGCAGAGCGTTTGCAACGGCTGTAAAAGGCTTGGCTCATCCGTAGCACACAAAACTGCTCATCTAGCTGTGCCCAAGATAAATTCAAACTATCGGGCAAGTCTTTCATTCCAACGATAAGGCTTTGACGAGTTGACATCCAGCACTCCGACCTGTAATTCGAGCATGGGCAATACACTATACCGCTATGTTCACCCCAATGTGAGCACTATAAAATCTCCAATAAACATAATGATAGCTGATTTCATGACAAACGCGGGTTAAAATAAACGCCGCTGAATGTCATGCCATTGCCACGACTCACCTACATCTTAGAAAACGATCGTTTTATTGCCGTACACGACCACTTGTTCGTTGAGCACTAATTGCAGCGCTTTACTCAATACACTCTTTTCAACATCGCGCCCAGCACGTGCCATTTCTAAGGCGCTATAACTGTGGTCGACGGGAATGACGTCTTGTTTAATGATCGGCCCTTCATCGAGGCAATTATTCACAAAATGCGCCGTCGCACCGATAATTTTCACCCCGCGCTCCCAGGCTTGGCGATAGGGTGCTGCACCGATAAAAGCAGGTAAAAAAGAATGATGGATGTTGATGATGCGATTAGGATATTGCGCCACAAAATCAGGCGTTAATACCCGCATATACTTAGCCAAGACTAAATAATCGGGTTCGTATTGAGATACCGCAGCCAACAGTGCTTGCTCGTGTTGAATTCGGTCTAAGCCTTCGTGACTCACCAGATGAAAAGGGATGTTAAACTTCTCTGCCAATTCACGTAGTGCATCATGGTTACCCACCACAGCGGCAATCTCGACACTTAAACCACCGTAATAGGCTTTCATTAACAAATCGCCTAAACAGTGTGCTTCCTTTGTGACTAACACCACAATGCGTTTTTTACCCGCGCTAACTAACGTCATATGATTTTGCGTAGGCAGTACGTCACGCAGATCCTGCAATAACTGTTCGCTGTTAAAAATGCCCTCTAACTCAGTTCGCATAAAGAAACGCCCTTGGGCATTATCCACAAACTCACTGTTTTTAATGATATTCAATTTATGGGTAAAACAAACACTGGTGATTTTGGCGATAAGGCCTTGGGCATCGGCGCAATCCGTCAGTAAGATTTTACGTTCCATGGATGGCGAAGTATTACTGCGAGTTTCAGTCATTTGTTGCAAAGTTGGCTCTCCTATATTGTCCCTACATCGAGTTTGCCATAGCAAATCATGCTGAACAGTATGAAAACCCTATAATGCGAAAATAAAAATGATATTTCAGAGGCTTGAATCAATAAAATGTAAAAATTAAGCAGTTAATTTTGTAAAAACACAATCCTAGCGGCGAGTATCTAAGTAACGCTGCAATACTTTACGCAAGGTTTCGGCCTTAGTGCCATAAACCACCTGCACACCTTTGCCCATAACAATCACGCCCTTAGCACCCAACTGACTCAAACGCACCTTATTGACTAACTCAGGCTTGTGCACGCTCAAGCGTAACCGTGTCAAACAAGCATTAAGTTCAACGATATTTTCACGCCCGCCGAGCGCCGCAATAATCGCCCGTAAACTTTCTTTAGGTCCTTTACTGTCGTTATGCTCAAGCCTACCGGGAGTTTTCAAATTAAAGGCTAAAATACTCAGTCTAAACAACAGGTAATATATTATGGCGGTTAAAGGCCCAAGGAAAATAAACCAGCTGGCATTACGGGACAATGGAAATAGCAGCGTAAAGTCCACCAGCCCTTGAGAGAATACTATGCTGTGGTGAATATCCAGCATAATACAGACAAAATAAGCGAGCCCAGTGAGTAAGGCGTGAATAATAAATAGAATCGGCGCCACAAACATAAAAGCAAATTCGATAGGTTCAGTCACCCCAGTTAACCAACTGGCCGCCCCCGCCGAGAGCATAATACCCGCCACGCGATTCCGCTCTGAGGGATCAGCACAGCGCCACATTGCCAGTGCAGCCGCCGGTAATCCCCACATTTTAATCAGATAACCACCGGCAAGGTTTCCCGCCTGCGGATCGCCTGCTAAATAGCGCGCCACCTCACCACGAACGACTTCATGCCCCAATAACTGATATTGGCCCACCTCTAAGTAAAAAGGCGCATTCCAAATATGATGTAAGCCAAGGGGAATAAGTAACCGCTCTAATGCGCCATACACGCCAAAAGCAATGGCTGGTTTTTGATAAACCGCCCAGTCGGATACGCGCTCAATCAATAAAGCTAAGGGTGGCCACACATGGGCGAGTACATAACCTAGGCTCATCGCTAGGGGAATAATAAGTAAAGATGCACTGCGACGTCCCTCGAAGAAAGAGAAAATCGCAGGCAAGCGAATATATTGACTCCAACGGACTGCGAGGCAAGTGATACCACCGAGCATCATGCCACCTGCAATTCCAGTATCTAAGGTATCCATTCCTAATAAAGGTTGGGTTGGAAGTCGATACAAATCGGCCAGTGCGGCTAACGTCGCTGTCATCACCCCATAACCAAACACTGCCGAAAAGGCGGCAATACCTTGATCGCGACAAAAACCAATAGCGACAGCCACGGCAAATAACATCGGCATAATGGCGAAAATGAGTTTGCCTACCGCCAGCATCAGCACTGTCAGCTCTTCGGGCATAAAAGGAATCGGACTAACAGTTAAGCCGAGCATAACCCCAGCTGCGGGTAAAATGGCAATAGGAATAAGCAGTGCTTGGCTTAAGCGCTGGGCAAATTTAAACCACTGTAGATTGACGAAACTACCTAAGCGACGAGCTCGGTTTTGACGACTTGATTCCAGCGTTCTAGCCATTTTATCGCTTCAACCTCAGGTTCCATGGTTTCACAGGCATCAATTTCGAGTAATTCCACCAGCGGCTTAGCGCCAAGTTCACTCAAGAGTGCATCTACAGACTTACCTGCACCGCAGAAAGTCTCATAACTTGAATCACCTAGAGCTATCACACTGTATCTAAGCTCAGGTAAGTAGGGTGCTAGATGTTTAAGATTATGGTACCAAGACTGAATATCATCGGGTAAGTCCCCTTGTCCGGTCGTCGAAGTCACCACCACTAACAATTCATCCTGAGGAGGAATAAAGCTTGCTACCTCATTAGGTTGCCACAATGTGACATCATAACCTAAAACTTGCATTTCTTTATCTAGGGTTTCAGCGGCAAATTGTGCACTACCATATACAGTGCCAAACACCAGATTCACCTTTTTCATGATACACTCCACATCGCGTTGCAAACCTTATTAGGCTGACCTTACTTTATTGTTCAGCGTATGAGCAAGCTAAGGCGCAAATTTTTTATAAATCAAGCCATTGAGCGTGAGAAAATATCTAATGCGACAGTCCACCCGCCAAAAACACCTCAAGCAGCACCACAAAACAACCCATATTCGACGTAAAAACTACTTCCACTCCGCCCAGCAAAATCTCATATTGCCACTTGCACTCACGTCTGGATTCTCAACCTTAGCCGTTATGATGCAAGAGCTGCGGCCACAAACAGCACAAACGCCACAACTCCTCGATTAAGCAATCCACCTCGTTTTAAATTCGATGACTTTAGTTTCAATAACAAAACAAAGTGAATGCTCTTAATTTTATTCACGCGGCTAAGTTGATATCACCATATCAAGCATTGGCCGCTTGCTGTTCACGCCTCTTGGGCGATGAATAACTCTGCTTGCTGACTCAAGGTCGCCTCGTCCCAACCTAGCTCGGCAAACACAGTTTCCCACTCGGACTCGAGCTCGGTTTCTATGCTGAGCCGAGTTTGAGTTATAGGGTGTGTAAAGGTGAGTTTTTTTGCGATAAGCCACAGGCGATTAATACCGAAATGCTCACGAAAAAATGCATTTTGCTTACCATCGCCATGGGTGGTATCACCGACGATGGGGTGGCGTAAATGCGCCATGTGTCTTCTGAGCTGATGCTTACGCCCCGTTTTAGGACTCAAGCGTACCAGTGCGAATCGGCTAGTGGGATATCGACCTGACGGATACGGAATTTCAGTATTGAGTAATGGCTCATAAGCCGTCACAGCCTCCTGCGCGGCTTTGTTAGGATCGGCATTCTTATCGCCTAATTCATCCAACTCAACCTTAAGCGCATAATCTAAAATACCGCTCTCATGCATATTACCGCGCACTAAAGCCAAATATTGTTTTTCAATCGTATGGGAAGCAAATTGCTCACACAGAGCATTGGCCACTTCACTACTCTTGGCAAACAAGAGCACGCCGGATGTCGGCCTGTCGAGACGATGTACAGGAAACACATGGCAGCCCACTAAGTCACGGGTCAGCTGCATGGCAAAAAATCGCTCCCGACGCGCTAAATAACTGCGGTGGACCAATAAGCCTGCGGGTTTATGAATTGCCACTAAGTGCTCATCTTCATAAAGAATTTCAATCTCAGGCGCCTGCTCTTCTAAATCATCCTCTTGGGATACATTCACTGCATTTTCAGGCGTTTCAAGCCAGATATCATCTTGATTCATTTAACAACATATCCAATTCATTCAATAGGCTAATTAAAGTTTGGCGCGGGGGCATATCCAGCCAAACATGTTCAGCCATAGGGGCAATCGCAATTTGAGTCGGCAATGGCGCCCCCGTTTCGATTAAAGTCTGCATTCTAGGCAGCAAAATAAACTGCAGCCACTGCTCAAGGGGCATAAGATCACAGGCAAAAGGTGCTGTGCTTGCCATTGCAGCGGCAGAAGGCGCTTGCTCAGACCACAACTCGGCCGCTTGCAGCGCGTGGGTAATCTGAGCCAATTTAGCTTGGGTTTGACTGTATAACATAGCTTTCAGATCCATTCTCATGTTAGCCCTGTGTGATTCAAGAACTCCCCACAATTCACTGGCCGAATAGGTCGATTAAAGTGCCGCAATCATACCATCCAGACGCACTTCCCCCTATAATGGCGCCAATTTATTGAGCCTCTTTGATTGATATGGCAGCCAAATGACTGAAATTACTACTTTAAGCCAGTTTTTAACCACAGCCAAAACCCAGTTCCAAGTGTATGATCTTGGCCGTAGGGTGCAACATATTGATATGCTCGCGTTTCACCAAATCGAATCTCTGTCAGCCCCTTATCCTTATCCCATTCAAGGGCATGCACAATTTGCTATTGTCTTTTGGGATGCGAGCCAGCAACACTTTATTTGGTTTCTAAAACTGGCGTTAGATGAGCAAGGATTACTGTCGCCTGCACCGCGCTCACAATTTATCGAAATGATATTAGCGGCATTAGGGCAAGATCCCACTCAGCCACTCAGTGATGAGCAGCAAGAACGACTCGCGAATAATCCGTTTAATTTCAAGCCAAGCCAGGAAAAACTTGCCGTATTTAACGCACTCGTTCGTAAACAACTTGGCCAGCGCGCTTCATCACAATACGAGTTTGCCGTGCAATATCTGTCAGGCCAAATTGCCCCATCACAATGGCAACATATTGGAATGCAAGGCATAGCCGATGTGTGTGTACGCACAAAAGAATTTGATCATGAGCAGCACTTGGTATCGAGTTTTGATACAGCCGCCATCGAAGTGCAAATCGCCCTATGCCAATGCCTTGAACACTTACTGATTAGCGACACACTCGCCGATAAGATTCTCGCGAAACTTCAAGACGCAGCGCCAGAACACCAAGCCTATTTCCTTCGCGCTTTGGCTTCTAGCGCCAAACACAGCCAAAAAGCGTTTGCGCATCTACACGGCCAATCCTCTTTAGATACCAATGCCCTCATCAGCATTGCCGGACGTAACTGGTCGGTATTAAAACAAGATTCAAGTCGCAGTCTTTACTTAGAAGCTCTGGCACTGCAGCCCCAAGCCTTTTTTAATCAGGTCTTTGCTGATATTGTGGCTATTCCTAGTTTGCGCAATCAACTACTAGGCGAATTAAGAAATCCCAATCGAAGTGTTCAACTATCACAAGCCATAGGTGGTTTGTTTAAGGCAGCTAGCAAATGATGTCAGATTTACTGTTAATTATTGGCCTCGTCGTGATTGCCGCATTCTTTTGGCAACTACGCCAAATGGCAGAGTTGAGCCGTATTTTTGCCGAAAAAGAATGTTGGCGACAAAAAGTTCAACTGTTAGCCATTGCCATGGAAACTGCCCGCCCTAGCATTGGCGGCACGACGGGGATCTGCTGGAAGGCGAAATATTTATTTGAATTCAGCACCGACGGCATTAACCAATACCGTGGCCATATTTGGATGCAAGGCAAGAAAATTCAAAAGATTGAATGGCCTATCTTCCCTGAGCCCGAATGGCAAGAAGCGCCGACGTCACAGGGTAAGTTTGGCGGGTGTGGTACGCAAAGTGGTTGTAACTCAGGCAAATGCCATTAAGCTTTTATCGACAATGTTGGCTCAAATAAAATGTGAGCCAACATTGAGAATAATCAGTCATTCTCTGGTGCTACAAAATAACTCACTGTAAAAGTTAAAAAAGAAAGGGCGCGGCCCTAAAGCCACGCCCTCCTATTCTCTGTTAAGCTATCCCGCTATTTTTGTGCTCCCTGCACCATCCATGCGTCAATCTGCGTCCTGCTTCATCCCTGCTCAATCCTTGAGGTCCTTGTACTCATGTACTTCCCTATCTCTTGGTCATCCAGTCCCAAGCTTGCTCTTTCCTGAGCGGTTCCATCATCATCCATGAAACGGGTATTGCATCCATTCAATTTCAATTGCACTCCCTGTGCCATTGCCATCCTATGCAATGAGTCTATCAATCCTTGATAGTCTCCCTTCCTTGGCATTGGCTCTCTTTCATCCTGAAAGGCATATATCCCTATCTTTCCTTAAGTAACATTCCTTAGTCACTGTTCGATCATCCTGATCGCCAACATCCTGTTGCCCGCAATTCCTTCTACAAGATGAATTCTACGCCAACCAACGAAAGTACTCATTGTGGATTATTTAAAATGTTAACAAAAATGGTGAGCTCAACTGATAACAAACAGGTTAACCTACTGATATGAATATAAATAATAACAACCCCCAAGACATAACCATCCTTTTAACCTACAAATTACTTACATACTTGTAGGAGATCTCTTACACGGAAGATGGCAATTCGAATCAAAAGTAAGCAAAACGCTAGATGTCTCCCCTGAGGACTTATGCATAAACCGCTATCGCTCAAAATTCGACAAGCATTCGGCGCATGACCAGAACACAGACAACACAGACAACACAGAGAGTAAATCATTGGGCAATAAGAGAAGTAGGACTGGTGAACATGCTTTACGGTGAGAAGTCTTTAAGCAGAGTTAAGATAAAGTCTGTGTGAATAGCGTTATAGCTTGGCAAAGCCAGATTAATGCTGAAAATGAACCAAAGAAAAGGGCGCAACTAAAGTGCGCCCCATTTATCCTTTGTAAGCCGTCCTGCTCGATTTGTGCTCCCTGCACCATCCATGCGTCTGCTTGCGTCCTGCATCGTCCCTGTAATTCCTTTTTGTCCCTGTGTATCAAACTTACGTGAGATAACACTCAGTCCCTTGACCTGTAAATCCTTTTTACAGAGCCTGTCACTTCCTATGACGTATTCCTATTGCATCCTGCAAAATTTATTTTCCATAGATTAGTACAAGCTGTTCACCCTTATACTTTATCCTTATCTCGACACATCCTGTTTCGAGTTCATGCTTAATCCTTAAGCGTGTCCTGTATTCTTCCTGAAATTCATCATCCTGACGATAAAACTCACTGTCCCTAATCATCCTTGAAAAGCAATCCTGCTTTTCCTTAGCCTATCCTAGGCGAATGACAGTTTTCCTACCGTCAGCGATTTCAACCTTGAAATCTTAATTCGTTGCTTCTTGCGTCCCTTTGGCCTGTTTCGCTTTCCTTGCTATCCATTTGCTTTGGCCATGAGTGAATTCTACGTTAACCCTAACGTTTTTGTTCGGCTCAAAGAACGGACTACAAAATTAATTACGGACCAACCAAAGGAAAATAAATACAACCCAATGATTCTATTTAAAATTAAATGTTGCAGAACAAAAAACAATCAAAAAGAAAACATTATGTCCTACAACGTTTGTAAGCGATCTCTCACACGGGCATGGGCATCTCACTCTGGCAATTTTTTTAACGTTTAAAAAAGCGGCGGATCATCTGCGCAAACATCACCCAATCTGCCATCAAACTGTAAAAAGGATACTGAAATGTCGCGGGTCGATTCTTCTCAAATACGAAGTGTCCCACCCACGCAAAACCATAACCAACAATAGGAATGAACCAACATAGCCACCAGGCTTGTGAAACCAAGGCAATGCCAATCAGCAGCAGAACTAAACAACTGCCAACAAAGTGTAATTGCCGACAAATCGGGTGCTGGTGTTGGGATAAATAGAAAGGATAAAAATCGGCGAAACGTTTATAAGAGTTAGTCATCTTGTTGAACCGAATAGAATAAAAGTTGGCCATGAATACTGCCAATACTCAGCTCGCCTATGGATACAAAGTCATGCTGAGTAAACAGTTGCAAGTGGTTCTCCTGAGCGATAAACACACCAATGCCATCCAAATCAGGCTGCTCATCACACCAACTCACCACAGCTTGTACTAACTTATGTCCAAGTCCTTTGTGCTGTTCATTTGGTGCAAGAGCAATAAACTGCAAAATACCGCAGTGCTTACTGGGTAAAAGTTCAATAATACTGGACTCTTTGTTCATTAGCGCTTGAGTCGATTGCCAACCTGTACCTAACAACATCTTTAAGCGCCAATGCCAATAACGCCCTTCCCCTAAAGGCACTTCTTGAGTAACGACACAGGCTAACCCAAAGAGTCTTTCATGGTCGAATAAACCAATGAGGGCTTGTTTTTGTTGCCATAACGTATTGAGTTCTTCCCTGATTGCGGCGCGCAATTTTTGCTCATAAGCGGCTTTGTCTGAGGTAAAGAGTGAATCGACAAAAAAAGGATCATCATGGTAAGCGTTATAGAGAATAGAAGCGGCAATGCGTAAGTCTTCCGCTGTCAAATAGACTGCACGGCAGTCCTCCAGAATTTCATTGTCCATCGTTAGCATTCCTTGACTTAGCTCACACTTTTTATGCGTAACTGTTAATCTACCAAGGAAACTAAAAAGTGCAAATTTTAATCATAGATTGCATTTTTCAATCAGGCGCTTACTCTAAACGAAGGCACTATACTGAAAAGGAAATAATGATGGATACAACTCCAGTAGACTTAAGCCACTTGTTTGAGCAACTCGGTTTAGACAGTAGCGACGAGGCCATAGCGCAGTTTATTGCAACCCATGATATCGACCATCACATCCATTTAAGCCAAGCGCCCTTTTGGACCCCTGCCCAAAAGAGCTTTATCATTGAAGGTTTAGAAGCCGATGCCCTCTGGACTGAGCCCATTGAGCAATTAGACACTCAGCTACGTAAACGATAAGACTCGTTGGTTCAGATTTTACCGTAAGCCGTTTCACCCCAACCCACTAAGGCATTGTTGCTCAGCACGATAGGCGTGCATTCATCCTTAGTGGTTTTTCCATCGCCATTATTACGCTGGGTACGATAAAACAACACTAAGACTTCTTTATTGGCTTCACCTTGTTGAGCACTTTGTTGAATATAGGCTTCACTAAAATCAGCGGTGCCCATTAAGATCATCACTTGGTCTTTAGGCATGCCTAAGCTCAGTTTGGTTAAGTTAGTGCGATTTTTATCCTGCACTTTCTCCCAAGATTCGCTGCTATCCCAGCCCGATTCTCCATCACCGACATTGACCACGCAGCCGCTAAGACCTAAGCTTGCGAGCCCTAAAAAAGTGATGGCGATAAGTTTGTTATTCAATTTATGGTTCATCATGTGACATCCTGTGTAATTATTATTGAAGCTTAAAAAATGGTATTTCGGCTGGACAATAAGCAAAATAAATGCCACAAGACAACACACTGTTTTTAAATGAAAAAAATAATTATTATTTTAAAATTGGTTTAAACAATTCAACAAATTAAGGAATTTTGCTAATTATGAGTCCCCTTGACCAAGTATTAGCGGCCGCACGTTCGCTCGAAGCCTGCGGTAAAGTACCGAGCCTTGCCTTAATTAAAACCCGTTTAGGTAGTAGCCTACCTTTACCTATATTGATCCAAGGCTTACAGCAATTTAAATCTATGCCTAAGGCGGATCGCGAGCGTTTAGCTGAGTTGCAAACTATCAGCCCTACAACTGAC
This sequence comes from Shewanella sp. SM73, assembly GCF_025653795.1. Taxonomy (NCBI): domain Bacteria; kingdom Pseudomonadati; phylum Pseudomonadota; class Gammaproteobacteria; order Alteromonadales; family Shewanellaceae; genus Shewanella; species Shewanella sp. SM73. Next base: position 189,360 of record NZ_JAKKRY010000004.1, read on the forward strand.
ACTCCCGCAACTAACGATACCTTAACCCTTGCAGTGCTCGCCGAGCGCCTGCAGATACAACAGGCGTATTTTGAACGTCATGCTGAGCAGCAAAAAACAGAAATAATGCAATTAAAAAACGAACTGCTTGAACTTAAACAACGCATCAACTTATTAGAAATCCAAGGAAAAACAGCTTAATGTTTGTTACTGAACTGCGCTTCGAATGCTTCGCCGACACCACGATATCTGCCGCCGAGAAGGCCATTAATCAGCTCCTTGAAGCCTATCGAGCTAATGGCCAAATCTTAGGACGAGAATTTGCGGTCGCCTTTAATGACGGTGAGTTTAGAGTGCGTTTATTGATGCCAGAGAAAAGCAGTTTAGCGCACAAATATCACAGCCCTTGGGTCAAAAAAGCCTTAGTAGAATTAACCGACGCTAAACTACTCGCGCCGCGGGAAAAGTTTATTGGTCAGGATATCAATTCTGAAGTAAGTAATACCGAAACACCCAGCTGGCAACTGCTATACACCAGTTTTGTGCATATGTGCTCGCCCCTACGCAGCGGCGACAATTTATTGCCCATTCCCCTGTACCGTATACCCGCAACCTTTAATGGCGATCATAAACGTATTATCCGTTGGCAGAGCGAATGGCAAGCCTGCGACGAGCTGCAAATGGCGGCGGCCACTAAGGCAGAATTTGCCGCGCTAGAGGAATTATCGAGTCCTGACAGTGATTTATTTCGCAGAGGTTGGGATTTGCGCGGTCGTATCGAATATCTCACTCAGATCCCGACCTATTACTACTTATATCGCGTTGGCGGCCAAGATTTAGCCACAGAAAAAACGCGACCTTGCCCACGTTGTGGCAGTCATGATTGGAAACTCGATGAACCTTTATTGGATATGTTCCATTTTCGCTGCGAGCCTTGCCGCATAGTGTCGAATCTGTCTTGGGATCATCAATAACATCTGTTTATCCCCTTGCAGAACTCAACCTAAGATAAGCCACGCTTAGGTTGAGTTAATACTTAGGTTGATAATAAAAATTTCGCTCACAGAAGTTAACGTTTACCGAAAAGGTTTTGCCACATACGTTTAAAACTGGCGAAAATACCAGGATGTTCTAATGCTGGCATAGGTAATTCTTCATGTTTAACGGGTGGTGCTATCCGTGGCGATAATGCTTCGATAAACGCAGTCAAACTCGAGGACAATTGCTCAGATTGCACTTCACCAGGGATTTCAATCCATACGCTACCATCACTGTTATTGATGGTGAGCATTTTATCTCCCTCATCTAACAGACCGATAAACCAAGTCGGTAACTGCTTCAGTTTTTTCTTCATCATCAGATGACCAATTAAGTTTTGTTGCAGGCAGTTAAAATCGTCATCATTCCAGACTTGCAGTAACTCCCCCGTGCCCCACTTAGAGTCAAATAATACTGGGGCGGAGAAATAATGACCGTAAAAATCATTGATCTCTGGCCATAAAGTTAACTCCAGTGCATGCTCTACATTGGCGAAACTGCCTTCAACTTTGCGTTTCACTGGCTGCCAAGAAACGGCCTGTTCAAGATCCGGTTGAAATTCGCCTTGAATACACACAGAAGGCTCACCCTGTGGGTAATAACGCGGTAGTTCACCTAAACTCGTTAAGTAAGCTTGATGATAGTTTTGCAAAAATTTATCGAGTGCGGGCAGACAAGACACTTAAGCACAATCCAATTTCAGGTATAATGTGCGCCTATTTTGACATGGAAACAGTATTGATGACACAGAATCACGATCCCTATAGTGATGCGCAAGCGCTTGTTGGCCTGACTTTAGGTAAAGCCACCGACTACCAAGCCGAGTATGATGCGTCGCTGCTGCAAGGGGTTCCACGCTCACTAAACCGTAATGCTATTGCACTCACTGGGACGTTACCGTTTCATGGTGCCGATATCTGGACGGGTTATGAGCTGTCTTGGTTAAATGCCAAAGGTAAGCCTATGGTGGCCATAGCTGAATTTCATTTAAGCTATGAAAGCCTGAATCTGATTGAGTCGAAATCGTTCAAACTGTATCTCAATAGCTTTAATCAAACCAAGTTTGATAGCCTAGATTCACTGCAAAAAACCTTAGTGCAAGACTTAAGTCAGTGTGCTCAAGGTGATGTTAGCGTTAAGATTATCGAGCCAAAAAGCTTTGGTATTCAGCGTATTATTGAGTTACCTGGCACTTGTATTGACGATCTCGATATTGAAGTCAGCGATTATAGTTTTAATCCTGATTACTTAGTTAACAGTACAGACGATAAGCAAACGGTCGCGGAAACACTTAATTCAAACCTGCTGAAATCCAACTGTTTGATCACTTCGCAACCCGATTGGGGCAGCGTGATGATCCGTTATCAAGGCCCTAAAATCGATCGCGAGAAACTGCTGCGCTATTTGATTTCTTTCCGCCAACATAACGAATTCCACGAGCAATGTGTCGAGCGAATTTTCGTCGATTTAAAACGTTTTTGCCATTGCACTAAATTGACAGTTTACGCCCGCTACACGCGTCGCGGTGGTTTAGATATCAACCCTTATCGCAGTGACTTCGAGCAACCTGGTGAAAGCCACAGACTCGCAAGACAGTAATGACCTTCTTAGGCGATTAGATTAACAATCTGAGATAGAAAATAAGGTTTAAAAACTGCAACAAAGCTCTGAATCGCTAGCCCTAGCTGCTCGCTAGATTCAGAGCTTTTTTATTCACAGTGTTTGCACTCGCATTAAGCAATAAACGCCGTAGCCATTGGTGGCTCGGGTTTTGGGTATATTTACTGCTCCACACCATATACAAATCAATTGGCCTTGTTTTCAGGGGCATAGGTAAAATCTGTAAGCCGAACATCTCAGCGTACTGACTGGCGTACCGCAAAGGCGCTATGCCTATCGCCTCACTTTTGCCGACAGTTGCAAACATACTCAATAAAGATGATTGCTCACTGTACATTTTGCGCCTTGGTAACACGCCTTCGGTAAACAAATCCCCCGCAGTCAAATTAAAACGCCTTAGATTCAAAAAGACGTGTTTCTCCTCAAAATACTGTTCATGGCTAATGACACCTTGAATACGGGGATGCTGCAAACTGACGATACAAACGAGGGTTTCGGTGAAGAGTAATTTACTCGAGAGCAAACTTTGCTGCGCGGGCTTAATGTCTATGGCAACGGCAACCCGCTCAAGCAAAATATCGCGATATAGCTCATCCTCCTGCGGCGGCGACTCGCGGAAAATGACTTCAATATCCGCATTCTGTAACAAAGCCTGCACGCCTGATTGCAGCGCTTCGATAACTGACTCATTAGCATATACATAAAAGCGCCGCTGGCTCGAGGTAGGATCAAAATGCTCAAACCCCAGTAATACGGTTTCAATATCCGCCATGGGCTGCTCAAATTTACGGTACATCTCCCGTGCCACCGATGTAGGCTCAATTCCCCGTCCAACGCGATTAAACAGCGACTCCCCGACCCAAGCCCTAAACCGGCTTATCGCATTGCTCACAGATGACTGAGTTAAATCTAACTCCTGCGCCGCTTGGGTGAATGAACGAGTACGGTAAACCACCATAAACACGCGTAATAAATTTAAATCTAATGGCTTTCGTGTCGGCATAAGGGAGTGCACTCATTCACTATATGAATATTACAACCCAAGCTAACTCGAGTTATCTAAATACACAAGCTGGCTATACTCAAACCATCAACGACACTATCCCACTTTTCGGTAGGTAAAATAATGCAAAAATCTTTGATGACAATGAGTATTATCGCAAGCTTCTCTTTAAGCGCCGTGGCCGCTGAACATGAGCATGAACATATTAGCCTGCACTATCAGGGAAAGCCTGCCACCGAGCAAACCATTGCGGTAAACAAAGCCACGGCAGCAAGCCTTAATTTTGCCGATAAAAAAGCCTTTGAAGAGTTTTCTAAAAATCTTATTGCTGAACTAGATGAACCAACAGCAGCCATTTTACGTGCCGATTTCAGCTTTATTGGCGACAAAACCCCAGACACAGTAAACCCTTCACTTTATCGCCAAGCTCAATTGAATATGGTGTCTAACGGCTTATACAAGGTCACAGATGGCATTTATCAAGTTCGTGGCACCGACTTATCGAACTTAACCCTTATCCGCGGTAAAACGGGCTGGATCCTTTATGACGTACTGCTCACCAAAGAGTCAGCAAAGCAATCCCTTAAGTTTGCGCTTAAACACTTGCCCGAGGGCAATGACTTACCCGTAGTCGCAATGATTTATTCCCACAGTCATGGAGATCATTTTGGCGGCTCCCGCGCCATCAAAGATATGTTCCCAAACGTCAAAGTCTATGGTTCCAATAACATCACCAAAGAAATTGTCGACGAAAACGTGCTTGCCGGTAATGCCATGAGCCGCCGCGCCGCCTATCAATACGGCGCCACATTAGAGCGAAACGATCAAGGCATTGTCGATGCCGCACTTGCTAAGGGATTATCCAAAGGCGAAGTGACCTACGTTAAACCCGATGTCACCTTAAATGCCAAAGACAAGTGGGAAACACTCACTATTGATGGTATCGACATGGTGTTTATGGATGCCTCAGGCACAGAAGCCGCCTCGGAAATGGCCACCTATATTCCCTCAATGAAAGCATTGTGGACCGCAGAGCTCACCTACCACGGCATGCACAACATTTATACCTTACGCGGGGCAAAAGTCCGAGATGCGATAAAATGGTCTAAGGATATCAACGAATTACTGACTCATTTTGGTAATGATGCACAGGTTATATTCACTGCCCACTCAGCCCCCGTATTTGGCAATACTGATATAAACCAATACTTAAGAATGCAAAGGGATAACTATGGCCTAGTGCATAATCAAACCCTGCGTTTAGCCAATAATGGCGTGGGTATTCAAGATATTGGCGATGCGATTCAAACCACTATCCCTAAGGCTGTGCGCGATACTTGGTACACCAATGGTTACCATGGCACCTACAGCCATAATGCCAAAGCCGTGTACAACATGTACCTTGGCTATTTCGATATGAATCCCGCCAACTTAAACCCACTACCGACAAAAGATGAAGCGACGAAATTTGTGGAGTATATGGGCGGTGCCAAAGCCGTAGTGAAACACGCCAAAGCCGACTATGCCCAAGGCGAGTACCGTTTTGTGGCCACCGCACTCAATAAAGTCGTGATGGCAGAACCTAATAACAAAGAGGCAAGACAATTACTTGCCGATACCTATGAGCAACTGGGTTATCAAGCCGAAGGTGCTGGCTGGCGCAACATTTACCTCACTGGCGCCCAAGAGTTACGCGTAGGCATTCAACCCGGCGCGCCTAAATCGGCCTCTGCAGATATTTTAGGAGAAATGGACATATCGACCCTATTTGACTTCCTCGCCGTAAAAGTCGATAGCCTCAAAGCTGCTGAACTTGGGCTAATCAGGCTTAATGTGATTAACCCCGACACCCAAGAAACGCTCTATGTTGAACTAAGTAACGGTAATTTAAGCAATATTAAGGTTGATAAACCGATGGAGGCCGATGCCAATCTTTATATTGATAAACGCTATATTACGGGGATTTTACTCGGAAAAGTCACACTTAAAGAGTTACTGGCTAAGGGTACTGCCAAGTTAGAAGGTGATAAAGATGCCTTCGGTAAGATAGCGTCGACCTTAGTAAAGTTCGATGAAAGCTTTGAAATCGTCCCACTACCAAGCACGAAATAACCAAATCAACGCCCTGAACCTTCAGGGCGTTTTTATGGAAAAATCACACTAGCACTAACCATTCTGACACTTGGCGAGTCGTGTTCTGTAAGCAAGAGTGAAGTACGGATAGCCATTTGCACGACATGTTCTCTCGTGCAATCTTTAAAGGCCAGATTAAAGTAAGAAAATTAATTCGCAGACTCTGGCGTTGGGACTGAAGTTTTGCACTCAAGCAATAACTGCTGAAAATGCGCGCCTAAGTCTTGCTGGGCAAATTGCTCGCTCGCGGTCACCATTTGCTTAAGGCTTTGTAAGGCTTGATCTAAACCTTGTTGCTCGATAAGACTTTTAGCATAAGCCGCCGCATCGGCGCCCTTTTGTAACAAGCTCGCGACCTGATCAAAACTGATGTCTTGCTCCATTACTTTCTGTAAGTCACCCAGCAACTCTGCCACCTTAGCGGACTCCACCAGCGAGCCTTCAACATTGACTAACTTACCCAGCGGATCTTGGCTGAGTTTTTCAGCCACACAGGCCGAAACTGTGCCTGCTGCCGCGCTTTGAGCCACAACATCTAAGCCATTGGCACGAATTTGCTCAACCACTTGCTGCAACTGTGGATCTTGGGCTAACCAAGCCTGCTCTAATTGCTGCTTTTCATCGCCACCAAAATAACCACAACCAGATAGCAACACCATCATAGTGGCAGGTATTAGGCACTTAATCCGTTTCATTGCTAAACCTCATTTATTTCATTCAAATTCAAAATATTATGGGCGTTACTATACCCAGCAATGTTTAACCGAAGATGAATAAGACCAGTTAACCATAATCGGCAAGTAAGGCTTCTATGCTGCTCAGTTGCGCCGTTAGCATTATGGAAATCTCGGTGTTGCCAGCATACCCTAAGCTCACGGCAAAACGGTATTCCTCGGTCAAACGCCCAAAATAGGTTTGCCAATACAATGAACTTGCATCAATGGTTTGCAGCGGAATATTAGGATAGACACTCAGCAAAGGCGCTACACCACAGAACGGCATCAACGCAGCATCTTGGTATCTAAGCTCAACCGATCCGGCCACCAATTGTTCGAATGGCTTAAGATCAAAGCCGAAGGATTTAAGCGACTGCGCTAAACCTAGGCCAGTCGCCTTAATATAGGATTCCTTTAACGCCCATAAATCGAAAAAGCGCTGCCGCTGACTCGCTTCATCGACAAGGGTCAACAAAGCCGCAGTTTCTTGGGCGGAAAAATAATGATTTAGGATTGGATAGATATCCGTCTTCGGCCGCGATCTTTCAATATCAACCCCAAATAACCCAGACTCAACACCATGAAACTGAGTCACACCAATCAATAACCAATCGCCGCTATGGCTTAGGTTAAACTCAAGCCCTGTTTGCTGTTGCAATTTTGCCGTTAAACTCGGCTTACCCTTAGCGCCATATTCAAAACACCACTCGTGTGGCGATAAATCCGCATAGCGAGATAACACGGCCCGCAACGCTGCCCTGACCTGTAATCCCTTCATTTGCGCCTTGGGATCGCGATAACGCGCGACCTTAGCGAGTTCATCATCACTTAACCAAGACTGAGCGAGTGATGTTTGCGGCAATGAAATATCACTCAGTGGAATAAAAAATAGATCCACATTCACGCCGTTTTTGCTAGATGTTCTGGAGTCGATCATTTGAGAGCCTTGCAGGACAAAGCCTTGCGGCTGATGGTTATCATTGTCTGGCTTTTTGGAGAGCACTTAGCAATATTCTTATCTGGGTTCATCATTATTTGATTTCATTATGCATCTTAAATAGTTTCAACTAAGCCCTATTTCAATTCTTAGCCACGCTCTAATAAGAGCAATTCTTAGCAACTCTCTAATTAGAGCAATTCTTAGAACGACTCTGAACGCCATCCTAAGCGCAAATTTTTGCTGCAATTGCGCCAAGATTTTGCGCCCAAATTAACAGGTTTAGCCGCACAGTCTCATTCATGACGAAAGGGCAGTAAGCCAATATTGGGCTATTTTACCCCGCTAACTCAAAAAAGCGGTCTTTATCGCCCCTAAAAATTTAATTCTTCCACTATCAAAGTATTAAAAAGCCCAAGCGGTCAACGAAAACCCAACATAACGCACAGAAAATACCATTACTCAACGAAAGCCAATAAATTCCAGTCCCAGATGATTGTATCGACCCGAAACCTCAGGTAATCTGCATCCCCATTAAGTGACACAGATGATAAGCACAGGTTTTACGATGAGTGTCACTATGTTCTTCAAGAGTGCCACTGCTGACTCAGCCAAAATGGCTTCTCAGTCCCAATAGATTATGTCGGATGATAATTATTATTAATGGCAGCTCGCGACTCTCAATCTAAAGCGCCGTCTTACGCCCCCAAGAGCACGACTCAAGCGGCGAAAAAAGACAGCGCACCTCGGCATCGCAACGCCACCACCACGCCTGAAATGCGACTCTTTATCCAGCAATCGGATCTGAGCGTCAGCCAGCTGGCAAAAATTTTAAATATTACTGAGGCAACAGTCCGCAAATGGCGGAAACGTGAGTCCATTAGTAACAGTTCGAACACGCCCCATCACCTCAATACCACGCTCACGCCGATGGAAGAATATGTGGTGGTGGGATTACGCTATCAACTCAAACTCACCTTAGATAGATTACTTCAGGTTACCCAAACCTTTATTAATCCCAATGTGTCGCGCTCCGGCCTTGCCCGTTGCTTAAAGCGCTATGGCATATCGCGGCTCGATGAATTTGAAGCACCGCAAGTCCCCGAACGCTATTTTAATCAATTGCCTGTGACGCAAGGCAGCGATATCCAAACCTATACGGTCAATCCAGAAACCTTGGCTAAGGCGCTCGCATTGCCGAGTACCGACGGCAATACTGTGGTGCAAGTGGTCTCACTCACCATACCGCCGCAGCTCACTGAGCAAGCTCCAAGCTCAGTACTATTAGGCGTAGACACAGCAAGTGATTGGATTTACCTCGATATTTATCAAGACAGTAATACCCAAGCGACCAATAGATATATCGCCTATGTCCTCAGACATGGGCCGTTTCATTTACGAAAGTTGCTTGTTCGCAACTATCACACCTTCTTAGCCCGTTTTCCCGGTGCCCATGGCACGCCAAAGACAAGCGCGGCTGAATCCCAAAACAAGGTCACCGTATCCAGGTCGACCCGTGGAGACTCTTTATGAGCCATACCCCTTCTGTACCTAATTCTGCGACTGAGTCAAAAAAAGATAAACGACTCAACAAACGTTTAAAAGATATGCCCGTTGCCATCGTCGGCATGGCCAGCATCTTCGCTAACTCGCGTTATTTAAATAAATTTTGGGATTTGATCAGCGAAAAAATCGATGCCATTACTGACATCCCAGACACCCATTGGCGCGCCGAAGATTACTACGATGCCGACAAAAGCAAAGCCGATAAAAGCTACTGTAAACGCGGTGGTTTTTTACCAGAAGTCGACTTCAATCCTATGGAATTCGGTCTGCCGCCCAATATTCTTGAGCTGACAGATACCTCGCAACTGCTGTCGCTGATTGTCGCCAAAGAAGTGCTTGCCGATGCTAATCTGCCCACCGATTACGACCGCGATCGTATCGGTATCACACTAGGCGTGGGCGGTGGTCAAAAAATCAGTCAGAGCTTGAACTCGCGCCTGCAATATCCAGTGCTTAAAAAAGTATTCAAAAGCAGCGGCCTGAGCGATGAAGACAGCGAAATGCTGATCAAAAAGTTCCAAGACCAATATATCCACTGGGAAGAAAACTCTTTCCCTGGGTCCTTAGGCAACGTGATTGCAGGCCGTATCGCCAACCGTTTTGATTTTGGCGGCATGAACTGTGTGGTCGATGCTGCCTGTGCGGGCTCGCTCGCTGCTATGCGTATGGCGCTAACTGAACTGACCGAAGGTCGCAGCGACATGATGTTAACCGGCGGTGTCTGTACCGATAACTCGCCGTCCATGTACATGAGCTTCTCAAAAACGCCAGCCTTCACCACCAATGAAACCATTCAACCCTTTGATATCGATTCAAAAGGTATGATGATCGGCGAAGGTATTGGCATGGTCGCGCTTAAGCGCCTTGAAGATGCCGAGCGCGATGGCGACCGGATTTATGCCGTCATCAAAGGCGTTGGCGCCTCATCTGACGGTAAGTTTAAGAGTATTTATGCGCCGCGCCCTGAAGGCCAAGCTAAAGCATTGGAGCGCGCTTACGACGACGCGGGTTTTGCACCGCACAGCATTGGCTTAGTTGAAGCCCATGGCACAGGTACTGCCGCAGGTGATGTAGCTGAATTCAATGGCTTAAAATCGGTATTTGCCCAAGGCAACGACACCAATCAACATATCGCGTTAGGTTCAGTGAAATCCCAAGTGGGCCACACTAAATCCACCGCAGGTACTGCGGGGGTGATCAAAGCCGCGCTAGCGCTGCACCACAAGGTATTGCCTGCAACCATTAACGTTAGCAAGCCTAATCCAAAACTGAATATCGAAAGCTCGCCATTCTATTTAAATACCGAAACTCGCCCATGGTTCCAGCGCGCCGATGCAACGCCGCGCCGTGCTGGCGTAAGCTCCTTTGGTTTTGGCGGCACGAACTTCCATCTTGTATTAGAAGAATACAAACCTGAGCACAGCCGTGACGAGCAATATCGTCAACGCAGTGTGCCGCAAACGCTATTGTTTGCCGCAGCCAATAAAGCCGCGCTGCTTAGCGAGTTAAAAGCTGCGCTGAGCCAAAGCGTGAACACAAGCGCAAACGCGAATAAGAGCAGCGCTGCGAGCCTAAACGCTATCGCTCAGCAATATCCGCTGCGCCCGCTGGCAGACACAGATGCCCGTTTAGGTTTTGTGGCTAAGGATATCGCTCAGCTGCAAGCTCAGTTGAATCAAGCCATCTCTCATCTAGAAAGCAGTGCGCATTTAGAAAGCGGGCACCTAGAAACCAGTGCAAGCGAGGCGTGGCAATTACCGTCTGGCATCAGCTACCGCGCAAAAGCGCTAGTCACTGAAACCAATAGCAAGAATGACTCCAATAAAGTGGCCGCCCTGTTTGCTGGTCAAGGTTCACAGTACCTGAACATGGGCCGCGAACTCGCCTGCCATTTCCCGGAAATGCGCCAACAAGTGACGGCCAGCGATAAGGTATTTGCTCACCACGGCCAAACGCCGTTATCGAACATCCTTTACCCTATTCCGGCATTCGATGCCGATGCAGTTAAAGCCCAAGAAGCGGCGCTGACCAATACCCTGTTCGCCCAAAGCGCCATAGGCGCGGTTTCAATGGCGCAATATTCGCTATTAACGCAAGCGGGTTTTGCACCCGATATGGTGGCGGGTCATAGCTTTGGTGAATTGTCAGCCCTTTGCGCGGCAGGCGTGATTTCCAATGAAGATTACGTCGAACTGGCCTTCGCCCGTGGGCATGCCATGGCGCAAGTGCCGAGCGATACTGGGACTCAAGTTGATTTAGGAACCATGTTCGCGATTATTCTTAAGCAAAAGAATGATATCGATGCGATCAATAGCTGTTTAGCCCAGTTTGATGGCGTTAAAATTGCCAACTACAACGCGCCGACGCAATTAGTCATCGCAGGTGGCACAGAGCAAACTCAGCTGGCCGCGAAAGCCATTAGCGAACTGGGCTTTAAAGCGATTGCCCTGCCAGTCTCAGGCGCGTTCCATACCCCATTGGTTGGACACGCACAAAAACCCTTTGCCAAAGCCATTGATAAAGCTAAATTCAGCGCACCTTCAGTCGCACTTTATGCCAACGGCACGGGTCAATTACACCCAAGCGATGGCAAAGCCATTAAAGCAGAATTCAAACAACATATGCTGCAATCGGTTCGCTTTAGCGAGCAACTGCAGGCCATGTATGACGCTGGCGCCCGGGTGTTTGTTGAGTTTGGCCCTAAGAACATACTGCAAAAGTTAGTTGAAAATACCTTAGGTGAACACTTAAATGAGCTTTGCCTTGTCAGCATGAACCCGAATCCTAAGGGCGACAGTGACAGTCAATTACGCTTAGCCGCAGTGCAACTCGCGGTAGCCGGTGTAGCGTTAACTGAGGTTGACCCCTATCAAGCCGTCACATCACAAGAAATTGCCGAACGTGAAGCGCCATCAGCGATGAACATCAAACTCACCGCCACTAACCATATTAGTGCTGCGACCAAAGCTAAGATGGCAAAATCCCTCGCCACAGGCAGCGTGACTAGCCAAGTGCAATATGTGGATCGCATCGTTGAAACGGTTGTCGAAAGAGAAGTCGAAAAAATCGTTGAGAAACAAGTCATCGTCGAAAAAGTTGTTGAAAAAATAATAGAAGTGGAAGCGAATCAAGTGGCAACTGTTGAAATGAAACAAAAACTCCTAAGCGTTACGCAAGGCTTAAGCAATCACCAGCAACAAGCGACGGCGCAATTGAGCCCAAGTACAGCAAGCGTCAGCAGCGATGCGTTAACCGCATTTTTCAGCGCACAATCTCAAGCGGCGCAGTTACATCAACAGTTTTTAGCTATCCCGCAGCAATATGGCGATACCTTCACGACACTCATGACTGAACAAGCCAAGATGGCAAGCCTTGGCATTGCAATCCCTGAAAGCCTGCAACGCTCGATGGAGATGTTCCACCAGCATCAAGCGCAAACCCTGCAAAGCCACGCCGAATTTATGCAGCTACAAAGCAGTAGCAGCCAAGCAGCCTTGGCCATGCTAAACAATGCGCCGATTAACTTTACCCCAGCGGTTGCAAGTCAGCCACGAGCAACTGCGCCTGCTCCAGCGCCTGTTGTTGCAACGTCAGTGGCACACAATGCCGCACCAGTGACTCAAGCTGTTGCAACGAGACCCGCGGTTAGCACACCTGTTGCGCCTGTTGTGCAAACGGCTCCCGTTGCTTATGCACCTGCTGTGAAAGTACAAGTTGCGCCTGCAGCGCCTGCAGCTCCTGCCGCTCCTGCCGCTCCTGCATTAGTCATGCCTGCTGTAGTTATGCCAGAGATGACACCTGCGGCACCAGCAACGATCGGCTTAAGTGCAGCGTTAGTGCAACAAACTATGATGGCTGTGGTGGCCGATAAAACAGGCTATCCCACTGAAATGCTAGAGCTTGGCATGGATATGGAAGCCGATTTAGGTATAGATTCGATTAAGCGCGTTGAGATTTTAGGCACAGTGCAAGACGAACTGCCGGGCTTGCCTGAACTCAGCCCAGAAGATCTGGCCGAATGTCGTACCTTAGGTGAAATCGTTGACTACATGAACTCTAAGCTTCCAGCAGTTGGTTCAATTATCGTAGCGCCTATTACTGCTGCAAATGTGGCAACTCAAGTGGCAACAGCCACACCTGCCGTTAACGGTTTAAGCGCTGCGTTAGTGCATGCTTCTGAAATCGAGAGCACCATGATGGCAGTGGTAGCCGACAAGACAGGCTACCCCACTGAAATGCTCGAACTTGGCATGGATATGGAAGCCGATCTAGGTATCGATTCGATTAAGCGCGTTGAAATCTTAGGTACAGTACAAGACGAACTGCCGAGTTTACCTGAGCTCAACCCAGAAGATTTGGCTGAGTGCCGTACCTTGGGTGAAATCGTTAACTACATGAACAGCAAATTGCCAGCGGCTGACCAAGTTGTCGTTTCTACAACAGCGCCAACAACTCCTGCAGCCAGCGGTTTAAGCGCTGCGTTAGTGCAACAAACTATGATGGCAGTGGTAGCCGACAAGACGGGCTACCCCACTGAAATGCTGGAGCTCAGCATGGATATGGAAGCCGATCTCGGTATCGATTCAATTAAGCGCGTTGAAATCCTAGGCACAGTGCAAGACGAACTGCCAGGTTTACCTGAGCTCAGCCCAGAAGATTTGGCCGAGTGTCGCACCTTGGGTGAAATCGTTAACTACATGCAAAGTAAGCTTACACAAAATGACAAGCTGCCTGCAGCGGGCGCAGTTATCGTAGCAACTCATGTGACAACTGCCGCGCCTGCCGCCAGCGGTTTAAGCGCTGCGTTAGTGCAACAAACCATGATGGCTGTGGTGGCCGACAAGACAGGCTATCCCACTGAAATGCTGGAACTCAGCATGGATATGGAAGCTGATCTAGGTATCGACTCCATCAAGCGCGTTGAAATTTTAGGCACAGTGCAAGACGAACTTCCGGGCTTACCTGAACTCAATCCTGAAGATCTAGCCGAGTGTCGTACCCTAGGCGAAATCGTTGACTACATGAACAGCAAACTACCTGCGGTTGGCTCGGTTTCAGCTACAACAGCAGCGCAAGTCACTGTTACCACTACAACAAATAATGGCTTAAGTGCTGCACTTGTCCAACAAACCATGATGGCTGTGGTGGCCGACAAGACAGGCTACCCCACTGAAATGCTGGAACTCAGCATGGATATGGAAGCCGATTTAGGCATAGATTCCATCAAGCGCGTTGAAATTTTAGGCACAGTGCAAGACGAGCTACCGGGCTTGCCTGAACTCAATCCTGAAGATCTGGCCGAGTGTCGCACCTTAGGTGAAATCGTTAGCTATATGCAAAGCAAGCTAGGCCAAAACGCGGTAAGCCAGAATGCCGCGCCAGTTAGCGCTGTCGTTCAGCCTGAACCTACTATCGATTTACCGCCACACAGTGAGGTGGTGCTAAAAAAGTTGCCAGCGGCGGCTGAGCTAGCGCAACTATCGCCACAGCAATCGTCAAAGCAATCAGCGCAACAAGGCCTGCCACGCGTTTTTGCTAAAGATGCCTGCATTATCATTAGCGATGATGGCCACAATGCTGGCGTACTTGCCGAAAAATTGCATGCTCAAGGTCTAACGGTTGTGGTTGTGCGCTCGCCTGAAAGCCTTGTGGCCAGTGCATCACCGCTCAATAGCCACATTGCCAGCTTCACATTGGCGGCGATTGACGATGCCAGCATTGGTGCCGTAATTAATGAGATCAAAAGCTTAGGTACGGTTGCAGGCTTTATTCATCTGCAACCACAACATAAAAACTCAGCCGATGCGAAAGGTTTAGTGTTGTCCAGTGCCGCCAAGGCATCCGTCGAGCAAGCGTTCTTGTTCGCCAAGCACTTACAACCGTTTTTAACAACAGCAGCGACCGCCAATACTGGTAGTAGTTTTATCAGCGTCAGTCGTATCGACGGTGGTTTTGGTTATCTCAACCACAGCCAAATTGCCCGCAGCGAGTTAAACCAAGCAGCATTGGCAGGTCTGACGAAAACCTTGAGCCACGAGTGGCCAAGCGTGCATTGCCGCGCCTTAGATATCGCGCCAGCACTTGATGCCAAGCAACTGGCCAATGCAGTGATCGCTGAGCTCTTTGCAACCGATAAGCTATTAGAAGTCGGTGTGAGTGAAGCTGGCGTAACTGAAACGCTGGCACGCGTGACCTTAGTTGCAGGCAAGGCAGATACCCGCCACCGCGCAGCTAACTTGACCAGTGCAGATAAAATTCTGGTGACTGGCGGCGCAAAAGGCGTGACCTTTGAATGTGCCTTGAGTCTGGCAAAACGCAGCAAGGCGCACTTTATCCTTGCCGGCAGAAGCAGCCAACAAGCCATTCCCGCTTGGGCGCAGGGTAAGAATAACAGTGAACTTAAAGCCGCTGCCATTGCCCACATTCAAAGCTTGGGCGAGAAACCCACGCCAAAACAAGTGGATGCCTTAGTATGGCCAGTGCAAAGCAGCCTAGAAATTGCAGCCGCACTAGAAGCCTTTACCGCCGTAGGCGCGAGTGCCGAGTACTTAAGTATCGATGTTAACAATCCAGATGCGATCGCCAGCACGATAGTGCCGATCACCGAGTTATCACCTATTACTGGCATCATCCATGGTGCGGGCGTACTCGCCGATAAACACATCCAAGACAAAACCTTAGATGAGTTAGCACGGGTGTATGGCACTAAGGTCACAGGTATAAGCAATCTACTTGCCGCACTGGATTTAGATAAATTAAAACTGATTGCCCTATTCTCTTCGGCGGCGGGTTTTTACGGCAATACTGGCCAAAGCGATTACGCTATGTCCAACGACATACTCAACAAAGCCGCACTGCAACTGGCGCAGCAACTGCCAAATGCCAAAGTGATGAGCTTCGATTGGGGTCCGTGGGACGGCGGCATGGTGAATCCTGCGCTGAAAAAGATGTTTATGGATCGCGGTGTTTATGTGATCCCGCTAAAGGCAGGCGCTGAGTTATTTGCTAGCCAATTACTGAGCAACACAGGCGCACAATTGCTGGTCGGTACTGACATGCAAGGCACAGTTCCAAGTGACGAGCAAGCAACTCAAGGTAGCAATCTAAAAAAGCCTGAAGCGGATCTGACCACTGACGCGTCGGATCCGCATGCTTTGGCATCAACACTTGCTGCAATCGCTTTCACGCGACCGCTAACACTGCAGCGCACACTGGACCCTAAGGCAATGATCTTTATTGAAGATCACTGCATTAACGGTAATCCCGTATTACCGACTGTGTGTGCGATTCAGTGGATGCGTGAAGCCGCCTTTGATGTGCTCAAGCAACCAGTAAAAGTACAAAGCTACAAGCTGTTGAAGGGCATTATTTTCGACACTGCCGTGTTACAAAATGGAGTGTTAGAAAGTGAAGCGCCCATCACGCTGGAACTTGAACTGGCATCCTTAGTCAATGCACAAGCTAGTGTACAAATTAATGCCTTAATCAGCTTTGAAGGTCGTCCGCAATATCAAGCTATCCTAGTCGTTGATGATGCTGTTGATGACGCGGCTAACGATTACTTAGCCACTAACAGCAAAGCAACCGCCTTTGACGCGCAAAGCTTGGCAGGACTTTCTGCCATCACAACCGCGAGCAGCCTTTACAGCGACGGCACGCTTTTCCACGGCCCAAGACTGCAAGGTATTGAGTCGGTGGTGAAGTTTGACGATGCGAGCTTAGTCGCTAAGGTGAGTCTTCCCCATGTTGCGTTAGCGGACTGCGGGGATTTTGTGCCTAATCTCACGCCTAAAGGCTCACAAGCTTTTGCGGAAGATTTGTTGCTACAGGCGATGCTGGTATGGGCGAGACTCAAATATGGTGCGGCGAGTTTGCCATCAAGCATTGGTGAGTTTATTTCCCATGCGCCGTTTGCCTTTGGCGATAAAGGGTATTTAGTGCTCGAGGTGGTGAAACACTCTGGCCGTGCCCTTGAAGCCAATATCACGCTGTATCATCAAGATGGCCGTTTAAGCTGCGAGATGAACAACGCCAAAGTCACCATCAGCAAAAACCTTAACGGTGCATTCTTAGCTAATAAAGTTGCGGCTAATCAAACCGCTGCGAATAAAGCCATTGAAAGTGTGGAGGCAAAAGTCGAGTGAATTTAGCCCACACTTTAGCAACTCTACATAGCGGCCAACCTGAAACGTCGATAGCTGACACGGCTATGACTGAAAAGCTTGCCAAGCCACTGCGCATTGCAGTGTTGCTTGGCGATGCGCTCAATCTTTCCCCTCACTCAGCCCAAATATTAGGGACGTTTGCGGAACGTGAAAGAGTTCAAATTTGCGCTGCCGATGCCAACCAATCGACAGATCATGAACCGTCAGTGTATGAGCAAAGCTCGCTCACTGCCTTGTTAGGCCAAGCAACAACAGCCATTGAGCAAGGCAAGCTCGTTGAACTTAAATTCAATGATGGCAATCTGCCCCAGTCTCTGTACTTGCTCGATGGTTTAACCGCCGCCAAACTGCGCCTCCACGCCCACGCGTTTATCGCTGGTTTTGCCGCTGGCAATGAGACTACAGGTGTTGTAAATGCAGGTGTTGCTAATGCAGGGGCGGTTGCTAATGCGGCATTAGCGGCGGCAAAGCGCAGCCCAGCTCAAACCGTTCAACATCAGACTGTCGCCAACACTCTCAACGAGGCATTTGTTGCGCTGCGCCAAGGTGTAACCGCACTCGCCGCGCGAACACAAGCGCCGCTTCATGGCGCTACTGATATAAAACAGACAAACGGCACCAATCATCAAGCTGGCTATTGGTTTAGCGACCAACATCAAGCGCGGGTTTTATGTCTAAATCTTGTAACAAAGAATCTAGCGGCAACAAGATCAAACCCAGCAGATACCTTGCTGGATTCAGGCCAAGATATTTACCAGAGCCTAGTACTGACCCAAGGCACACAAGTTATCGCGCCCAAAGCTCTTGTTGATGAAAACCAGCTGTTTGTGCCGATAAGTAGTGACAGTATTAATGAGCTAAAAGCAAAACTGTTTCAGTTGCTTAGTTCACTAGACATTGGCGCACCGGACACCTCATTTGCATTACATCAACTCGCATTCTGGTTTGAACGCTATGATGCCAACGCACCACTGGCATTAGTCTTGATGGCGGCATCAAGTGATGATCTCAAACTTGAAGCCAAAGCTATGATTGCGGCGCTTGAAAATGATGCTGTTCGCCATCATGGTCAATACTTTAAAACGCCAGCGGGTAGCTGTTTTACCGCTAAGCCGCTAGGGGATGCGGGACTTACCTTTGTTTATCCCGGCGTTGGCACGGTTTACGCCAATATGTTCAATAACTTGCATGAGTATTTCCCCGCGCTGTATCACCAGCTAGAACGAGAAGGCGACTTAAGCGCCATGCTGCAATCACCGCAGATTTATGCCGCAGATGTTAAAGCGGCGGCAGGCATGAGCTTAAGCCAGCAAGCGATTAGTGGCGTGGGTGCCAGTTATCTATTCACTAAACTGTTGACCCAAGTCTTTAATATTAAGCCTAAAATGGCGCTCGGTTACTCAATGGGCGAAGCGGCCATGTGGGCCAGTCTAGATGTGTGGCAAACGCCCCACGGGATGATCAACGCCACTGAAAATAGCGATATTTTCAACCATGCCATTTCTGGCGAGCTAACCGCAGTCCGCCGAGCGTGGCAGCTTGCGGATGATGAAGCCATAGTGTGGAACAGCTTTGTGGTACGTGCCGACAGCCATGAAATCAAGGCATTATTGCCAGAGTTTCATCGTGCTTATTTAGCCATCACCCAAGGTGATACTTGCGTCATTGCAGGCTGCGAAACAAGCTGTAAAGCCCTACTTGCAAAGTTAGGTAAGCGTGGGATTGCCGCCAATCGCGTCACGGCAATGCATACCGCACCTGCCATGTTAGTCCATGGGCAAGTACAAGATTTCTATACTCAAGCAGTGAAACCTGAGGCACTGAAACCTAAGGCGCTGGAAGCGGCAGCACATGGCTCGCCTATTCGCTTTATCAGCGCAGCGCAAACTGCGCCAGTAACCGTGGATAGTCACAGCATTGGCCGCGCGATTGCCGATACCTTTTGTTCGCCACTCGACTTTAGTGCGCTCATTCAAAATGCCACTAAGCAAGGGGCAAGACTGTTTGTCGAAGTGGGCGCCGATAGGCAAACCAGCACACTCATAGATAAAATCAGCCACGCCCATGCAGGCCAAAGCACGGCGAACGAGGCAACAGTCGCCATTGCTTGCAATGCCAAGGGTGCCGATGCGATTACCAGCTTACTCAAGTGCTTAGCTCAGCTGATAAGCCACAGAGTGCCGCTGTCGCTCGCGCCGCTCATTAAGCCATTAAGTGCTAACGCAGCCCCTTTATCATCAGAAGTATCACCAGAAGGAGAACCCCAGTGAGTTCTCAGCATTCCCCTGCGATTGATAAAACTACCGTGCCTACCATTACGTCAAACCGCGCATCAAAAAGTGCGTCAAAAATTGCGATTGTCGGCCTCGCGACTCAGTATCCTGACGCCGATAATCCCCAAACCTTCTGGCAAAATCTGCTGGATAAAAAAGACTCACGCACCCAAATCAGCCGCGAGAAGCTCAATGCCAATCCCGCCGATTACCAAGGTGTGCAGGGGCAATCTGACCGTTTTTACTGTGATAAAGGCGGCTATATCCAACACTTTGAGTTTGATGCCAAGGGCTATCAACTGCCTGAGTCCGCCTTTGACGGTTTAGATGAAAGCTTTTTATGGGCACTCGATTGCAGTCGTAAAGCCCTGCAAGACGCAGGGATTGCCCCAAGCGATGCCGTACTGGCGCGCACTGGTATCGTAATGGGAACCTTGTCGTTCCCCACGGCCCGCTCCAACGAATTATTTTTGCCTCTGTATCATCAAACCGTTGAAAAGGCGCTGCAAAATAAACTTAATCAAAGCGCATTTCAGCTGGCTGACTTTGGCAATTCAGTTAACGATCTCAATGCCAATAGCCAAACCTTAAACGTCGCCAATGGCGCCGTTGCCCACACAGCCTCAAAGCTGGTCAGCGATGCACTCGGTTTAGGTGGCACTCAGTTAAGTCTGGACGCCGCCTGCGCCAGTTCGGTTTACGCACTTAAACTCGCCTGCGATTACCTAACAACTGGCAAGGCCGATATGATGCTTGCAGGCGCAGTATCGGGCGCAGATCCCTTCTTTATCAACATGGGATTCTCGATTTTCCACGCCTACCCAGATCACGGTATTTCGGCGCCCTTTGATAGCAACAGCAAAGGCTTATTCGCTGGAGAAGGCGCTGGGGTGTTAGTCTTAAAACGCTTAGAAGATGCCGAGCGCGATGGCGATAACATCTATGCCGTCGTTAGCGGCATTGGTTTGTCGAACGACGGTAAAGGCCAGTTTGTATTAAGCCCCAACAGCAAGGGCCAAGTGCAAGCCTTCGAGCGCGCCTATAGTGCCGCAAACACACTGCCTGCCAATATCGAAGTGATTGAATGCCATGCCACGGGCACACCGCTTGGGGATAAAGTCGAACTCGCCTCGATGGAACGCTTTTTTGAGGACAAACTCGCGGGCTCTGCGGTGCCGCTGATCGGCTCGGCAAAATCCAACTTAGGCCATTTACTCACAGCCGCGGGCATGCCGGGGATCATGAAGATGATTTTTGCCATGCGCTCGGGTCGACTGCCGCCAAGTATTAACTTATCGGCGCCGATATCTTCGCCTAAGGGCTTGTTTAGCGCTAAAAATCTGCCAACAGAATTGCATGCTTGGCCAGATAAAGCCGGCAATGACCGCCGCCACGCGGGTGTTTCCGTGTTCGGTTTTGGCGGCTGTAACGCGCATTTATTGCTGGAATCCTATGTTGCCAATACAAACAAGAAGAATGAACAAGCCGCAGCCGCAGTAAGTTACCAGCACACGCCATTAAATATCATTGGCTTAGCGTCGCACTTTGGGCCTTTATCCTCCATTAATGCATTGGATAACACGATTCATGCTCGGCAAGATGCCTTTATCCCGCTGCCCGCTAAACGCTGGAAAGGCTTAGATAAACACCCTGAGATCTTAGCTAACTTTGGCTTGCCTTCTGTACCGCAAGGCGCCTATATCGACCAGTTCGATTTTGACTTCCTGCGTTTTAAAGTGCCGCCCAATGAGGATGATCGCCTGATCTCCCAGCAACTGCTGCTGATCAAAGTGGCCGATGAAGCGATTCGTGATGCTAACTTAATGCCAGGTGGCAAGGTTGCTGTATTAGTGGCGATGGAAACAGAGCTTGAATTACACCAGTTCCGTGGCAGGGTGAATCTGCACACTCAACTGGCAGACAGTCTTAAAAAACAAGGAATAACACTCACGCAAGCCGAGTATCTCGCCCTTGAAAAAATCGCCATGGACAGTGTGCTCGATGCCGCCAAACTGAACCAATACACCAGTTTTATTGGCAACATCATGGCGTCACGTATCGCATCCCTTTGGGACTTTAACGGCCCTGCCTTCACCATTTCAGCGGCCGAGCAATCGGTCGCCCGCTGTATCGATGTGGCCGAAAACCTCTTGTCCCAAGAATCCTTAGATGCAGTAGTGATCGCCGCCGTCGATTTAAGTGGCAGTTTAGAGCAAGTGATCCTTAAAAACGCCGTATCACCAGTGGCATTGAATGCAACTGACACTGGTTGGAAAGTCGGTGAAGGTGCAGGCGCGTTAGTGCTCACGACAGCGCAATCAAGTGCAGCCCAGCCAAGTAATGCCGCTAACAATGCTAATGCCAATAGCAGCTATGGCGACAGTTATGGTCACATCAGCGGCCAAGTATTTGGCGCGATTTGTGACATACAAGGTAATAGCAACACTGCGCGTATTTGCAATGACTTGCTAACCCAAGCCAAGGTGAATAGCAGCCAGATTAGCTTGATTGAAACCAGTATTGCGGTTGAGCAACTTGCCGATTCAGAGCAGGTACTCAATACCCTGCTGCCGAGTGTGAGTGAGCGCAGCCAAGCCGCTGATACCCTAGGCCACAATTTTGCTGCTGCGGGAATGGCGAGTATTTTGAGCGCCCTGCTTCAGTTAAAAAATCATGGGCAGCTTAAAAATCACGGACAATTTAAAAATCATGGGCAATTAAAAAACCAAGCACAGCAACAAGCTACTCAAGAGCAGCACGCGCTCGTTGCCACGTTTAGCCAAGGTAAATGCTCGCAGTTATTGCTCAGTCAAAGTGCCACGCAAGCGCACAGTTTGCGGCAAAGGCTTGAGCAAGACTTAACGCTTTCAGAGCAAAAACACTTAATAAAACAAGTGACACTCGGTGGCCGCGATATCTATCAACATATCCTTGATACGCCGCTCGCGGGCCTTGATGCGATACAACAAAAAGCCCGAGCCATTACAGCACTGCCAGCGCGCAGCCAGCGCAAGCATTTGGCCCAAATAGCGAGCAAAGACACTAATCGCGTTGCAACAAGCAGCCCAACCACGGCTCAACAAAAAGAGACATTAAGCAGCATGCCAATGAATGCCCTAAGCACGCCCAATAACAACGCCGCTCAAGCAGAGCTAAAAGACGCTGCATTTTTAAGCAATCAGCAACTCGCCCGTGAAGCCCATTTAGCCTTTTTACAAAGCCGTGAGCAAGGCCTGAAACTGGCCGATGCCTTGATGAAAGCCCAGCTTGCCAGCGAGTTAGCCGTCAATGGCCAAGCTGCGCCAGTACAACAGCAAGCCACTGTTCAGGCGCCAACACCTGAGCTAGCTCCAGTTGTTAACTCAGAGGCAAACCCAGCTGCGCTTTATCCAAACCATGCAAAAGTGCCTCTGTACACGCCGCCAACACCGATAAGCAAGCCTTGTATTTGGGATTATGCGGATTTAGTCGAGTACGCCGAAGGTGATATCGCTAATGTATTTGGCCAAGATTACGCCATTATCGACAGCTACTCGCGCCGTGTACGCCTGCCAACCACGGACTATTTGCTGGTGTCTCGGGTAACGAAATTAAACGCCCAGATGAACCAATATCAGCCTTGCACTATGACCACAGAATACGACATTCCTGTGGACGCGCCGTATCTGGTCGATGGTCAAATCCCCTGGGCCGTGGCGGTCGAATCGGGTCAATGCGATTTGATGCTGATCAGTTACTTAGGTATCGATTTTGAAAACAAGGGCGAGCGCGTTTATCGCCTGCTCGATTGCACCCTGACCTTCCTTGGCGACTTACCGCGCGGTGGCGACACCCTGCGCTACGACATTTCCATCAATCACTTTGCCCGCAATGGCGATACCTTGTTGTTCTTCTTCTCCTACGAATGTTTCGTGGGCGACAAACTGATCCTGAAAATGGATGGCGGCTGTGCCGGCTTCTTCACCGATAAAGAACTGGCCGACGGCAAAGGTGTTATTCACACCGAAGCTGAAATCAAAGCGCGCAACCTCGCCTTGAATAATCCGAATAAACCGCGCTTTAATCCGCTGCTTGATTGCGCGCAAAGCCAATTTGATTACAGTCAAATCCATAAACTGCTCGGCGCCGATATCGGTGGCTGTTTTGGCGGTGTCCATGCGGCGCATCAAGCCCAATATGGTTTGCAGCCCTCTTTATGTTTTGCATCCGAAAAATTCCTGATGATTGAACAGGTCAACAATCTTGAGGTGCATGGCGGCGCGTGGGGCTTAGGCTCAGTTCAAGGCCATAAGCAGCTCGAAGCTGATCATTGGTATTTCCCGTGTCATTTCAAGGGCGACCAAGTGATGGCGGGATCGTTAATGGCCGAAGGCTGTGGTCAATTACTGCAATTCTTTATGCTGCATATTGGGATGCACCTCGGTGTAAAAGACGGGCGTTTCCAACCGCTAGAAAATGCCTCTCAAAAAGTGCGCTGTCGTGGTCAAGTCTTGCCGCAATCTGGCCTGCTCACCTATCGCATGGAAATTACCGAAATCGGTATGAGCCCGCGCCCGTATGCTAAGGCGAATATCGATATTTTGCTTAATGGCAAAGTGGTCGTGGATTTCCAAAACCTTGGTGTGATGATCAAAGAAGAAGCCGAATGCACCCGCTACCTCGCGGATAATGCCAACAGCACAGCTAACAATACGACTAGAAATGTAGCTAAAAATACTGCTTCGGCTGCGCCGCTGGTTTCAACAACAGTCGCATCGTTCGCCGCGCCGCTGATGGCACAGCAGCCTGATTTAACCGCGCCAACCAACAAAGGCGTAGTGCCGCTTAAGCACGTGCCTGCGCCGATTGCGCCAGAAGGTTCTAAGTATACTAACCGCGTGCCCGACACCCTGCCGTTCACGCCGTACCACATGTTCGAGTTTGCCACTGGCGATATCGAAAACTGCTTCGGCCCCGATTTCAGCATCTATCGCGGCCTAATTCCACCGCGCACGCCTTGCGGTGATTTACAGCTTACCACCCGCGTGGTTGCGATTGACGGCAAGCGCGGCGAGCTGAAAAAGCCCTCTTCGTGTATCGCTGAATACGAAGTGCCAGCAAACGCTTGGTATTATGATAAAAACAGCCATCACGCCGTTATGCCCTATTCTGTGCTGATGGAAATATCACTGCAGCCAAACGGTTTTATCTCAGGTTATATGGGCACCACCTTGGGCTTCCCCGGCCAAGAGCTGTTTTTCCGTAACTTGGACGGTAGCGGTAAGCTGCTGCGCCATGTGGATTTACGCGGCAAAACCATAATGAACGACTCACGTTTGTTATCGACTGTGATTGCTGGCAGTAACATCATCCAAAATTTCAGTTTTGAATTAAGCTGCGATGGCGAGCCTTTCTACCAAGGTAAAGCGGTATTTGGTTACTTCAAGGGCGATGCACTGAAAAACCAGTTAGGCATAGACAACGGCAAGATAACTCAGCCTTGGCATGTGCAAAATGGCATAGCCGCCGATAGCCAAATCAATCTGTTAGATAAACAACATCGCAGCTTTAACGCACCAAAAGGTCAACCACATTACCGTTTAGCGGGCGGTCAACTTAACTTTATCGACAAGGCTGAAATCGTAAAAGCCGGCGGTAAAGCGGGCCTTGGCTATTTATACGCCGAACGCACCATTGACCCGAGTGATTGGTTCTTCCAATTCCACTTCCATCAAGATCCTGTGATGCCAGGCTCATTAGGGGTTGAAGCCATTATCGAGCTGATGCAAACCTATGTGATTGACCAAGACCTTGGCGCTGGCTTTAACAATCCTAAATTTGGGCAGATATTATCGGATATCAAATGGAAGTATCGCGGTCAAATTAACCCATTAAACAAGCAGATGTCACTGGATGTGCACATTACCAGCGTGACTGACGACAATGGCAAACGCATCATTATGGGCGATGCCAACTTGAGTAAAGATGGCCTGCGGATTTATGAAGTCAAAGATATCGCCATCTGTATTGAAGAAGCTTAATGAGTTTACGCTGTTAGAAAGACGCTAATCTCGAATAACAAATAACGAATAACAAATAGTTGCGCCGCCTTGGCTATCCACATCGCGCAGGGCGGCACTGATAACATGAGAACACCTATGACTAGCCATACTCTCGATCAATACAATAGCAATAACGAAAAACTCAGCCCTTGGCCGTGGCAAGTCAACGATACTGAGCTGAGCTTTGATATCGACTCATTAGGCAAAAAACTCAAAGATTTAAGCCAAGCCTGCTACTTAGTGAATCACAGCGAAAAAGGCTTAGGCATAGCGCAAACGGCCGAAGTGACCACAAGCGACAGCCAAGCGCCACTAGGCTCACACCCTGTCAGCGCCTTTGCCCCTGCCCTTGGCACCCAAAGTTTAGGCGACAGTAATTTTCGCCGCGTACACGGGGTAAAATATGCTTACTATGCCGGCGCTATGGCCAACGGCATTGCCTCGGAAGAACTGGTTATTGCGCTCGGTCAAGCGGGTATTTTGTGTTCGTTTGGCGCGGCGGGGTTAATTCCATCCCGCGTTGAAGCGGCCATTACCCGCATTCAGGCGGCGCTGCCTAATGGCCCCTACGCCTTTAACTTAATTCATAGCCCAAGCGAGCCCGCCTTAGAGCGCGGCAGCGTTGAGCTGTTTTTAAAACATAAAGTGCGCACGGTCGAAGCCTCGGCATTTTTAGGCTTAACGCCGCAAATCGTCTATTACCGCGCGGCGGGTTTGAGCCGCGACGAACATGGCGAAATAGTCATTGGCAATAAAGTCATAGCCAAAATCAGCCGCACCGAAGTCGCGACTAAGTTTATGGAGCCGGCGCCTGCCAAAATCCTCCAGCAACTAGTGAGTGACGGCCTTATCAGCCAAGACCAAATGGCGATGGCGCAACTCGTGCCAATGGCGGACGACATCACAGCCGAAGCCGACTCAGGCGGCCATACCGACAATCGTCCATTGGTCACGCTATTGCCGACGATTTTGGCGCTTAAAGATGAAATCCAAGCTAAGTATCAATACAAAACGCCTATCCGCGTGGGTGCTGGCGGCGGCGTCGGTACACCCGATGCAGCATTAGCCACCTTCAACATGGGCGCGGCGTTTATCGTCACAGGTTCAATCAACCAAGCGTGTGTGGAGGCGGGCGCGAGTGAACACACACGTAAGTTACTCGCCACCACAGAAATGGCCGATGTGACTATGGCGCCTGCCGCCGATATGTTCGAAATGGGCGTGAAATTACAAGTGGTTAAGCGCGGCACCCTGTTCCCAATGCGCGCCAATAAGCTTTATGAAATCTACACCCGTTACGATTCGATTGATGCCATCCCTACGGACGAGCGTAAAAAACTCGAAGAGCAAGTGTTCCGCTCATCACTCGATGATATTTGGGCGGGCACAGTCGCCCACTTTAACGAGCGCGATCCTAAGCAAATCGAGCGCGCACTGGATAACCCCAAACGTAAGATGGCGCTGATTTTCCGCTGGTATTTGGGTCTGTCTAGCCGCTGGTCAAACACAGGTGAAGTCGGCCGCGAAATGGATTACCAAATCTGGGCAGGCCCAGCACTGGGTGCATTTAATGCGTGGGCCAAAGGCAGTTATTTAGACGACTATAAGGCCCGTAATGCGGTGGATTTAGCCAAACATTTAATGGTGGGCGCAGCATATCAATCCCGGATTAACCTGCTGTTATCCCAAGGCGCGAGCATCCCAGTTAGCCTGCAGCGCTGGAAACCGCTAAATCGTTTTTAAACGTATTTAGCTCCTATCATCTTGTATTATAAGATCATAATATCTTCAAGCCGACACCAACTCACAGTGTCGGCTTTTATTTATCTTTACTTATGGACGACATCAGCTCACAGTCTTTGATTCAACGTATTAGGCTGAAACTCTTACCGAAGCTTAGGTAAAAATTGCCTACCCCTCTTTTAATTCACTCACACCATTTTAAATAAAATGATTTAAATTATATTTAAAATCAATTAACTACTTAAAATTTTTAAAGTTGGCATTAAGATCGCAATCAAGTAAGAGCCATTAGCCGTTACCTTACAAGTGACACAAACGGTCATGAGAAGGATTAATACAAGGGCAGGAGGTTATTATGCTAGGTTGGACATTAGTATTTCTAGTTGTTGCCGTGATTGCCGGGTTGTTAGGATTTGCTGGGATTGCTGGCGCAGCGGCGGGAATAGCGAAAATCATTTTCTTCATATTTATTGTGTTATTAGTGATTTCTCTGCTGATCAATGCCCTTAAGGGCAAATCACCGCGACTATAATTTTTTTAGAAAAGGAGATAGATATGAAACCATTTACCCTGATGACAAGTGCAGCATTCGCATTATTACTCGCCCTAGGTTTAACGGCCTGTAGTGATAACAAAGCCGAAGACGCGGGCGAAAAAATCGATGAAGTAATGACTGATACAGGTAACGCCATCGAAGATGCCTGTGAAGAAGTCAAAGAAGGTGTTAAAGCTAAAGATACTAAGTGCTAAACAAACCTCACTTTAGGGTGGCAATAGACTCGTCTATTGCCACCCTTTTGGTTTAGACTCGCTCATTTCTGCATCTCTCATCTCGACATCTATCCATTCAAGTGCAACGATTTTAACCAAGAACAATGGCATTGGAGGACTTGCATGCTAACGAAGATCCACATCAAATATTTGTACACTGCAGGTGCAGTATTGTTAGCCTATTTTGCAATAACAGACACTTCTCCCCTGCTCACTTTCATTTGTGCATGGACAAGTCTGTCACTGTTTTTAGTCGGTTCGGCCTATTGGTTTAATCTCGCCAGTATTTTTAGAAAACGCCAAGATGGTACTATTCCTTGGTATATTCGTTGGGGTTTTATTCCCTTTTTATTAGGCAGTCGACTCTATAACCACTGGGCCAGAAAATACGATTCAGTACCACCCATGCAGAGGATTGATGAACATCTGTATCTCGGCTGTAGACTCTTTTCCGCAGATCTGGAAACGATTAAAGCCAATAAGATCACTGCCATTCTGGATGTCACCGCTGAATTTGATGGCTTAGATTGGTCGCAATTTGAGGATCATATCGAGTATTTAAATATTCCCATCCTCGACCATAGCGTACCGACCAGCGCCCAACTCAATCAAGCCGTTAACTGGCTGCACCGCCAAGTGCGCGCCAATAAACAGGTACTCATCCACTGTGCTATGGGTCGTGGCCGCTCAGTGCTGGTACTCGCCGCTTATTTGGTTTGTAAAGATAAACAACAGCACTTCGCCGAAGTACTGCAGCAGATAAAGCAAATTCGCAAAACCGCCGGCTTAAACAAATGGCAATTACGCGCGCTAGATCGCATGCTCAGTCAAGGGAAAATTAACATCCACAAAGTGGCGTGGATTATCGCCAACCCAGTTTCTGGTGGCGGGAAATGGCAAGAATACAGCGAGCAAATCCAAGATGAACTCAAAGCCTATTTTGACCTAACGTTAAAACTCACAACAGCAGACAAAACCGCAAATGTCTTCGCCGAGCAAGCCCGTAATGCAGGCGCTGATATTATTATCGCCTGTGGTGGCGATGGTACTGTGACTGAAGTGGCCTCTCAAATCGTTGATACGGATATCGTCTTAGGCATCATTCCTCTTGGCACAACTAATGCTCTCAGTCATGCCCTCTTTGGTTTAGGCAGTAAACTTATTCCTATCTCTCAGGCGTTGGATAATATTATTCAAGGGCATTGCCAAGCCATTGATACCGCGCGTTGTAATGAGGAGTTAGTGTTGTTGCTTGTGGGCATAGGGTTTGAGCAACAAATGATTGAATCCGCAAACCGTGAGCGTAAAAATGCTCTCGGCCAGTTTGCCTACCTCGATGGCTTATGGCGCGCAGTGAATGCCGATATCACTTTAACCATCCAGCTCAGCTTAGATGATGCAAAACCCACAACATTGACGACCCATAGCCTAATCGTTGCCAATGCCGCACCGTTTACCAGCGTGTTGGCGCAGGGCGATGGCGAGCCAAACATGACCGACGGTTTGCTCGACATTACTTGGTTGGATGCTGGCGATGAACCCAAAGAGCAGTTGCTTAGCCTCGCTGAATTAGCGATTGCGGGATGGGTAAAGGAAGGCAATAAGAGTGTGCGAGATCAACAAGCGAGTGCAAGTAAAGTCCATCATGCCCATGCTAAAAAGGTCACCATCAGCAGCCAGCCTAAGTGTAAATATGTGATTGATGGTGAAGTATTTGAGCCAGCGGATCTCACTATTGAAGTCCAGCCAGCATCTCTTAAAGTGTTTGTTCCTTATCAGGAAACCACAGAGCAAGATGAGTGATCGTTGTGGAGGACATCCAGCCTAACTTTTTAGGCTGGATGACTGGGCATTTATAGAACGAACAAAAAATATAAAATATTCAACAAAATAAATATAACCAGCAGAACCAGTACCCGCATGAAATTAAATTCACTACCTTTGGGAAGTGATTTTTGAGTGGTGTTACTAAAATCCTGAAATTTACAATCTATCGCCTGCGCACATTGCTGTAGAACTTGTTGTAATTCCTTTCTATCAGTATTGTCACCCAATATCAATTGAGCACCGTTGGGCTGATGCAATTCTAAATAAGCCAGATAATGTTGGACAGTATCTTCCGCTTGGCGATTGCGGCTGATCTGATGCCAACGAGTGATTTGCAGCTGATAAAGTTGCACTGCTTTGATGTCCGAAAAGGCATAGGAACGCCACCGCCACAATCCCATATACCTCCCATTGAATAAACCTTTACCGAGCCACAATTGCTGTTGCTCAGCGTCTAACCAACACTGTTGCTGAACAAACACAGTCGGTAACACGGGTAACAATAGAAACAGTGTTACCCAGCCGAGAACGAGCTGTAGTATCGGATCGGGTTGTAAATAGGTTGCTCTGGCGCAGAGTAAACCAAGCAGTAATAACCCTGCAGCAAACAACCATAATAGAGGTCGGTACTGAGTACTCAGAGTTTGAATATAAAATGCATTTTTAGAAGGTTGATTGAGTTTCACTGAACTTGTTCCTTGTTCCTTGTTCCTTGTTCCTTGTTCCTTGTTCCTTGTTCCAAAAATTATCTCACCATTCAATATTGACCTGTGCCAGTCACAATAAAAGGCATTGATAGTTTGCACAATCAACACCTAACTCATTTCTAGACGCTTTCGAGTTAAACCAAAGACTCACATCAACGTAAATAAACAGTTGTGATATAACTCATACTGCAAATATAAGCTGCAACTTTGCAGTTGCAACTAAGGTGTTATTGACCCGCAGCAGTATCCTCACCGGTCCAGAGTCGCATGATACGATAAGGCGGTTTGGCTGTTTCGGCTTTTCCATTAAAGGCTTTTGCTTTATGCAATTGGTTCACTGAAATATATAACCAGCCTGTTTCACCAAATTGCACACTATCAGGAAAATCCAGTAGTGGAGAACTGACCGCTGTTGTTAGTGTGCCTTTGTTATCTAGCATGGAAATGGCATTGTGGTTCAAATTGGTAAAGTAATGATTACCTTGTTTGGACGTTGCTGCGCCATCTGATACAGGCTTGGCTCCGACTAATTTTACCGTGGCGATAATTTGATCATTATTGCCTGTTTGTAAAGCCGCAGTCGATAACTGATACCAGTGAGTGCCATTCATTGCACCATAATAGAGTGTACTTCCGTCGGCAGATAAACTGATTGGATTGACCGCTACACTGGCAACTTTGCCATTAAACAATGTTGTTTTGTTATCTATGTTCATTACTGCATCCGTTTCGGCCTGCAGCGAGCTATGACCTGAAAAACGTATTGTATGACCATCGTCGATACGCACCGCTAAGAGGCCAGGGTTGGCGATATCGGCTAAATAAATCCAGCCTTTTTGAGAGTCGACAACCAGATCCTGCATAAAGCTGCCTTTAGGCGCGAGAGCTTGTGGTAGGACGATTTGTTTATATAGACTGCCGTCCTTAATGTTGAATCCCCAAATCCTTGTCTGGCCTAATTCTAACCCCATATCTGCGGTCCAGAGGTGTCCAGCTTTGTCCTGAGCAATACCTAATAAGGTATCAAATTGAGCAGTATTGGCTGTCGATGTTTTTTGCAAATCCATTGAAGGCCAAGCTTTATAAGCGTTGGTCTCACGATTAACTTCAATCAATTGCAAACCTGATGGTGTATCAAATGGATGTACTGTGGCAAAAATCCGACCTTGTGCAGTGACGCTGACATTGCCAGGTCGTATTGGCAATTCAGCGACTGTTTCAAGACTTCCTACTACTGGGGTGGCGTTTACAAAACTACTGGCTGTCAAAGAAAGCCATAATGCTGTTGTTAATAAGTGTTTCATATTCTATCTCCGCTTTTTCTGTTTAAGGGCTGTAGAATAGGAGTTATTATTTACAAAAAAAAGAGTATAAAGTTTAGCTCTGTTTCAATATTAATTTGATAATTAATATTTATTCAGCAGTCGTTTCACCGGTCTCGACTTGCTGCTCGTACTTGCTAAGCTTGTTGTAGAGGGTTTTAACGCTGATCCCCAGTTGTTCGGCGGTATCCGTTTTATTACCTTGAGTGGTTTCTAGTGCTTGATAAATAGCGATTCTCTCTAAATCATCTAAGCGCATGCCTTGGGGGATAACAACTTGTTCACCACCACATAAACCCACTTCATTCGTCTGAGGTAGCTGTAAATGGCTGGGTAAAATATCCTGATCGGCCAGAATATAGGCTCGCTCAATAGCATGTTTTAATTCGCGCACATTACCAGACCAAGGGTACTTAGCAATCATCTGAATACAGTCTTCAGCTAAGCTCTTATTCTGCTTTTCGGCCACGTTACGATAGGCAAGAAAATGCTGCGCAAGCCCAATAATATCCTCGCCACGTTCCCGTAAGGGCGGAACGCGAATGGGAAACTGAGCCAAACGAAAGTACAAATCTTCTCGAAATAGCCCAGCCTCTATCGCCACTATGGGATCACGGTTAGTCGCTGCCACAATACGTACGTTTGCACGTTGCACTTTGTCGCCACCCACAGGACGATACTCGCTATTTTCCAACACTCTGAGTAACTTCACTTGATGATCAATCGGCATTTCGGTGACTTCATCGAGAAACAAGGTCCCGCCTTCAGCCTGTTCAAATACGCCTTTGTGATCGCGATTCGCCCCCGTAAATGCGCCTTTGACATGACCAAACAGCTCACTGTCGACCAATTCTGGGCTTAATGCACCACAGTTAATCGCAATAAAAGGCTCGTTCACCCTAGGGCTGGCAAGATGTATGGTATTAGCAACCAGTTCTTTCCCGACCCCACTTTCCCCAATAATCAGCACATTACTGCCTGTCGCAGAGACGCGACGAATTGTGCGGTATAGCTTGTGCATAGGAGCTGATGAACCAACAAGCAAACCGTATTGGTCTAGCTCGCTAGCAAAAGGATGCAGTCGATTAGGCGATGATGCTAAATACTGTGCAAAATCAGCAAAAATTTCGCTGATTAGCGGCATATCGTAAGGTTTGCGAAAGTGGTAACCCGCAAAATGAGACATTAACTGATCAAGATTGGGGTTTGGCTGACCGTCGGAGAGAAAAATAAACTCAATATTTGACATGGCCGCATTATCCAGCAGCACAAGGTAATCTTCACGACTAAGACTGGATAACTCAATAATGGCAACATCGACGTGATTTGCCCCTAGCTGCTCTATCCAAGGCAAGTCATCGACACTGCGTAGCTTATTAAAGTCAGCAGCACCAGCAAGTTCGATGATTGCTTGCTCGGCGCTAACATCCTGCAAGTGATAAAAAAGTGTCAGTCGAGCCATGCGTATCTACTCCCTGTATGAAAAACTACTGTATGTCAGCCATGAAATTTTAACAACAGCAACGGTAATAGTTGCCGATGTTCTAAGATGATATCTCGATGAACTGAGAATATCAGTCTAAAAATCAGCCTGTTAAAATATCATTAAAAACGAGAACAGAATATGCATGGTAGCTGAACGAAACAAAATCAGTTTACCCAAGCAGTTAAACAATCTATGTCGAACACTGGCATTAGGAGGCCCATAATGAAGTCTAATGTTGTGCAACATCAGAC
The DNA here is from genome assembly GCF_025653795.1 of Shewanella sp. SM73. Classification (NCBI taxonomy): domain Bacteria; kingdom Pseudomonadati; phylum Pseudomonadota; class Gammaproteobacteria; order Alteromonadales; family Shewanellaceae; genus Shewanella; species Shewanella sp. SM73. Next base: position 222,938 of record NZ_JAKKRY010000004.1, read on the forward strand.
TGATATCCGCGCCGATATCATGTTGATCGATGAAATCATCAAGCTGAATCAGGAAGGACTCACATTTTACAACCAAGCGAGGAGGTATGTCGAAGACTATAATCTTAAGCGTGTTTTTTCCGCCAAAGCTAACATCCACCAACGAATGTTAACTCGGTTTGAACAGCTGAGAAGTTTGGCTGACGAGCCAATTAATGGCCTAAGTCACACCGTGCCCGTCACTTATACTCAAGCAACAGAATTGTTGCAACAGTGCCAAATTTCGCAGGCTATGACCGCCCTTGTCGACATAGAACAGCAAGTGCTAATCCAAATAAAACAAGCAGTAAGGCAAGCGCATCAGCCACAACTTGCAAACCAACTTGCAGAAGGCGCCGCTTGGCTGCAAATGAGTTACGACGGTACGGGATCGCTCAATCACCATTAATTCCCTGTCGCTAAGTGAGCCATATTTAACCGACTCCCCTCCACTTTTAATACAGACATAATACCGCACTGATGAGTGCGGTTTTTTATGCTCGAATGATGGCTCAGCATGCCAGAAAAAATTACATTTTGTCGGTAAAAAAGACCGACCTAAAGGAAAATGCCAAGGTATAAAAACGCCAGATAAAACAATTTAAACATTAAAAATCATTACCTTAAAAACATTGGCACGATTGGCGCATTATCTAGCTTCGAGAAAACAACGGAGGATATGATTATGAAAACTACAACAGCATCAGTACTAGTGGCTTTACTTGTCGGTTCAATCAGTTTAAATGTGGCTGCCGCCCAAGATTGGAAAGGCGGAACCAAGGATGCGTGGATCGATGGTAAAGCAGAAACCACTTTACTGCTCAACACGAATCTCAATTCCTTCGACATCATTACAGATGTCAAAGATGGTAAAGTGACGTTAACAGGTAAAGTGGAAAGCAGTGTGGATAAAGCCCTCGCCACAGAGCTCATCAAGAGCTTAGATGGGGTGAAAGATGTCGATAACCAACTCACTGTGATGAATGAAAAAGAAGGCACCAGTGAAGTTGTTGCCACCTTAACTGACTCTAAAGTTGCCACAGTCATCAAAACGCGTTTACTGTTTTCAACTGACGTATCCGGCACCCAAATTAATGTGGATGTTGCCAATGGCATAGTGACATTGAAAGGTGAAGTTGCCAGCGATGCCGAACGTCAACTAGCACTGAAAATTGCCGAAAATACCGACGATGTGAAAAAGGTCGTTGATAAAATTAAAGTGGTTAAAAAAGTGTCTTAACTCTCGCGACAACGGCATTTTTTAAATTAAACGTATTTTAAGTAACAGCACGCCGATCTAGACTCAAGGTTCGATAGTGCTTTATGAAAAAAGAATCAAAAAAACCAGCCTCAGCTGGTTTTTTTATGCCCATTTTCAGACCCAATCGAAAAGACCTACTCGCTTATATTAAAAAGGGTGAATTCAGATGACTCGAATGATCATAAAGGAGAAGAGTTACAGAAAACTGAGCTAAAACACAGGCGTTATTCAAGCTTCAAAGCCAAACTAAGCTTCAAAGCCAAACTAAGCTTCAAAGCCAAACTGGAATGCATAAAAATGTTGGCCATTCTCAATATTGATGGTCATAGTGCCAGTTAACCCCTGCAACTCCCCCGCCCCAGAATGGGGTATCACTTCTAAGATCAGACGATTTTGTCCATCGGTCATAATGCCAAAATGTTGTAATACAAAACTGCCCTGCTTACCGCACAAATTACCAACCACTTGTTCAATGGCCACATAGCCAGCTGAGCCCTTGACTGACGTCATAGCACTGAGCATTTCCCCCTTGCTGCGCCCCTCAAGCTCACCATAAAAGGTTTTATCTAAGCCCATACGTCCTAACGTCACACCACCAATACCAGTAGCATAGGGGCTATCAGGATTGAGCTTAACATCAAATTTCCCAGTGATTTTGCTAACTTGCATGACACTCTCCTTGTCGAAATCTTATGCTGACCTATTACCTGCTAACGCTTGCTACTGAAGCAAACATCACCCACAGACCGAAAAACAACTTAGCATAAGCCTACGTAGATCCATAATGGCATTTACACGTTACTTATGTATGCTGGTCTCACTCACTATCATCTCTATGGTTTTGACTATTTCAGGGGTTTCAGACATGGGTTGGTCAGACGCTCTATCACGATAAGTCACAGCAATTTTAAATGGGGCTTCAAAAGGATAAACAGGTTCAATACTATCCACCTCGATTCGATCGCCAAGCATGACACTGCCTAAGTGTTTCAAGCTATTGTGTTTAAAATCCAGATTAAACAATCCAAGATACCAAAATACGCCTGAACCTTGAGTCGTCACAATAAAGGGCGCCACAAAGGGCATAGTTTGCATTTTAGGATCATCTTGAATCGGTGCGTCACTTTGGGTGTCCGGCTCTAGAGCGGGATCGAAATTTAACGGTGTAATGCGCAAGTAATCGAGTAATGCTCGACCTTTTATCTCACCATCTTGGTAGTCGCCCATAGCAAACTCTGTTTGCTTGATCTTAATAAAATGTGTCAGTGCAACGGACTTGCCGCCCTCAGGCAGCGTTATTTCAACAGGATTGGCGGTATTTAAGCTAAAGAGTTTAAGCATCACTTCCGATGCATTCGCCACAGGCTTTACCTCAAAAGGTGTCACAGTTTCGATCTCATTCGCCTGAGCCTGAGTTTTTTCATGCGCCATGGCCTCATCGTATTGCATCACCTGTCCATCTTCCATCACCATATAAATATCATCATTGGTCATGTTGAAACGGTAAATACCCGCAGCAAGTAAGGCTAATACCACTAAGGTTGCCGCTATGGTTAATTTTACAAACGTACTCATCTTCTCTCCCCAATCGCGCTCGTTATGCGCTACTTTTCTAACACCGATAAACTTCAAATCAATGTCGGAGCAGTATTACAGATACTGAGTTAAAGCGAAGTGGGTAAAGTGTAAAAAATGCCGCTATTTTGAATTTTGTCAGGCTAAGTTCAGCAACATGCCTTTTACTCGACCAATATGATGGGCTGAGTAAATACTCAGCCCAATACATCACTACTTTTCGTTTTTCCACAAGGCTGGGGTTTGGCTTGGTTGCCAATTGCTTTGGGAGAAATGCGCTTGCACTAAGGAATAGATTTTATCTTGATAGGACACAAACTCAGGTAGTTGATAATTATGCTGATCCTGCCAAGCAGGGGCATAGTTATCTAGCGTATCAAAACGATATCCTTGACGTTGAGCTTCTTCAACAAAACGCTTAATTTTAGGCAAGTTGATGGTTGCACCTTGTCCGCGGTGAGCATTCTCAAACAGGAAATCGTGGGTCAAGATAACCACTTTCCCGTTATGTAAACCATCACTACAATCTAAGTTCTGCGTACGACTGTTAAGCGGATTCATCGTCGTTCCAGCGCAGGTGTTGATCACTTGATTGACTTTTGCCACCAGCTCAACCCCATCAGCCATGGATTCAGCAGGAAAGGCAACCCCCCAATCCTCTGGTCCCCAGTCTAGATCCCAGCCAAATATTTTATAGTCACTCTCGGCGAGCATGTTTTGAATTTGCACCGCAACTTGCGAACTGTTGGTCGAGGTTTCTGCGGTACAAGCAAAAGCGGGGTCCCAAGGCGGCACAGTATCGGATGTCGCACACAAGCCATCGCCTTTGAGTTTACTGGTCACTCGCCAACCATTGGTGTAAGGCAAACGTGCCAACTTAGTCATCTTGTTATTGGGATAACTGGCGGCATTAGGAATAAGCTCAACCACTTTGGCCGTGTTCGTCACAAAATAGGTGAAATCGGTGGCCGCATCTTGATAGGATTTTACGGGCCAGAGTCCAACTTGATTACAATATGCCGCGCCAGATTGCACGCCATCAGTGCAGTTATGCAGCATATGATCGTAACTGTGGTTTGCCAGAATATGACCATCATCTAGCAAGCGTTGTAGAGCGACAGCCGCTAACGCCTCGTTTTCATCCCCTTCGCCATACATATGAAACGCATTAATAAAGAACGTCGCCTTGATATTGGCATCCTTTAACGCATCTAACAGCCCTAAGGTCGCGTCAATTGGACCATCATCAAAGGTAAGGTAAATGGTTTTATCGCTGGCGTAGGCCGCACTTAAGCCAGTACTCAAGCTCGCAACACAAAGCCCAACTGCAACGGCTATCGATTTCAGTTTCATGATTTCATCCTATAAATAATGTTTAAAGATGAATAAGTTAGTTCTCTTTACGCACTGGTTAATTCATAACCTGTAGACAGCGAGTTCACTCATCCGTTTAGCTTATCTATAGTGAGTAATCCCGCCGGCATTAGTTATACCATCCTAGCAACAAGCCATACTTTTCTACACTAAGTCGATAAATCCTGCCTTTGCACCCAGTTAACCATCCTCTTACCCAAGGTTTCAAAGACAATAGAAAAATACCAATCCTAGTGTGAAAAGTACCGCATCAACAATTCGATAACAGGTAAGTTAACTGGAGAAAAAAACAACACAAAAGCACTACAGGGATGCAATAACATGTCAGAAGGTCAACTATTTAAGAGCTCTTTGCTCGCATTATGTATCGCTAACGCCTTGTTCGGGATGAGCTCAACCGCAATCGCGGCGGAGCAACAAGAGGCAACCGCAGAAAATATTGAGGTAATCCAAGTACGCGGCATACGTCGCTCGATTGAAGCCTCAATGAATACCAAACGCTTCGCCGACTCCACGGTCGATGCTATCACCTCGGAAGATATCGGTAAGTTTCCCGATAAAAATATCGGTGATGCGCTGCAGCGAATTTCTGGGGTGACGGTCGATAGGCAATACGGTGAAGTGAGTGGGGTCACCATTCGTGGTACAGCGCCAGAACAGAGTCGTATTTTGCTGAACGGTCAAACCGTTGCGAGCACCTCTTGGTATGATCTTGGTCCTGCCACTCGTACCTTCAACATGGAATTATTGTCAGCCGAGCAAGTCAGTGCGGTTGAAGTCCACAAAACGCCAACCGCTAGCCTTGAAGAAGGTGCGCTGGGCGGCACTGTCGATCTCAAAACCCGTAAGCCCTTAGATCTCGATGCTCACACTTATCAAGTGGCGGGTGAGTTGAGCCAAAGCAGCCTGTACGATGAAACAGATCCGAGTGGATCTTTCGTTGGAAGCTGGAAAAATGATGATGAAAAATTTGGTATTTTAGGCGCTTACTCAGTAGAAAAACTCACCAGTGGTCGGCATGTATTAGAATCGCTCAGCGGTTACTATGAGTACTTTTCCGCTGATCCTGCACAAAACCAAGAATCAACTGTAGGGGCGTGGGGGATTGGCTCACAAGCATTTAGGGCCGAACGTGAAAGGACCAGTGCCCAAGTTACACTGCAATTTGTACCGACTGAAAAAACAGAGTTCACCTTAGATTACTTTAATTTTGAACTCGATATCCCCCACGTAAACCATAACTTCTTAACCTTTGGCGCCCGCGGTTCGGGCTCCACCAACGTAGTAAATAACGCCCAAGGCGGCACAGCATCGGCAACGATTCTGCCAGCGTATGCGTCGATTATTTATAACCCTGTGGTACGCCACGCGGTCAATATGAAGTCTGACGTACTCAACTTAACCGGAAAATACGTCGGGGACAGTTTCACCCTTAGCGGCGTCATTGGCCAATCGACCTCAGATGGCGGCACCCAAGGCGGCTCATCTTCTTGGTGGATCCCTGCGACGGACCAAGGCGGCAAAATTGGCGATCCCGCCTTCCCTAATGGTCAAGGCAGTGTCGATGGTGGCTTTAGTTACGATGCCACAGGTCCCTATCAAGTGGTGCTCACGAGCCTAGATGCCAACGATGCTAGCCAGTTCAAGCATGCGCAGGAAGCCAACTACGAAACCACAGTGCAAGATCATAAAGTCACCTACGCCCAGTCTGACTTCGAATATCAACTCGATCATGATTTTATTAATAAAATTGCGGTCGGGATTAAGTACAACACCAGTGATTTCGAGCGTAATGCCTTCAACCGTAACCCTGCAGAAATCTTAGGTTTTGTGCCTAATGGCAACCTTGCCAACTGGAGCGATGGCGTACTGTCTGGCCTGCATTCCCAGAGCGGTGGCAATGTGCTCGACTCCTATGCCAAGTTAGATGAAGACAAATGGTGGGCGTTTATCAGCGAGAAATACGCCAATGGCGAGTTAGTGGAAGTCGCCGATCTCGGTAACACCTTCACTGTCGAAGAGGATATGTTGGCCCTGTATGCCCAAGCGGATTTCAGCGGCGAATTCTACCGTGGTAACTTTGGTTTGCGTTACGTTAACACAGACCAAACCTCAACCGGTTTTGCCGATGGCAAACCCTACAATGAATCCGTTAATTACGATAATTGGTTACCGAGTATCAACGTCGCCTTCGATCTACAAGAAGATCTAATCCTACGTGCCTCGGCCTCTGCCGTGATGGCACGTAACAACTACAGCGATCTTAAACCTGGGTTAGCGATAGCGAAAAACTTTGGTACTGCGACCGGCGGTAATCCCAATTTAAAACCCTATAAGGCGAATCAAGCTGACCTTGGCATCGAATGGTACTTCACTGAATCTTCTATGCTGTCGGCAGCCTTGTTCTACAAAGATATTGATAACGTAGTGTTTGTCACTGAGTCTACTCAATACATTGAAGGTTGCGGCGCATCAGAATCCGAGTGGGATAAATGCCGTGTCACAGCCCCAGCCAATGGCGGTAGCGGCTCTGTTACTGGGCTTGAAATCCAGCTACAACATAACTTTGAAAGCGGTTTTGGCTTCTTGACCAACTACACTTATGTTGACAGTAAGAGCACTCGCCCCGATGGCACCGAGCAAATGATTGAAGGCGTATCAGAAAACTCCTTCAACGGCTCACTCTTCTACGAAGATGATCTGTTCAGCGCCCGTATCGCCTATAACTGGCGTTCAGAATACTTAGGCGTGGGTAACATTCAAAACGTGTTAAACGACAGCTATCAACAAGTCGATGCCTCGATTATTTGGCATGCAATGGAGAACTTAGATGTTTCACTCGAAGGGGTAAACTTAACCAATGAAGTGGTGCAATCCTATGATGTTAAATACGGATTGACCCAAAACACCATCGAATTTGGTTCGCGTTATTTCGTCGGTGCCAGCTACAAATTTTAAACTTGAGTCACACCATAGCCGACCTTAGGGTCGGCTTTTTGCGTTGATAATGCAGCGGGGATAAGCCATGAAAGTGAAGCAAGCAATCAGAAAAATCATTATCTTAGGTGGTGGAACCGCAGGTTGGATGGCAGCAGCAGCCCTCGCGAATAACCCCGTATTTGCCGCCATTGAGCTCTGTTTAGTGGAATCGGACAACATAGGCACCATAGGCGTTGGTGAAGGTTCAACGCCACACTTGAAACGCTTTATGGACAACTTAGGCATTAGCGAAAAAGATTGGATGGAACAATGCCACGCCAGCTATAAAACTGGCATCGATTTCATCAACTGGAATGGGGACGGGCAGCAATATTTTCACCCCTTCTATTGTCAAATGGATGTGAAACCCGCTGAAGTTTTCTTTATCAACGCCAATGCAAGACGCCGCGGTCATGGCAGTGCCGTTAAACCCGATGCGTTTTTCTCAAGCGGCGTACTGGCCAAACACAATCTCAGCCCTAGGCCGAATAAAGCGTTGCCCTACGCTAACGAATACGGCTATCACTTCGATGCGACTGAGCTGGCCAACTACTTAAAAGAATACGCTTGCCAACGCGGCGTAAAACACCTCATCGGCGATGTCATTGAAGTTTCAACAACCCAAAACCAACATATAGACGCCTTAATGCTGGCGAATGGCGAACGACTTAACGCCGACTTTTTTATCGATGCCAGCGGCTTTAGCGCTAAGTTAATTCATAAAACCCTAGGCGTACCCTTTCAATCCTTCGCCAATGAACTGCTCAACGACAGCGCCGTCACTGTTCCTGTTCCTGTACCAGCATTAATGGACTCCACTCAAACACAGCAAACCCATGATCTACAAAACCATGCATTGCAAACCCAAGCACAGCAAGCCAAGTACCATACCCGCGCAACGGCGCTCAGTGCGGGCTGGCTATGGCAAATTCCCCTCACCCACAGGCTTGGCAATGGCTATGTTTATAGCAGTCGCCACCTCAGTGCCAATGCCGCGGCCAAAGAATTATTGCACAGTGTTAATCTGCCAGAATCGACCCAAGTACGGTTTCTCAAGATGCGGGTCGGTGTCAGTGACAAGGCTTGGCACAACAATGTACTGGCGATAGGACTTGCGCAAAGTTTTATCGAACCGCTCGAAGCCACGTCGATCATGATGACCCAATTCACCCTTGAAAAATTTATGTCGTTATTCGAGCGCTATCAATTGAATAAGCAGGCAGAGACCTTAAGTCGACAAACACTCAATCAGGCGGTCATGCAGTTAGTGCTCGGCATAAAGGATTATATTCAGGCCCATTATGTCACCAGCCAGCGCAGCGAACCCTATTGGTTGGCGGCGAGAAAAGTCACCATTTCCCAAAGGCTGACACAACTATTGCAAGCTTGGTATCAAGGGGAAGACTTTGATTTACTGCTTTACCAATACGATCAGCAACTCGCCTACTTTCGCCCTTCTTGGTATGCGCTGTTAGCGGGAATGGATTACCGCGACCCAAAACTGAAGCGCCCATTTGAGCCGATTTCAGCGGAGATCACGGCGCAAGCGATACGCTACAGCCAAACCTTAGTGGAGCAGTATTTTCAACCTAAGCATCCGTGATAAGAATGGTTAAATTGCCCTTTGTTTACTGCTAAAGCACTGACGAAAACGACTCGGCGTGACACCTTTAAATTGAATAAAACGCCGATTAAAATTGGATAAGTTGTTGAAACCACACTGATCGCTGATGGTTGATATCGGGCTTTGATTTGACAGCAGTAACTTGCACGCCTTAGCTATCCTGAGTTGATTGATAAACTCAGTTAAGGTTTTCTCGGTGCGTTTTTTAAAGAATCGATGGAAATGATTGGTGCTCATGTGCGCTAACTTTGCCAAATCCTGTGCCGACAAGGCCTGAGTGTAATTGTCATAAATATGCTCAATCACTTTATCGAGCTTTTTCACGGTAAAGTCGAGTTTACTACCGTGGGTAAACAAGGTGCTCGACAAGAGTTCTTGCTGACTATCCTGTTGTAATAACGCTAATAATTCCAATAACAAAATATAGCGTCTAAAAGGATTGGCCGTCTCCATTTCGATAAACACACTATGGGCCTTACGCGCCGTTTCCTCACTAAACAACACACCTCGTTTGGCATGGGTCAAAAGTGAATGCAAAGACGCTAACTCACGTTGCTCATTCACAATTTGGTGTAGCCAGACCGCTGGAATTTGTGCCACATAAACGACTTCCTGCACCCTCGCATTCGAAGTGCCGTCTTTTAGCGCGTTGCCATTTGATATCTCGTCAGTTGAAACACCAAGGTTCGCCTCGGATTGCCAGCCGTGGGGCATATCTGGGCCGATGATCACTAAATCATAATCGCCATAGCGGGCAATATGGTCGCCCACATAACGCATACCATAACTGTTGAGGGTTAAGCAGATTTCGTACTCGGGGTGATAATGCCAATTGAGATCCATGTGGTCCCATTCATAACGAAAGTAACGCCAAGAGCTATTTTCATCGGGGATCACTTTTTCACACAGAGGTTTCATCCATTAAACTCCAGTTGCTCATTCCTTTACCTTAGCTTCAATCAGCTCTTATAGTTCAACGCCATTCACTCAAGCTAGCCGTTATGCCAACCTGTTAAATTATTCAATTACTTAGACCTTATTTTTAATGCCAGCCTTGACCTATCAGCGCGGCGAAATAGCAGTGCCACGCGCACTATTGTCTATAGCAAGTCAGCCTTGCAGTGATACTAAAATCCGCCACTCCAATACTATTCTATCCAATGTTAATTAAAGGTAACTATTTTACAAGTAAACAGGTTATCAGCAGAGGCTAAAACATGGTTTTCTCTATGCTCATCCGCAGCAGCTATCTGCAACTCGTATCTATCGCCAGTATCTACAGCTCGTATTAACTGCACCTGATGTAAATCAGCTAAATCAGCGCGAACAGGATTTGCATATGTGAGAAAAGTATCGACAGAGGCACCATTCGTATCACCGCCATAGCGAGTGTCAGTCCACAATGAATTTCACTTAATTCAATTGGCTAAGCACATGAAACACAAACTCATCATTCTGTTTGTCCTCTGTACTTTCTTTGTGATTTCCTTGATGACCAACAGTATGGGGCCGATTTTCCCTGCGTTAATTGACAGTTATGCTATCGGCCTGACGTTGGCGGGGTTATTTCCCTTTGCGTTTTTTATCGCCTACGGCGTGACATCGATTCCTGCGGGAATTTTGGTGGACAAGTACGGTGAAAAACGGGTGATCATCTTAGCCTTTAGCCTCGCGTTTATCGGCGCCGTCACTTTTGTGTGTCTCCCTACCTTTAGCATCGCCATGTTTAGCCTGTTTTGTATCGGCACTGGCATGAGTTTATTGCAGGTAGCAGTGAATCCCTTACTGCGCCAAGCCGCGGGGCCTGAGCACTTTGCCTTTTTCTCCGTACTGGCCCAACTCGCCTTTGGCGGCGCCGCAACCTTAGCGCCGCTGGTGTACCAGCATTTTGTCGCCTTAGATCAAGCCAGTGCAGCATCAGCCAACTATGTGCAACAGCTATTGCCCGAGAACATGAGTTGGCTTGCCATGTACTGGTTATTTGCCGTGGTCGCACTCGCCATGGTGCTCTTTGCCAGCCTAGTGAAGATGCCCAAAGTGGATAAATTGGCAGATGAGTCTGCGGGGGCACTGGAGACCCATTTACGCCTTTTCAAAGATAAAACCGTTTTGAAATTCTTCTTCGCTATCGCCGCCTACGTTGCGCTTGAGCAAGGGCTTGCTAACAGTATCTCAGTCTTTTTACTGCAATATCATGGTCTTGATACCTTAAGTGTCGGCGCCAATGTGGTTAGCGATTTTTGGTTTTACATGACGCTCGGCTGCCTACTCGGTTTACTGCTACTTAAACTTATCGACAGTCAGATCTTGCTGCTCAGTTTTTCCCTTAGTTCACTGGTTTGTTTTCTGGTGGCGATTTGGGGACCGAGCCAACTAACATTAATTTGTTTCCCATTGGTTGGCTTTTTCATTTCTATCATGTGGTCGGTGATCTTCTCGCTGGCGCTTAATTCGCGCACTCAAGATCATGGATCATTCGCCGGCATTCTCTGTACCGGCATTATCGGCGGCGCGTTTATCTCGCCGATCATTGGTGTTATCAGTGAGCTGTCCGGCGAATTACGGCTCGGGATGTTAGTGCTGTTAATTCCTATGGCATACATAGGCTATGTCGCCCTAACGGCTCGTCCCTTAATTAAAAACACCACCCTGTTCTCAGCGAAAGCGGCCTCAAAGAATGACGAGCCGATGGCAACAAACAACACGAGAGGCAACAAGCTATTATGAGCGTCCTATGTTTAGATCTTGGGGGAACTAAACTGATGTTGGCACAGGTGGAGGATAAAACCTTACTCGACACTTGGCGCTATCCTGTTCCCGCAGATGGCAATTTTGAACAATTATTAGATTTCCTCGTGGCCTGTATCCACAGCCACCTCACGCCTGAAACCTATGGTATTTCCATCGGGGTGCCCGGCATGGTGGATATGCACAGCGGCACTTTACTCGAAGTGCTCAACATCCCTGCATTAACGGCAACGCAGTTGGCTCAGCAGCTTAAAAATACCTTTGAAATGGATGTTGTTGTGAATAACGACGCTAACCTCTTTGCCCTCGGCGAAGCTGTACTCAATCACAATCAAGACATGCTCGGGATTACCTTAGGCACTGGCGTAGGCGCAGGGGTGATTTTTAATGGTCAGCTGTATTCGGGTAAACATTGCGCCGCAGGTGAAATAGGTAGTTTGAATTATCGTGATGGCATTATTGAGCACTACTGCTCGGGGCAATACTTCACCACTCATCATCACATGAGTGGCGAGCATTTGTACCAAAAAGCCTGTGAAGGTGACAGCCAAGCGCTACAAGCCTTCGCCCATTTTGGCGAACACTTGGCGCACATGATCGCCCAAACCTTACTGGTATACGATCCCAAAGATATCATCCTTGGCGGCTCAGTCAGCCAAAGCTTTCCCTTTTTTATTGAAGCGCTTAAACAGAAATTGCAAAGCTTAGTCTATGGCCCGCAACTGACAGACTTGACGATTTCAGCCAGCCAACATCACAATGCAGCCCTCATAGGTGCCGCGCAGTGGTTTTTACAACAACAGAAAATCAAGCGGTTTCAACTAACATCACAATGCTCCAGCAATTGATCGACGCAGCGCCGTGGTTTTTACAACAAAAGGACTCAGCTAAGTGAAAGGACAAATAACACAGAAAGGGAAAATACAGTGGCAGAGGATTAAGACGGCCTTAGTCAGCGGCGTGATGGCAGTGCTTCCCGTGGCGTCGGTGCTTTCAATACTTGTTATGCCATCAGTACTGGCCGCCAATGCTGTGCAGGAGGCAAATCATGTCGCGCTGAATCAATTGGCCGATAAGCTCCAATTAAATTATCAGCTAACCGCTAGTTATCTTGAAACCTGTCCCGCTAAAGAAGCCCAATGCTATCGCTCCGTCATTGAGCTAACCCTGCCCACTCAGTTATCCAACGACAAGTTATCCAGCGAAGAGCTAAATCATGGCGACTGGCAAATTTATTTCAGCCAATTATCGCCCGTTTATTTCGTCGATGCGGGTGACTTTAGCATTGAGCATATCAATGGCGATTTACACAAAATCACTCCTAAAGTCAGCTTTAAGGGCTTCGTCGCCAATCAAGTTTATCGTATTGAGTTTTATAGCAAAGGCAGCCAAATCACCCGTTCCGAGTTTATGCCAAACTTCTTTGTCGCTATGGGCGATAAGGCGCAGGTCATAAAGAGCACTCAAACAAGGCGCGATCCAGAAACGGGTTTAGCCGAGCAAGACTACCTGGCGCCTTTTAATGCCGAGAAACAATTCTTACTGGCAAAAAACGATGCAACCCCCTTTGCCGATGGCCAGTATTTAGCAGAGCAATATCAAGCCCTAGCCGCAGACAAAGCACCTGACATTAGCGGCAAACTCATCCCCACGCCACTTAATAGCCAAAGCCTAAACTCGGCACCTTTATCCCTTGCCAAAGGTTATCGACTCACGGCTGCGACTGTCGATTTTAAAGGACGGCAATCGGCATTTGATTACCTCGATTCTTTAGGCTTTTCGGCCAAGGACAAAGGCACGGCGCTATTATTGCAACTCGATACTCAAGCACCTAAAGTCGCCAGCACTGGAGTCCATGATAGTGAAATTAAAAGCAGCGAAGCCTATCGGTTAACCATAACAGCTGAGCAAATCAGTATTCGAGCGGGCACTGAGGCGGGACTCTTCTATGGCCTACAAAGCCTAGCTGGGCTAATCAGTTTAAGTGACGATCAACTGGTCGCCATCGATATTCAAGACCAGCCTCGCTACGCCTTTCGCGGCCTACATATCGATTTAGCCCGTAACTTTCACTCGCTCGATTTTATTAAACGCATTATCCCACCGCTCGCCGCCTATAAAATCAATAAGCTGCACTTGCACTTAGCCGACGATGAAGGCTGGCGTTTAGCCATCCCCGGCTTACCCGAACTGACCGATGTGGGTGCAAAACGCTGTTTCGATTTCACCGAGCAAACCTGTTTATTGCCACAACTGGGCAGTGGCATAGCGGACGTTAACCCCGTCGATGGCTACTTAACCGTGGCGCAATACCAAGAAATATTACAACTGGCAGATGCTCACCATATCGAAGTAATCCCTTCACTGGACATGCCGGGGCATTCACGCGCCGCAATAAAATCCATGGAGGCGCGTTATCACCATTACCTCGCCAAGGGAGACAAAACTAAGGCGGAGGAGTTTTTACTGACTGAATTTGCCGATAAAACCCAGTATTCGTCGATTCAGTATTACCACGACAACACACTCAATGTGTGTCTGCCGAGCACCTATCACTTTATCGATACTGTGATTGATGAAGTTAAAAAGATGCACCACGCCGTAGGCATTCCTTTAGTGCATTACCACATAGGCGCCGATGAAACCGCAGGCGCTTGGGTAGAATCCCCCGCGTGTATCGCAATGAAAAAACAAAAAGCCGATGAGTTAACCGGACTGCATTCACTCAATGGTTACTTTATCGAGCGCGTTGCTAACATGCTGGCAGAGAAAGGGATTATTGCCGCTGGTTGGAATGATGGTATGGGTGAAGTGCGTCCCGAAAACATGCCCGCCCAAGTGCAATCTAACGCTTGGTCGCAGATTTCAAACAACGGCCATCAAATCGCCCATAAGCAAGCAAATCTTGGCTGGAAGGTCGTTATCTCAACGCCAGAAGTCACCTATTTCGATTTCCCCTACGCTAGCCATCCAGATGAGCGCGGCAATCATTGGGCCTCGAGGGCAATAGACAGTTTTAAGGTGTTTAGCTTTATGCCCGATAATCTGCCTGTACATGCCGAGCGCTGGCACAATAGCTTAAATCAGCCATTTGTGTCGGACGATAGCCACAGCCAGCTCAAACCGGGACACGGTTTTTACGGCTTGCAGGGGCATCTTTGGAGCGAAATGGTGCAATCGGACGAGCAAGCAGAATACATGTTATTCCCGCGCATGGTCGCCCTCGCCGAACGGGCATGGCATAAGGCACCATGGGAATTGGCCTATGATTATCAAGGTAAAATCTATAGCCAGCAAACTCAATATTTCGCCCGCAAACTCAAGGGCCAAGCCGAGCAAGTGCTCAAACAGGATTGGCAAATTTTCGCCGCGGTTTATGCCAATAAGGTACAACCTAAGTTAGCTAAAGCGGGAATTTTCTATCGCATATCACCGCCAGGGATACGTGTTGAACATCAGCAGTTAGTGCTCAATAGCTTATATCCCAATGCCGAGCTGGAATACCAACTCGACTCAGGACCTTGGCTAAGTTACCGCCAATCTTTCAAGCTTAATGATGTCAAACACATCCGCGCCAGAGTCAAAGATGGCGCGCGTTACTCTCGCCCATCGACTTGGCAAAACACCCTCTAGTCGTTTCTCGCATAATGTCGGCCATCGTATGTGATGGTCGATACGTTAATTGACTATTAATACCACTGGTCGATGGGTTAGGCACAAGCTTACATTGAGGCTTTTCAATAACAGCGCAACTCAGGCTATAATCTCGCTATTCGCGATGACACTCTCGTGATAATACTTTATCAAGCCTAAGGATCCGCCAACCGATGACAACTGCTTCTACTAGCCCCTTTGCCGTGTTAAACCAAACCACAGCAACCTCGTTCAATGAGCAGAAAAATCTGATTAAACGGGTATTTAAAGGTAAGCCAGTGCAATGTCCTAGCTGTAAACAGACACTTAAAGTGATATTGCCAGAGCAGGCAAAAGCAGAACAAGCGGCAGGGATCTACTGTGCTAAAGGCTGCACAGATATCGAACTCGATATGGAAGCCGTCGCGGGACTCTAATCATTCCAGATCCAACCCACACTGGCATTAGCTTCACATCGACGGCCAAGCGACGATTACAACAGTCACTGTAATTCGCCGTTATAAAGTAAATATCTTTCTAATTATCAATGAGATTATTTAAACTAATCACGGCAGTTGCTTAAGCTGCCCACGAAAATAGTGTCGATAATAGCCCACCAAATTACTGCCAATAAAGAGTACCTCCATTAACACTGCCACAGGCGATCCCACTAAGGCATTGTGAACGAGCCAAAAACTAGTTCCGACTATCATAAGCAGTCTGAGATCTTTATCACTTTGACAGAATGCGGCGCGGGTTTGAAACAAGGTGCCTATACAACTGATCACAGTCGTTACCCCATTAAAGGTCACAATGCTCATCACAAGTGCAGCAATAGAGAAACACCATAGGGCTACTTTTGAGGTGGTAAAAATACTGGTGAGATAACGCACTGTGGCTATGCCCATTAAGCCTGCGGCAGTCCATTGCTCCAGCAAACAAAAATGAATTGAAATCAAGATGCCAGACACAAAAAGGCAAGCGACTATCCGCTCCCGCGCCTTAAATTGAAACGAAATCAGATCGAAGATAATGGCTATCGCCACCAAAATTTGAGACAAAGTAAACGCAGTCAACTTATTAAGCTCCTTCGCTTTAAGCAATAATGCGCACTCAGATTGAAAGCCTTATAGACTTGAGAGCGCAACTTAAGGCGCAGCATCATGGGAATTGCGCTTTAGCGCATTAACTTAAGTTAACTGGGAGCAAAAACCATTAAAGAGAGTCTTGAAGTCGTCTACGCATACGCGACAAACTGATTGCCGTAATGCCAATATAATTAGCTAGCTGACCTTGGCTTAACCGCTCAAGCCAAAGTGGTGAATGTTCGCGTAAATACAGATAACGTTGCTCAGGTGTGTGCAGCAGTAAAAAGGCTTCCTTTTGTTCTTTATACAATAATTGCTGTTTAAGTAACCCAAGTTGCACTGACTGCAGCGAAGTATCATCCAACACGGATAACGGCATTTGGATAAGTTTACAGGCGCTTAAGGCCTCTAATTGGTAACGAGCGGGAATTTGCTTAAGCCAACTGACATACAAAAAACACAGTTCACCCTCGAAATAAAACTCCTTACAGCGCTCTATGCCCTCCTGAGTATAATGGCAAGCGCGCACGATACCATCCACAACAAAATATGCCTGTGACTGCTCATCTCCTTGGCCAAGAAGCACCTCTCCCGCCGGCACGTTCAACGCTTTAAACTGTGGTAAGTAACGTTCAACAGCGCCTTGACTCGCCCCTAACGCAAGCAAAAATTGTTGCAGTGGCTGGCAAGTTGGCACCTGCAATACAGCAGTCTTTTTTACGTCATCAGGTTCAATCATGCGAACAACTCAGCGATTTATCACTAAACACTTAACCACTGCCATTCGAGTAAGGGTTCAGCACTCGCTTGCAGGCCACGGCTCAGCGTGACGTTAAATACACTTTTAGCGGGAATGCTTCCCACGCCCTTGGGCGTACCTGTCATTACAATATCGCCCTCATCTAAACTGATAAATGCCTGTAGCTCGGACAATATAGTCTGAGGTTTGTAGATCATTAAATCGATATGCCCCTCTTGCACCAAGTTATCGTTGATACTCAAGGTGAAATGCAGCTGTGCCTCTGCATCATCAATCGCCACAAACGGACTGAATAACGCTGCACCATCGAAGGCTTTTGCTCGTTCCCAAGGTAATCCCTTAGCTTTTAACTTAGTTTGCAAATCACGTTTTGTGAGATCTAAACCGACGGCGACGCTACTGAAACGGCCATTTTGAAACATAAAACACAGCTCGGTTTCATAATGCAAGGTTTCCCCTTGATGCTCAGAATGAAGCACAGTCGAAATAGCCGAATTGGGCTTTAAAAATACCACCATATCCTCGGGAATTTCGTTACCTAATTCATGGATATGCTCAACATAGTTACGCCCAATGCAGAGAATTTTTGTCGGTACGATAAGGTTTTCACCTAACACGACTGATTTCATCTTTAATCCTTTTCAAGATAGGGTTGAGATTATTTTAAATAATAAAACCAATTAGTTAACCTAAATTAAATCTAAACGTTCAATTGAACTAATCACTGTACTTATGACGAACTCTGCTACACTTAAATCAATATTTCAACGAAAACAGCGATCTAACCATTAATAAACCCATTTTACAGGGACAGTCATAGAAGAGGTTTTCGCACTATGTTAACGCTTACCATAAAACAAAAAATCATCTTTAGTTTTAGTGCAATTGGCGCGCTGCTCATCGCTGGTAGTAGCTTTTTCTACTATTCACTCTCCCAAGTGCAAACCGCCTATCAAAATATTGAAACCTTAGCCGTACCCGTGCAAAAGCAGAGTAATAGCTTACAACTAGTGCTATTAAAAATGTCACGCCTTGCCACCCTAGCCCATAGTCAGCAAGACACTGCCGCCTTAACCAAAAGTCAGCAAGCATTTACCGCGCTGCAGAAGAAATATCAAAGTATCGAAAATGAGTTAATTGAGCGAGTTGCAGATCAACCTAAGATGCAAACATCCCTAAACGAAGCGCAGGCAAGATACCAAGCCTATTTGCAGCAAAGCCAAGCCATGTTTAGCGCTAAACTCGCCAATGAACAAGCAAAACGGCAGTACCTGCAACTCTTTGAGCGCTTTAACCATGCCAAGACCAACGCCAGTAATGCGATGATTGATCTCGAAACTCTTTCCATCCCCGATAATCCCACTTTACTCGAAGAAATTGTCGGCACAGGTACTCGCATTGACGACATGCTCTATACGCTAGCCAACACTATGGGGGAACTGATCCACACTCAAAGTTTGGATGTTATTCAATCGCACCAACAGGATGTCGGTATTTTACTGGGGAACCTCACCACTAACTTTACCTTTTTAAAACAACAAACAGATGGGCTTGATACCTTAGGCCTACTGCAAACATTCGAGCAAGAATATGCGATTATCAATACCTTACTCGCATCGCCTGCCGAACTTTATAAAGTGCAGGAAGCCGTAGTTGAGGCACAACGACAAGCAGAGCAACATTACCTCGATGCCGATAAAGAGTTTAATGCGAATAATCTCGCCTTAGATAAGTTAATCAACTTAGCCGACCGCCGATTTACCAGCCTGCAAACCATCGCCAGTAATGATATTCAACAGGGTCAAACCTTAGCGATTGTACTAGCACTGGTATTTATCGCCATGGTGAGCTTTATCTCTTTCTTCACCTCCAAGGCCATGCTCAATCCCTTGGCCTTAGTGAACGGCGCACTCGCCAGTATCGCCCGAGGGGATTTATCTAAACGCATTCATAAACGTCATAACGATGAATTTGGTGCCCTAATCGATAACATGAATACCTTGAGTGACGATCTTGCCAAGCTGTTAACCAATATCAGCCAAAATGCCCATTCATTGGACAGCTCTGCCACCCAAACCAATGAGCAAGGCCAGCGCATCGCCAATGCCGCAACGGCGCAAATCAGTCGAGTCGATGAAACGAAAGCCTTAGCAGAACAGATGTTTACTAGCTCAAATCTAGTGACAGAACAGGCCAGTGAGTCGGCGAGACAAATCAGTCAAGCCTCGAAATACGGTAATCAAGTGAAGCAAATTGCCGATGATAATCGCAATAAAATTGCCGAACTGAGCACCCGTTTAAGTAGCTCAGTTGAAGTCATGTCTCGCTTGAGCATTCAAAGCGATAATATTGGCAGCATTTTAACCACCATCAGCAGCATTGCCGAACAAACCAATTTGCTGGCACTGAACGCCGCCATTGAAGCCGCCAGAGCGGGGGAACATGGTCGTGGTTTTGCCGTCGTGGCCGATGAAGTGCGATCACTTGCTTCACGCACCCAAGCCGCCACCGCCGAAATTCAAACCATGATCACGGCCCTGCAAAAAGAAACGTCCACGGCAGCCGATGCGATTACTACGGGGCAAAATCAAGCAAATGAGTGTGTCGGACAAAGCCAAACCCTGCAGGATGCTATCGCTCACATAGAAAGCACCTTACATACCCTCAATAAAATGAGTCTAGAGATCACCCACGCCGCCCACGAGCAGTTAGATTACAGCCAACGGATTGAGTCGAGCATGAGTGAGGCGGCACAATCTGCAGACCAAAATGCCAATGAAGCCATGGACATGGCCAAACGCAGCAACGAAGTCACTCTGCTTGCCCATTCACTCACCAGCTCAGTGGAACGGTTTAAACTATAGAGGTGATGGGACCTAGAATCTAGGCATATTCCATCAGGAATTCATCGAGCTGTTCGTTGGCAATTTCAATCTCGTCACCTTCGAACTGGGCGATATGAAACATGCCCTCACCTTCGTTAGTCACAGGGATATTACTTATTCCTATGATAATACCGTCGGTTGGCGCGCGAATGGCCACACTGTCACCGCCGTGGGGACTAACGATATGGGCAATGATATAACCCTTAGTCACCCGCTGGCCGAGTTTAAGCTTCATATTCACTAAACCATCGGATTCACTGCGAACCCAATAACTGCGAATAGCACTGACACTCGCGCCTTTGTTACTCACTCGCCCTTTAAGCATATCTAAACTGCGCATCACATTGAGCACACCTTTGAGGCCAGATTTTATCGACAACTCGCTAAAACGTAACGCCTCTCCAGCCTCATATAAAATGCAAGGAATGCCCTGTTGATTAGCATAACCTCGCATAGAAACACTGCGCGCTTTAGAATGCATGATCAGCGGTGCACCAAAGGCATTCGCCATGGCCAGCATAGTCTCATCATTAGTATCACAGCGAATTTGCGGCAAATTATCCCTATGGACGGCCCCAGTATGTAAATCAATCACATGGGTTGCATGAACTAATAACTGAGTGGCAAACAGATTAGCTAAACGGCTTGCGAGCGCCCCTTTGCTAGAACCTGGAAAGCAACGATTTAAATCGCGCCGATCGGGTAAATAACGGGATTGCTGAATAAAACCAAACACATTCACTATTGGCACCACAATTAATGTGCCCGTCAGATTCTTTGGATTCACTCTGGCTAATAAACGCCGACAAATTTCGATACCATTGAGTTCATCCCCATGAATGGCGGCACAAACCAGTAAAGTCGGGCCAGGTTTGGCTCCGTGAAACACTTCCACATGAATATCGAGTTGCGTATCGGTATACAACTTAGCGGCTGGCAGCTTGATCCCTAATTGCGTCCCAGCTGTGACTCGTTTTCCCGCTAATTCAAATGCTTCACGTCTTTTTACCATGGCAACTCCCTTGTTCTATAAAATGTTATCCCGCGCGGTTGGCTCATGTTTACCGCATTTTGCCAAAGTGATCCGCTATTACATATCAGCCTACTTTAAAGACTAAAGTGGGATTTTAAACGAATTATTGCGGCTCAAATTGGTTCAGCCAAGATTTTAAAATCTGCAGTAATACAGGCCTATCTTCAACGCTCACGCCCGCGAACAACGCACTTTGACATTGAATATGCTGAGGTAATGCCTTATCAATGAGCGCCTTACCCTCAGCAGTTAACGAAACATGGACGGCGCGGCGATCTTCCTTACTGTGCTCCCGCTCAATCAGCCCCTTATTTTCGAGTCTGTCTAAACGACTGGTCATAGCGCCAGAACTTAGCATCATGCTCTGATAAAGTTGCGAAGGCGAGAGTGTGAACGGCTCTCCCGAGCGCCTTAACGTCGCGAGCACATCGAACTCCCCCTGACCTAAGCCAAATTCGGCGTGGCATTGCAGCAGTACCACTTCGATATATTTCGTTAAACGAGCGATTCGCCCGAGCACAGCCATAGGGATCAAATCCTCACTCACCCCTTGCTGTTGCCACTGTTCAACAATTCTATCGAGGCCATCTTCTTTGGTATTCGAATCCGCTTTCTTTTTATCCGTAGAACTCGCGTTAGTATCCGCAGGACTGGCATTAGTTAGCGTCATTTTAGCTGTCATAGGTTTATCTCAATATAAAGATTCTTCACATCATCCTTTACATCTTAGTCATTTTCTCGCAGAATTAAAATATCTTTATATCAAGATACATCTGAAAGAGATTCTTTTTGAATTGTAGTGATGTGGTTTCAACCTACTGTTGTTGAAAGGAAATCATCATGAGTATGCTAAATGCTGCTACAAATCACTTTTTCAGCAAATCAAACTCAGCTTATTTTTGGAGACAATCCATGCGATCCCCCCAGACAGAGAAAGCGAATTTATTGCTGCTCGGACTCGCGTTCATCCTTATTGGTCTAAATCTACGACCCATTCTCGCCTCCGTTGGGCCTTTACTGCCCAGCATACAAAAGGATATCAGCTTAAGTTTTACTTTAGCATCTATGCTGACATTGCTGCCCGTGCTCGCCATGGGACTGGGCTGTTTTGCAGGCTTTAGTATCGCCAAACGTTTAGGATTCAATACCGTAATGACAGGATCATTGCTACTGCTGATCGGCGCCACTGCAATGCGCTTCTGGGCGATAGATGCCAATTGGCTTATCTGCTCGGCATTACTGGCAGGGGTCGCAATCGCCCTCATTCAAACCATAATGCCCGCCATGATTAAGCTTAATTTTGGTGAACGGGTCCCCTTAATGATGGGGCTTTACGTCACCGCCATTATGGGTGGCGCCGCATTAGCGGCGAGTAGCGCGCCTTTTATCGGGATGAACTTAGGTTGGCGCGCGGGTCTAGGTCATTGGACTTGGCTAGGCATATTCGCACTCGTGCTGTGGCTCCTGATTAAACATAAAGCTGCACTACCGAGCCAAGCAAAAGAGCAAGCTTTGCAGCTTAACTTTTGGCGTTTTCGTCGCAGTTGGCTATTGGCGATATTTTTTGCATTAGGCACAAGTTGTTATGTCTGCGTACTTGCATGGTTAGCCCCCTACGCGGTCGAGCTAGGTTATAGCCAAACTCAATCGGGATTAGTGTTAGGTTTCTTAACCAGCATGGAAGTGATCGCGGGCTTAGTGTTTCCTTGGCTTGCCAGCAAGTCGACGGACAGACGCGCCATCATAGCCCTACTCTGCTTGCTACAACTCATTGGCTTTATGGGACTGGCACTCGCCCCTCAAGTATCGCTATTTTTATGGGCGGGACTTGCAGGATTAGGTATTGGCGGGATTTTTCCACTCGGGCTGATTGTCACTATGGATCATCAACAGAATCCTATGTTAGCAGGTAAATTAACCGCCTTCGTGCAGGGTGTGGGATATACCATAGCGGCTATCTCGCCTTGGATTGCCGGATTAATTCGCGATAATTTCAACAGCTTTAACAGTGCTTGGTTATTACTCGGTGGCTTAAGTGTGATCGCGTGGATATTATCTTGGCAATTTAATCCGCAGGGCTATGCACGCCAATATCAAATCACCCGCTGTGTATCTTAACCATCTAATTTAAAATAAAAAAACCGCCATGTCGGCTAACGATCATGGCGGTTTTTATTGTGTTGAGCTAAATAAATCGCGCTCACACTAAGCGAAACTTAAGACTTTTTAACGAAGCACGTCAGAATCACAATACGAGTACCGTTAACGCGGCCTTCGATATGCTCTGGGTTGTTGGTCAAAGCAATGTTACGCACAGCTGTGCCACGCTTAGCCACAAAGCTAGTGCCTTTCACGTTTAAGTCTTTGATGAT
Source organism: Shewanella sp. SM73 (assembly GCF_025653795.1). NCBI lineage: Bacteria > Pseudomonadati > Pseudomonadota > Gammaproteobacteria > Alteromonadales > Shewanellaceae > Shewanella > Shewanella sp. SM73. The sequence continues at coordinate 246,288 of NZ_JAKKRY010000004.1, forward strand.
GACCACAGTATCGCCAGCATTGAGCACTGCACCATTACTGTCTAACGTTGGCGTAGCATCGTCACCTGCTGCGGCAACTTCGGCATCACCCCACGCTTTTAAATCGTCTTCAAGATAAAGCATATCCAGCAAATCTTGCGCCCAGCTTTCGCCATTTAAGCGCTTAAGCATACGATATGACATCACTTGAACTGCCGGTACAGGACTCCACATGCTGTCATTCAGACAACGCCAGTGGTTCATGTCCATGGTATCCGGTGCCGCAATTTGGCCACTGCAGGTTTCACAAATCATGATCTCATTGTCACGGCCATCGGAGGCTGGCAGATCATAAATAGAGAGTTCAAGCTCGCTGCCACACAGTTCACACTTGCCGCCACAGCGACTTAGCAATTCATTTTCAGTCATTTTTCTGTTCTATATGCCTAGTAAAACGCGGATTATGCCATAAACTGGCATTTTTCGGCAGGGGGCTGAGGCAATATAACCCTATTTTTTATGAGCTATATATGCCTAGTCCACACAGCCTTAGTGATTAGTCTTTAAAATTCATAGGCTAAACTCAAACGAACATCACGCCCAGCTGCGGGGATCCCATCGGAGAGAAACGGCACCACTTGCAGATCCGTAAGATTTTTTACCATCAAACGCACACTTAATCCCTTTAAGATGGCTTGAGGTTCATAGGCGAGATACACATTCTGTAGGAAGTAATTTTCGCTTGGCGACTCGGCATTAAAGATATCACCGTGGGGAACATTGGTTTGCGCATCATACCAAGCGCCCTGCCAAGCGATAGAAATGTCATCTGTGATATACATGCCTAAACGCAGACGAATATCGAGCGGGGCTATGTTAGCTAAATATTCATCGTCATCTTGGCTATCTCTGAGTGACCCATTGTGCTGTCCTTGCAGCCATGAAACCGCAAGATCACTGAACACATCTTGATAGCGATATTGGGCTTCAAAATCGGCACCATAAATATGGTAACCATCAAGATTTGTGTAACCACTTTGAATTAGCTGGGTTTTATCAGACTTAGCTCCGCGGCGCTGGGCAATATCATCGCGGCCTAGGTTGGCAAACAGAGTAAGCTGCGTCGTCAGCGCATCATCGTTGGCAAGCAGATGCTGGTGCTGCGTCATTAGGCCTAATTTGAAGGCATGTAAGCGTTCGACATCAATATCGCGACTCGTGCCGGTAATGCTGGCTTTAGCGTATTGCACGGCATAAATCTCATCCACCACAGGGGCTTGCAAGCTATAAGCGTAATCAAAGTTTAACCGAGCGTGATTTGTCAGTTGATAATCTATGCCTAATCTTGGTGAGAACCCCGAATGATGGGTTGAGCTATAATCATGGCCCGCAGCAATATCATTGTAATCTGGTGCAATATTTGGTCGACCTATGCTGTAGATAAAGTCATATCGCAGCGAGGGAGTCACAGTTAAGTCATTAGTAAGATGAATTGCATCGCGAATATAGGCAGCATAGGTATCTTGACGGCCTTCAGGTTGGTAGTAAGGTGTGTACCAGCCAAAGTTTTTCTCGGGATTTGTTTCATAACTTTTGTTAAACACTAACGAAGTGCGGTCAAGACTACGGTACTGTAATCCTGTGGTGATCTCATGATCGCCAATCAAGCTCAAGTTGTTGATATCAATGTAGTCACGTTTATAGTCTAGCCAAGATTCGTGACCGAAGTTGCCTACGGAAACCGTCATTTTCTCCCACGCGATATCGGGTCTTACCCAGTGGCGTGCATTCGCCGAATGGGAAATCACCACTTGGGTATCGATCAGGGGATTACTCGGCGAATAGCGATAATTAGCCGACCAAGTGTTATCTTCATAGGTGTTGTAGGCGGTTGTGGCATACAGAGCCTGCTCGTAGGAACCGTACTTTTTGATGTTGTAGTCTGAGATGGCAGGCATAGGGCCACGGCGATTAGCCCAAGGTTTGCGGCCCTCATCAAGATAATGGGTCACGCTCAAGGCTAATTGGTGATCGCCCTGCACGTAATCCATCTTACCTAGGTAGTTATTTTGCTCATAACCTGAATATTCAAACTCTTCACCATTGGCTAAAGTGACATCCCCCGCATCGCGACGCGTAAGATGCAGCAAGCCAGATAGATGTGAATTCACGCGGCCATAAACTGTCCCCGTATAACCCATAGCGTCATTATTGCTGGCGTAGCTGGTTTTGACTCGCGCGCCAAGGGATTGATCATATTTAAGAAAATCATCAGCCGATTTAGTGACCACATACATGGCACCACCAAAACCGCCATTGCCCGAGCGCACATCATGGGCGCCTTTGATCACTTCCACTCGTTTGATGAGGTCAGGATCGAGGAAAAATGAGCCGTAGCGATACTGCTCAAATCCCACCGGAGCATTATCCACATAAACGTTAAAATCTTCAGTCTCGCCAAAGCCCCAAATATTAATCCGCTCACCGCCGCTGCGGGTACCGCCATCGATATGCGCCCCCGCCATATCATCGATCACTTCGGCGAAAGTTGTCGCCTGCATCTCCTCGATTTGATCCATGGAAATAATCGCTTCACCGGGTTTAGCGACTGTGATAGCCCTGCGATATTGCTGCCCATGAACCTGCAGGATCTCAATCGGCTCAACCTTAGGCTCGCCCAATACCTCAGCGGCGTACAACGGCATTGAGGGCAATATACATAACCCCATAAGCGACAGATTTCTATTCGCTTTCCACTTATCACATTTAGGCAGGCAACCCATTCAACGTCATCCTATTAACAAACCAATCTAAAAATAGGGCGGCATTATAGGCACTAACGAACAAGATAAGAATAGTTCTCACTTAGCTTTACGTGTAAATAACCGACTTATTGAAAACAAGGTAGAAGCGGCACAATGCAAAAATTTAAGTGAAGATCTTGCCGAAGGATGGCAGTATTGGCACCCAACTTGGCAGTCTTAACTATCGTGTTTTAACTATCGTGAGTAAGAACGGGCGGGCGATACGGAAGGATATGTCAGCAACTCACCTTGCTCCTCAATCGGCATTAATACTGCTTGTGCTCGGTTTATCTGCATTAATAAGGTTCCCTGATAATGGCCACTCTAACAACTAAAATCCCCATCGCGACTGGTGCAACGTTCAGCGCGGCGAGCCTGCAATTTTTAAATCAACTGGCACAAAACAACTCCCGCGACTGGTTTAAAGCCCATCAGGCGGAATACGAAGAAACAGTGCGAACGCCTGCACTGCAGTTTATCGAGCAAATGCAGCCCAGTATCCTCGCCCTCTCGCCTAGGCTCACTGCCGTACCAAAAAAAGTCGGCGGCAGCTTGATGCGTCCCCAGCGAGACAGCCGTTTTAGCAAAGATAAAACGCCCTATAAAACCAATGTCGGCATTCAATTTCGCCATTTTCAAGGTAAAGACGTACATGCCCCGGGACTGTATCTACATATTGCCGAAGATGGCTGTTTTATTGCAGCAGGGATTTGGCACCCAGAATCAAAAGCCTTAAATGCCATTCGCACTTGTATTGATGAGAATCCTAACGGCTATAAAAAGGCGCTACAGACCTTACAAGGTCATGGATTTAATATGGATGGCGACAGCTTAACTAGACCACCAAAGGGATTTGATAAAAACCACCCTATGCTGATAGAGCTAAAACGAAAAGATTTTATCGCAGTTAAAAATATCGCCTTTGAGGAACTCTGCCGTCCAGATGCAGCCAGTTTTTGTGCAGAGCAGTTTGCACACTGCACTCAACTGATGGCCTATCTGTGTTTTGCGCTGGACTTGGACTTTTAGAAATAGGCTTTTAGAAATAAACTTTTAAAAATAGATTTCTAAAAACATGGCCTAGGCAAAAACCTAGGCCAATCAAACTATGTCATTTGCAGTTATGCAGTCTGATTAGCACTCAAACTACGTAAATAGTCTTGCAATACAACAAACGCATTGTCTAACAACTCATATTCGCCCGCCTTGCCTAACACTCTAATCCCTTGTAATTGCAGCACTAAAAAAGCAGCAACTTGATGTGGTTGCACATGGGCTAATAGCTCTCCACGCGCTTGGCAAACTTGTAACACTTGGGTGAATGAGGTCTGTAATCGACAAAATAATCGCTGACATTCCTGCAGCACACTTCCATCGTTAAGGCTCTTTTCGAGCACGGCATTTTGCATAAAACAGCCGTACTTTTGCTCCCGCTGCAAAGCAACAAAGCGCGCTAAATAAGCTTCTATTTCAGCCAAGCCCGCTTTTTCATGCAGCAAAGTATCTGAAGCGCCAAAAGAGTAATGATCAAGGTAAAAACGGAGGCACTCGCGGTAAAGATTCTGCTTGTCGCCGAAACTGTTATAGAGACTAAATCGATTAATGCCTAAATGGCCGACGAGATCGGAAATCGAGGTTTTGGCAAAGCCCTTTTGCCAAAAAAGCTCCATCGCCAATATGAGTTTTTCTTGCCGATCAAAATTACAACTCCGTGCCATAGCCTGCGACCTAATCTCTTGAATACGCGTTCACGATCAGCTTCACCATTCCTCTTTACTACAGAAAGTTGAGGGGTAAATCATTCTTGACTGTTCGTTTAGATATAGCGTAAATTCTAACCTAACCGATCGTTCCGTTAAAGCCTTATATGCCCGAATCGAGCATAAAGCACTGATAAAAACTACAGGACTTTAGATGAAACTCTACGAATTAGCTCCGACTCCCAGCGCACGCCGCGTCAGTATTTTTCTTGCGGAAAAAGGCATAGAAGTACCAAGAGTGAACGTCGATATCCGTGGAGGGGAAAATTTAAGCGCCGAGTTTAAAGCCAAAAGTGTAAATGGCCGCATTCCACTGCTCGAACTCGATGATGGCAGCTACCTGTGTGAATCCGTTGCCATTTGCCGCTATTTAGAAGAAATCCACCTAAGTGTTCACTCGCTGTTTGGCAATACTCCACTTGAGCGCGCTAAAGTAGAAATGTGGCAACGTATCATAGAGTTACAAGGATTAATGGTTGGGTTTCAAGCCTTTCGTAATTTAAGCGGTGTCTATAAAGACAGGGAAAATTGTGTCGAGTCTTGGGGCGCAGAATCACGCCAAAGGGTCATTGACTTCCTACCAACCTTAGACCAACAATTGAACACATCAGCCTTTGTGGCAGGCGATGCATTCAGCATTGCCGATATTTCGGCTTACGTTTTTATCAGCTTTATTAAGAATTTAGATATTGAAGTCACTGACAGCTTGCCGCATCTCAAAGCTTGGTTCATCACTATGGCGCAGCGTCCTGCCATAGTATCGCTAACCCCTACAAAATAGCGGCACGAATGCCTTAATAGGCCCTAAAGTGAGTAGCTATAAGCGTTATAACCTAAAGGAATCATCATGATAGATTTATACACAGCCGCGACCCCTAACGGTTTTAAAATTTCCATCGCACTGGAAGAAATGGGACTTGAATATCGCGTCCATAAATTAGATTTCAGCACCAGTGAGCAAAAACAGCCCGAGTTTATCGCCATCAATCCCAATGGTCGCATTCCCGCCATTATCGACCGCGATAACGAGGATTTTGTGGTATTCGAATCGGGTGCGATTCTGCTGTATCTCGCCGAAAAAACAGGTAAATTCCTGCCAGCCGATCCTAAAAAGCGCTCACAGGTGATCCAATGGTTAATGTTCCAAATGAGCGGCGTCGGCCCCATGATGGGACAAGCCAACGTATTCTTTAGGTACTTCCCTGAAAAAATCCCCGCAGCCATTGACCGTTATCAAAAAGAAGGTCGACGTTTATTCGAGGTTATGAATACTCAACTAGCTACAAATCAATACCTTGCTGGTGACGAATACACGATTGCCGACATCGCAACTTGGCCTTGGGTGCGGATCCACGAGTGGAGCGGCATCAATATGGAAGGTCTGACACATTTGCAACGTTGGTTAGATGAGTTAACACTCAGACCCGCGTGCCAAAAAGGCATAATCACGCCACCACCGGTGGAAATGAGTGATGAAGAACGGGCTAAGCAAATCCAAAAGATGGTGACGAAATAATCACCTTCCAAGCGGCAATTGAGTGATAGTCTGCAAATAACCCTTTGGTACTGAATGCACTATGAGTCTCAGTGACTCAACCACAAAAAGCCCCGCAAGTTGATGCGACTTTGGGGCTTTTTTTCTGCCTGTTATCGGGCAAAACTGCTACACTCTGCGCCACTTATTTTTCCCCTCTGTTACAGTTATGCCTCCTACATAAGGCGCAGCCACAGAGAGCATAATTCAGGCTAAATTTATGGGTAATCCAAGCAGCTTCTCTTCCGGTAAAGCATCCAACTCAAACACATCGTCAACGTTAGATGCAGAGGCGAGCACCCCAGCGCAAAAACGTGCACTCAGTTACGCCAGTACAATTAAGCAATTATTCGATGAAATTCAAAGCAGTAAAATGCCCGCCGACCGTATTCTGGCCAACTACTTTAGAGAACATAAAAAACACGGCTCGAAGGATCGTAAAGTCATCCGTGAATCTTTGTTTAGTCTATTTCGTTGGTGGGGTTGGTTTCAGCGATTAGGTGATCAACAAGAATCAGCGACTTATTTTGCCAGCCTAAGTGCCAGTGCGTTATTGGAAGCCCATGCTTGGCAAGATATCGCCACTGCTTGGCATGAGTTATCGCAGTCGCCTATCGATTATCAACAGGCTCAAGCACTTACCGTTGAAAGTCTCGACGACAAATTGGCACTGATACAGTATTTATTTCCCGCGACTGAGTTTAAGGCACAGGATTTATTACCCGACTGGTTCTGGCAAGTGTGCCCTGTAGATACGGCGCAGCAAACCCAATTAATTGCTGCTATGTCTAGTCGCCCGCCGATTTGGGGCCGTGCGCAAGGGATCACGAGTCAAGATGCGGCGGCGCAGCTGCAAGCGATAGGTATCGATGCTAGTTATGGTCATTACTTTAACGATGCCATTAACCTTGGCAGCAAGAGTATGAATCTTAATGAAATAGCCCTGTATAAAGACGGCAACATTGAGATCCAAGATTTGGCTTCACAGGTCATAGGGCAAATTTGCGCGCCAGAACCCGATGCCCATTGGTGGGATGCCTGCAGTGGTGCAGGCGGCAAAACCCTGCAGCTGCGGTCTTTGATGTTGACCAAGGCTGCTGATAATAAAACACCCTCTACGGGCAGCATTATATCGTCAGATATTCGCTCCAATGCCCTAGAAGAACTGACTAAACGTGCCCAAAGAGCCCACTTTAACGGCATTAGCGTTGCCCGTTGGAAGAGTGATGCCCTGCCGGTACCAGCGGATCATTTCGACGGTGTGTTAGTCGATGCCCCGTGCAGTTGCACTGGCACTTGGCGACGTAATCCTGATATGCGTTGGTTGGATGGTGTTGAAGCAGTGGCCGATAAAGCCGCGTTACAGCTCGATATTTTAAGCCGTAGTAGCCGCGCAGTTAAAGCGGGCGGCATCCTCGTTTACGCCACGTGTTCCCTGTCGCCGCTCGAGAACCAAGATGTAGTGACAGCGTTTTTACAGCAACATCCAGAGTTCACGCTCACGCCGATACGCCATCCTTTTACGGGTGAACAAACAGAAATGTTGACCGTATGGCCCTTTGAAGCGAATAGTGATGGTATGTTTGTCGCGCGTATGCTGCGCAGCAAGTAACACTAACTCATTATTTTGTATCAAAACTTGGCGCCTTTCATTCTGGGCGCCAGTTTCAATCATATAATATAATTTCCGATGATAATCAAACTTATCCTTTAATTATCATAAAGATAACCCACGCATCCCCCATTAAAATCTCAGATACGGCCATTTCAGTGGCAAGATATAGCCTTTGGACAAAACTTTTCACCATCAGTGATGAAATATTTCGCTTTAGCTTCATCTCTCCTTTGGGTAAAAAGATCGGGTGCTGCGAATGGCACAGGTATTTTTGGAATTTTGACCATGTCACACTCCTATGAATTTGACGACGATGATGCGCCATGGGGCGATAACGTCAAAGGTAAGCAAAAGAATAAACGCGTGAAACAGCGCCGCAGAGATACTAAGCGACGTTACTCGGACGATAATACAGAGGTGGATTTCTACCAAAATAAATCGAAGTAACTAAATCTAAGTACCCTTGCTCTCCGGGTTTGTTTTACAAATTCGTTCTGTGCTAAACCTGCCAAATCTGAGCAAGTTGGATAATATCCAACTTGCTACTCAACCCCCTTATCCCCTCTCAAATACTTAATCATTCCAGTGTAAAATCAATGGGCTTAATTGCTTATTTGCCCTATGCTTTTTGGGCTATAACTCCCAAATCATTGGACTTACACTGAAATTTAAGGATGAACGCCATGGAAAAACAGCGCCCCGACTTTATTTATCCCCAAGGCAGTATGTTGATGCACTCGCCCTTAGTGCTAAATAAAGCCGATATGTACGGTTTTTTTCTTAAGGGGAAACAGGAAAACCTGCAACGATCTATTGATAAAACTCTGAATCAAGTTGCCGGCAGCGCAATGTATTTTAAGGTGCTGTCTCCCTACGTACTGACAACCTTCACTCAAATTGAAAAAGCCTACTCCGCTTATCCAAAGGACAGAGCTAAGGGCTGGATCCAAGAAACGGACATCATCACTTGGGTCATGGTCGGGCGCCAAGATAGCAGCGACAGTAAACAAATCAGCCAAGTGTATTTTCAGCCACTACACATTTGGGTGAACGATGCCATGGCCTTAATTAATGGCAGAGAACTCTTTGGTTATCCTAAGTATTTATGTGAATACACTATGCCAGCGGTTGGCGAGCCTCTGACGCGATTATCCCTTGAGACCAAAAGTTTTTTACATTTCTCACCCGAAACCGAACTTGCCCTGCATCCATTAATTGAAGTGAATTGCGATGCCAAACCCGAGGCACAGCTTTCAACCCTTGAAGCGATAGCTCAAACTTGGCAACTCTTTAAAGAACAAACCGATTTTATTCCAGAACTTGACCAGCTTGGCGAAGAGCAGCTATTTCATCTGTTATTTAAACCCGCTATCGATCAAGTATTTCTAAAACAGTTCCCCGACTCGTCAGGGCAAAAAGCCATTTATCAAGCCATCGTTGCCGCGCCAGCCCAAGTGAATAAAGTGCACAGTGTTGCCCTGCTAAAAAATGATTTTGTCGCGACCATTTTTGATAATGCCAGCTTCCCGTTAAAGGATACGCTCGGGGTCGAGATTGGTGAGCAGCACGTTTTACTCCCTTACCATGTGAACTTCGATTTTGAAGTACCGCCCGGCGAAGTATTAGTCGATAACTCCGAAATCAAAAAACAGAAAATAGCCATTCTCGGTGGCGGTGTCGCGGCAATGACAGCAGCCTGTTATCTAACCGATAAACCCGGCTGGCAGAATCAATATGAGATTGATGTCTATCAACTCGGCTGGCGTATCGGTGGTAAAGGGGCTAGTGGCCGCAATGCCGCTATGGGGCAACGCATAGAAGAACATGGTTTACACATCTGGTTTGGTTTCTATCAAAACGCGTTTGCCTTAATGCGCAAAGCGTATGAGGAATTGGATAGGTCAGCAAACGCGCCGCTTGCGACTTTTTTTGATGCCTTTAAACCCCATAACTTCATCGTCTTACAGGAAGAAGTTGATGGCCGTTCTGTAAGTTGGCCAATCACTTTCCCAATGCTACCAGGCATCCCAGGTGATGGCACCGAAACCCTCACCTTCTGGAAAGTTGTTAAAGTCGCCTTTGCGTGGATCAAAGAATGGCTCAAAGACATGGATGACCTGCTCGATGCAGATGAAAAAGCCATGGGAACACCTAAAAACTGGCTCGATAGCAGCTGGTTTGAACGTTTAAAAGATAAGCTAGAGGATTCAGTCGAAGATGCCAAAGAATCACTCGACGCGCTCGGTGACAAGCTTGAATGCCATTTTAATCAAATGATTGGCCGCGAGTGCGATGAGCATGTACACAGTGAAAGTGACGATGGTTTTGTAGAATCGGCCGTCGATGCCCTGCATCAAAGACTCGTGAAACGTTTTAGCGGACATTTAGATAATAATGACGAACTGCGCCACTTATATATAGCCGCCGATCTGGGCCTCACGATCCTCAAGGGCATGTTTGCCGACGATGTATTTGAAAAAGGCTTTGACGCCATCAATGGCTATGATTATCGCGAATGGTTAACCAAACACGGCGCCAGCCTTAAGTACACTGTCGACAGTGCGCCAGTGCGTGGTTTTTACGACTTAGTGTTTGCCTATGAGAAAGGGAACTTCGACAAACCCAATGTCGAAGCGGGCACAATTATCCGCGCTATGCTGCGTATTGCCCTGTGCTATCAGGGTAGCGTGATGTGGAAAATGCAGGCGGGCATGGGTGATGTTGTGTTTACACCTTTTTACGAAGTGCTCAAACGCCGCGGAGTCAATTTCCACTACTTCAATCGAGTTGATAATCTCGAATGTCACAATCAAAGTATTCAAGTGATTGAGATCACTGAGCAAGTAGCCATGGCGCCGACTGTCACAAACTACGATCCTTTAGTCGATGTGAAAGGTCTCGCTTGCTGGCCGAGTACGCCCAATTATGAGCAGCTTGAGCCTGAACAAGCGGCACTGCTTAAAGCCCATAATATCAATCTTGAACACTTCTGGAGCGATTGGGACAGCGTGTATGAAACTCACTTTGGCAAAGCCCTGCCGAAAAAGCGCTTAGTCAAAGGCGTAGATTTCGACAAAGTGATCTTCGGTCTATCCATAGGTTCTGTGCCCCATGTGGCGAGTGAAGTCATGGCACAAAGCCCAGCCCTCAAGCTTTGCGTTGATAAGGTGCAAACTGTCGCCACTCAAGCCTATCAACTGTGGATGAACCAAGATCTGAATGGAATAGGCTGGCCTAATTACTCTGAAGATGGCGAGGAACCCGTATTATCGGGCTTCACCGAACCCTTCGATACTTGGGCATCGATGAACCAACTGCTAGACAAAGAAGATTGGCGCGGCTTAGAACCTAAAAATGCCAGTTACTTTTGCTCGGCATTGCCTGTCGAAGCCTATCCACCAAGCTCGGATGTAGATTTCCAACAACAGAAAACCTTAGAAGCTAAAGCGGGTGCTATCCATCAACTCAATACCGAAATCCATAAACTTTGGCAAAATGTCGGTGATAGCTTCCCTTGGGAATGGTTACACGATGAACAAGGCCGTCAAGGAGTTGCCCGCTTCGATAGCCAATATTGGCGCGCAAATGTAGACCCATCCGAGCGTTATGTCTTATCGGTTAAAGACAGCTCGCAGTATCGCATCACGACAGATGGCACAGGGATAGATAACCTGTATATGACGGGCGATTGGATAAAGACAGGCCTTAATGCGGGCTGCGTCGAAGCCGCGACGATGGCGGGAATGCACACATCAAAAGCGATATCAGGTCATCCTGCGGTGATTAAGGGCGAAAAAGACTTCTAAGCTCGTCCTTAAATCTAGCTAAGTCGCAAACTTGGACACTGCTCAGTCCAAGCAAAATGAAGCTAATAAATCTAAGATAAATACATAAACGGCGCAGATAAATTCTGCGCCATTTATGTTTTCTAATGTTCTAATAATACCAATCGTATTAAATATCAGTTCATTCAGCGGGAGTTCAACGCGCTTTAGACAAGGCGAAGGCTTGAAGGCATAGTGGTGCTCTGTCGAAAGCCTTAAACGCAGTATAAAGGGCGTTGCCATGTAGTAAACATCAGCAGCCCTTGGGGAGCCTCACAGGTATCCCACTCCCGTGTTGTATTGACTTAAAAGGGAATAACCATTTCTGCGTCAATGCGCCTTGGATTGAGATGCCTGTGAGGCTCTGAACTGATTAGCTATTTAATGTGATTGGTATAAAACGATTATTTTAACTTTTTCAATAGCTAGCTTAAATGTAGCCTCACATCGACACCGCGAGTATCTGCATACTCTTGACGACGCTTATCCATACGCGATTGATATAAGTGAGTGTCAGCAGAACGCAACCACTCATGGGGATCTGCGACCTCAGTGTTTAACGACATCCCAAAACTACACTGGCAATCTTTAAAACCATGGCTTGCTAATTCTTCACCTAAGCCACTCAAAGCACTCTGTAATAACTGGATACCAGCAGAAGGCGTCACAATCACAAACTCGTCACCACTAATACGATAAACCTTCATGTGCGCTAAGTCTGTTGCTTGCAATAACTGCACTATCAACAGCAATAATCTATCGCCTTCTTGATGGCCGAGTGTTTCATTGACACTTTTCAGACTATCGATATTCAATAGTGCTAACGCCATCGGTTGCACGACTTTATCGGCAAATCCTAATTGTGAGTTCATATATTCGTCAAAGGCATAACGATTACCGACTCGCGTTAATCCATCTAAACGAGCCTTTTCCCATGCAATCGCTAACTCTTCAATATGCGCCTTACGTTCCTCAGCAAGTAATTTCAGCTTATTCGCTAACGCTAAGGACAGTAATAACGCATCAGCCGTGCCGCCCATCAGTGTCGCCAGCTCAGCATGTTCGATAAAATCAGGGGTTAACCCCATATTTCCGGGTAAAATAATCACCGCAGGCAACAGCAAGCAAGTAAAGGCAAGAATAAAATAACGCGCAGGAGCAAAGCCTTTCATCAAGCACACATTACCGCAGGTAATCGCTAAAGCAATCCATAGCATGATCAGTACAGAGGCAATAATTGCCGTATAGGACAACAACCAAATACTGGTCGGCAGAGCCACAATACAGGCAAACATTAAATACTGACTAAGACGCCACAGCCGCGGTGAGTAACTAGGCAACTGCAGGAAGTGCTTGTAAAACATGATATTAAAAATGGGCAAACTGATGAAAAACAGATGATGCAACTCGAGGTAATGGAAACTAAATAAGTGTGCGGGCAAATGGAAAGTCAGTGCCCAGCCACCAAAATAAGCAAATACGTAAAGGCCATAGTAGAGAAACGCTTTATCAAGAATAGAGATATAAATCAAAATATTATATAAAGCGATAAACAATAATCCGCCTAAACACAGCAGCACTGCCATTGCGAGACGGTCAGACATCAACTGATGATCCGCCACACTTTGCAATGCTATCTCAGGGGGAGAGGAGTAATAACGGCTGCTCAGCTTCACAACCAGCCAATAATCCGTGCCCATATTCAAGGTGACCTTACGGCCATAATCGAATAAAAACTGGTATGGAGCACTGTAGCCACTGTGGGCATGTTGTACGCTGCCGTCACTGCCGAGTATCCAATAATCTACGGATTCAATAATCGAATTACTTGCATCCACTACCCAGTTTGATTGACGTTGATTGACCATCACAGGTGTAATCATCCAATAATCGCCACCGGTTAAGCTGACCGAACTAGCTTCGTCGAGTTGTCCCATCCAATGGGGCACGGTTTCAAACCGCTCAGGAGGCTGTTGATCCGCTTTAGCATGGAACAAATACGGGGAGTCCAACGCAATTTCAGCGCTTAATACAGAGGGACTTAATGTCCACAAGAAAAGTAAAAAACACCCAAATAGAGTTTGTTTAAGTTTGTTCATCGGCTTATTTAGTTAAAGGGCCATAGATCATTTTTACAGCTATGAAGAAAATGCTAATGCTGTCAATCTTAGTCGATAGTTGGATTTGTAGGTTAACTTTATGGCTACATTTAGTTTTTTACAATCTATTAGGCTAAATTAGTCGGATATACCATGCCTTATGATGCTATTTTAGTCTCAAAGTCCAAACTGCGGCATGAAATTCAAGATACACCTTAATAATGACTTATTTTTGCTGGGATCCTATGCAGCCTCTATTGATGATTTTAGCCGCACAACTACTGATTGCCAGCGGTAACCTATTGGTTAAGTTGCTTGAAACCAATGCGCCTGTTTTTCAACTGGTGCTCTACAGGCAATTATTTGCCACTCTGCTTGTACTGCCTTTTGTGTGGCACTTACAGGGTAATCTTAAACTGAATCCTTTTTACAAAGTGCATCTCGCCCGCGCACTATTGATTGGACTGGGCAATGCCATTTTTATGCTTGCTATTCTGCATCTTCCGCTCGCGACAGTAACAGCCGTGATTTATACCTCACCCTTGTTACTGCTAGTACTATCGGCCATTTTTTTAAATGAACGCATTGGTTATCGACGCACGGTCGCAGGTCTTATCGGCTTTAGCGGCATTTTGCTTATCAGCCAACCAACAGAATTTAACCTGTACATAGGTTTAGCCTTTTTCGGTGCCATGACATCAGCGTTGAATAGTTTGATTTTAAAGGCCTATTCGACCCATGAACATCCTTTTTCCATGCTCTTTTGGTCTAATGCCTTTGCGATGATATTTCTGATACCTGCGACCTTATACGAAGGCGCCGAATTTAGTTTACCAGTGGCGCAAGTGGGACTGACTTTGGGACTATTTTACATTGCCATGACTTATCTCATCATCCATGCCTATCGACGTGCCGATGCGAGCCAAATGGCACCAGTAGAATATACAGGATTGATTTTTGCAGCCTTGTTAGGCTGGTGGATACTCGATGAAGAACTCAGCCTAGTGATTTTAATCGGGATTGGATTGGTCATTTTCTCATCCATATTACCAAGCTACAGTGAGCTAAAGGCGAAATGGAAAAGCCGGCGAAGTTAACCTCGCCGGCTCTTTAATTCGACATCACGATCGCAATATAGCTAAATCAATAAGCCTTGTGCTTAGAAACGGAATTTACCGCCAATATACACACCATCTTCGAAAGTAAAATTGCGAGCATCATCGTATTCGAAGGCAATCTTGCGGTAACCAACATAAAGTGCCATGTTTGGCGTTATACGGTATTGCACTTTTGAGTCTAATTCATAATGACCATCAACATTGCCAAATGACAATACAGACGGTGCATAGTAAGCCGCGGCGTGCAGTGAAATATTGGGCCCCATTGATAGTGCATAACGACCACCAACAGAAACAGCACTGCCATTGGGTGAATAGTCAGACCAAAGCTGGCTTAACTGAGCACCGACCTCAAAGTGATGCACACCCGCATCATGGGTCATGTGCATTGCACCTTGAGCGATATGGCCGCCTTCATCCGCATAGATATAACCCAAAACCGCGTTAGTATCTTTGTTCAATTGCAGTTCTAACTCAGTTGAAACCACATCGTTGTTCAACCCAAGATTAAATTCTGACGCATTCACTTGCAGCGCTGCTGCACTCAATAATAAGACACTTGCTACTCTGAACTTAGCCATAAAAAAACACCTCAATAATGACTGTGGGTAATAGCCGCGGATCATACCGAATAAATAAAGAAAATCAGCCTATTTGCGTATAAAGAGGGATTATTTGCGAGGAATATACAAATGTAAAACAAGATGAAAACACATTAAGATCTAAGTCTTTTCACTTACAACACAATTAGACCACTGGGGTACGATCGCCAACTAAAGACTGCATTATCGCTTCAGCATCGACACTAGCGCTTAAAGCTAAGTAATACCAACCCACAGTATTTCCTGTGCCACGGATACTCAAATAATTACGCCAAAACTGAAAACCTGCCTTCAATAAATTAGCTTGACTCGACGTGTTCTCGGCGCGAATTGTGGCGTATAAAATCAATATCCCTAAAGCCTTAGCCACTTCGATACGTTTTTGCGTTAAACCTTGAGCTATGCCTTGACGCCGATAATAGGGCGATACCACCAGATAACCCAATTCACCGACAGTGCCTTTATCAACAGTGCCTTTACCAACAGTACCTTTACCAGCTTTTATCGCGGCGCAACCCACTATCTCACCCTCGATAGTTTTCGCTAAGATCACCGCACGAGAATGGAAAAAGACCTGATGATCCAACGGATGAGCATTATCATCACGTCCATCAATTAATTGTGCCGCCAGCGCTAATTCTTCCGGCTTTTCACCTATAACAAACTGAATGTTATTCATATCCAGATTAAACCGTTAATGTTCCCAACATACGGTGAATGCACACCAAATTGCCGTGCATTCATCTTCCAAACTCACCCAAGAGCCCACGCTACAGATATAACAACGTCGCCATACCTAAGAAAGTAAAGAAACCCACCACATCGGTCACAGTCGTTAAGATCACTGAACCCGATAACGCCGCGTCTTGATTAAACTTCTGTAACACCATAGGCACTATCACCCCAGCAATAGCGGCAACAGCCATATTAATCAATATCGCACAGCCGATCACTATACCTATCGTCGCTTCACCGAACCACCAGCCAGAGACTAAACCTATCACTATCGCCCACAAAAATCCGTTAACTATGCCAATGCCGAGTTCGTTTTTCATTAGCGAAAACAAGTTACCCGCCGAAATCTGTCCCATGGCCATGCCACGGATCATTAGCGTTAGAGACTGGCTCCCCGCGATACCGCCCATAGAAGCGACAATCGGCATCAACACAGCTAATGCAACCACTTGCGATAGGACATTTTCAAATAAACCAATAGTCGCTGAGGCAAGGAAAGCCGTCAGTAAATTGATCCCAAGCCATACAGCACGGCGTTGAGCACCTTTCATAATCGGGGCGAACAAGTCGTCGGATTCATCCATACCCGCTGTTGCCATCAACTGCGCCTCATAATGCTCACGCACTAATGCCGTTGCGGTTCGTAGCGTCACGCGGCCGATTAACTCTCCGGACTCATCAATCACAGGCAATTCAATTTCGCGGCTGTGCTCTATCGCTTCAGCCGCTTCTAAAAGACTCGTATCGGCGGATAACGCACGGCAGTCATCAGACAAAAGTGAAATCAATAATTCATCGGGATTATGTTTAAAAATATCATAACGACGAACAGTACCTTGATACTTATCCAGATCATCAACGATAAACAAATTGTCGTTACAGTCGAGCTCGATACGGCGAAAGAAGCGCTGAGCTTGAGCAACTGTCGCCTTATCACTGAGCACCAACATTTGATGATCGGTATAACGGCCGATTTCATTCTCAGAGTATTGATCATAAAGTTCGAATCGTTGTCGCTGACGCTCTCCCATCTGAGCCAAGGCACGATCGGTAAAACTTTCAGGAAGATAATCACTCCACTCAATTAAATCTTCTGGGCTTAATTGTGCAAATAACAGATCCACTTCATTGTCAGGCATCCGCTTCAGGATCCCCATACGTGGATCGGCACGCATTAGGCTCAGCACAGTCACTCTGTCAGCAAATTCAACTTGCTGCCAACGCTCGTAACGCTCATCCAAGGGCAAGGATTCAAGCGCTAAGGCTATGGTTCCAGGTTCTGAGTCATTCAGAATTTCACTAAACACTTCAGCCTGTTCTTCGCCTTCAACTTCAGTGAGTTGTTGAACTACTTGCCCCACATCCGCTTGCATGTTTGTTTCGTATTCTGCGTCATTTTCTATCACACAGATGCCCTTTTCTTTAGCCACAAAATTGCTGTAACTATATTGATAATTAAGTAAATTAGCAAACCCACAAAATAAATTGCGCGCAATTATATTGCTGAAAATTATTTTAAGGTTTATGCTGTTTGGCTAAGATCCTACGGAGGTGAACATGACTACGAATATATACAGCCAATCAGCAACAGACATTCAAGGCAACGCGGTAAGCTTAGAGCAGTATCGGGGCAAAGTACTCTTAATCGTCAACACCGCCAGTGAATGTGGATTTACACCGCAATACAAAGGATTAGAAGCGCTATATCAAAAATACAAAGATCAAGGATTAGTGATTTTAGGCTTTCCTTGCAATCAATTTGGCGCCCAAGAAAAAGCCGATGAACAAGGCATTCAAGCCTTTTGTGAATTGAATTTTGGCGTGACGTTTCCGCTATTTTCTAAAATAGAAGTGAATGGCGAACATACGCATCCACTTTATCAATACCTTAAGAAAGCCGCTCCCGGCGTATTAGGCACTCAAGGTATTAAATGGAATTTCACTAAATTTTTAGTTAATCGCCAAGGCGAAGCAATCGAAAGATTTGCATCAACGACCAAACCCGAAGCATTAGAAAGTAAAATTGCTGCTTTGCTAAAATAATTTAATCACTATCTATTTGAAATCTTGCAATTTATAAAAATTTAGATTTATTTTAATTTTTTATGGAACTTTAACCGTACAAGGCCCCTCAAATGTATTGAACAGTGAATGTCTTTTTCATGTTCATCATCTCCCTGGGGCTTCTAGCGCAGTCCCCTTGACCTAGGAATAGGTCATTAGGCAACCATTAGGTTGCCTTTTTTTATCCCTTTATTTTATATGTAATATAAATGTAACAACTAAGTGTGGGCACTCAATATCTCTCAAAAACTTTTTTTGTCTTTTTTCTGATATCGGTGAACTTAATTAAAAATGGCGACTCTGAGTATAGGTAAGGATTAACGGATAAGATTAAATGCACCTTGAGAATGAAATATGTGAAGTCGCAGTTTCATGCACTCAAATGACACAGTTTCTGTTTTATCGCATTGAGTCGAATTGGTTGGTCGTTCATCATCATCTCCCTTTTGGGACGCAATAGAAAACACGCTAGCGCACTGAATTCTATTTGTATCCCGCACTGATTTCCTTGTGGCAACCTTAGGTTGCCATTTTTTTTACTCAAATTTCAACAAGCGCTAACGCTAGCTTATAGATTAATAAACTGACACGCGTTTAATTTTTTATCCCCATGATTTTAATGTAGAAAAAAATGTAACACTTAAGTGTGAGTACTCAGTATTCCCCAGAAAAATGTCCCATAAAATCTTTTTTAAACTTTTTGGGATTTTTTTCTGATATCAGTGAACTTAATTAAAAATGGTGACTCTGAGTATAGGTAAGGATTAACAGATAAGATTAAATGCACCTTGAGAATGAAATATGTGAAGTCGCAGTTTCATACCCTCAAATGACACAGTTTCTGTTTTATCGCATTGAGTCGAATTGGTTGGTCGTTCATCATCATCTCCCTTTTGGGACACAATAGAAAACACGCTAGCGCATTGAATTCTATTTGTATCCCACACTGATTTCTTTGTGGCAACCAATAGGTTGCCATTTTTTTTACCTAAATTTCTATAAGCTGAGTGATTTGTCCAATTGAACTTGAATCGAAGGATGATAGCCTGCACGAGCCTTTGTATAGATGTCTTTTAATTCAGAGTGATATCCCGCAATTTGTAACTCAGCATAGAGTGGCCGCACAAATTTACCGCGTCCAATACGCACTAAATAGGCACTTAATGCCGGCAACACAGGATCATAATGATTACGAATCGCGACTCGAAACCAATCACAGGCAATTTCTGCATTAGTCGATTGGGTTAATTGGAAGGTTTCATCCAGATCCATCAATTGAACTTGACTAACGACTTCAGGTAATTGGGTCAGAAAATATTGCCAATGGTGCACTCGCCAATCTTTAACGCTTAATCGGCCCGCTGCCGTTCCCTGTAGAAAACACGCCAGCGCATCATCGACTTTATCTAAACTCATGGATGTTGGTCCGCAATAGCCCTCAGGTAAGCCTTCACCATAAATCCACGTTAATAGTTCAGCTTCAGTGATTTTATCTGCGTGTAATTGCAGTAAAGTTTGTTTTGCGTACTCGACAAACACTTCGGTGGTAATGGCTTTAAACGCAAAATGATTCACATAAGTGAGTAAAAATTTATCAAACTCTACTCGCCCTAGCCTGCGCTCTAAATCATGGACAAACATCGAAGCCTTATCATAAGTAAATCGATTAAAAGCAAGATTAGGATCGTCCTGCTGCACATTAGCGGGTAAAGTTTGCTTACCCGTAGGCAAAGACGCGATTTCTTCTTTTAAGCGACCAAACTCTATTACCCATTCTAATTCTGCCTGTTCTTTTCCATAGACAGCCTCGACAATACGGTTAGTAAAATAGGTTGTGAAACCTTCGTTTAACCAGAGATCACGCCAAGTTGCATTACTGACCAAATTGCCCGTCCATGAATGCGCTAACTCATGGGCAACGGTTGACACTAAGCTTTTATCACCAGCAATGAGTGTGGGCGTTAAAAAGGCTAAACGCGGATTTTCCATTCCACCGAATGGGAAACTCGGCGGCAAGATAATCATGTCATAGCGGCCCCATACGTAAGGACCTAACAATGACTCGGCAACGTCGAGCATGTGTTCAGTATCTTCAAACTCTTTTGCGGCGGCCGCTAGCATGCTCGGCTCGGTATACACGCCGCATCTTGGACCTATCGCTTGAAAGGCAATATCACCCACAGCCAAGGCCATTAAATGGGTCGGAATAGGCTGTTCCATCTCAAAGTGAAACACACCATTAAGTGGCGTATCGGGATGATTCATCGCGCTCATAACGGCGCGCATGCCTTTGGGCACTTGCACCTTAGCATCAAAAGTGATCCGCGCCTTAGGCGTATCTTGTAATGGGATCCAACTGCGGGCATTGATCGGTTGCGATTGACTAAAGAGGTAAGGTAACTGTTTACCCGCGGTTTGCTCAGGCGCTAGCCACTGTAATCCTTGGGCAGACGGCGAAGTTTGATAGTGAATACAAACCTGCCTGCAAAGAAATGCAGGTAAAGTGATACACAATTTTTGCCCGAGTATGGGGTCAGCTTCATTAAGCACAAAGTCGAGCGGTTCTTCATCCATTTCTGTTAATGCATTCACCCCCTCTGTAGCATTAAAGCAAGTCACAGCAAGTATGGTTAGATCTCGACTATCAAGCCAAAGCTCTGTTACATCACACTCAAGAAAATCCAAGGACAGCGTCGCTTTAGCGAAAAGACGCTGCGCGTCAAAATCCACCATGACATCCAAAGAGACATGGGTCACTTGCACTTGTTCGGTATTCGCAAAAGAATGGTAATCTCGGGTTAAATCCCAAGGGGCTACATCAGCTAATGTACTCTTAGTTGGTTGCAACACTGTCGCCTCGATATTCAAGTTTTGAGCGGTATGTTCTAAATAGTGAGTTATGAGTTACCTTGCTGTGGTGACGGGCTTGATAACTTATCACTAATCATTGGGAGGTATTATCGACTGCAAATTTACTCAGAGGCAAATCGTAACTGAGCTTTAAAGATCCTTAGGAACAAGTTTTTTGTAACAGTTCATCTTTAGGTGTAGGTACCGAGTTTGCAATAGGCTATCTCTAGCTTGCTGGATTTATCGGTAGTCACAGTAGAAGCAGCTAAAATTGAGACGTGCAAACTTGGCAAAAATCGAGTCAGCCTCTTTTTATAAAAACAAAATGCAAAATTATTTAAAATATTTCGCACTTTCCCTGAACTAATTTGATGATGCTGAGTCAGATATTATGAACCGAATCTTTGTAATGAGTTTCTTCGTTCATCATCATTCTCCTTTAGATGGTTTCTAGCGCGACCGTCCCAAGATTCCGAATTGGAATTTACAGCAACCTACTTAGGTTGCTTTTTTTATGTCTTTAATTTGGTCTAAACCTGACATCATCACACATTTAAAACCACAAAAACAAAAAGGACCTCCTGAGAGGTCCTTGATTAACAAGCCGTTTGGCTTACAAGCGAATACCTACTTGCTCTAAATCTTTAGCAACTACGCTATTAGGCACAGGTACATAACCGTCTTTTTCTACCACTTGCTGACCTTGCTTAGACAACACATAACGCAGGAATTCTTTTTCCATTGGTGCTAAGTCTTTGTTTGGTTGCTTGTTCACGTAAACGTATAAGTAACGTGATAGTGGGTAAGTACCATTAGCCGCGTTTTCAGCTGTAGCTTCGATAAACTCATTGCCTTTCTTAGCGATGGCAACAGCTTTAACACCTGCAGTTTTGTAACCGATACCTGAGTAGCCAATCGCATTCAGAGATTGAGAAACAGATTGCACAACAGAAGCTGAACCAGGTTGCTCGTTTACGTTAGCTTTAAAGTCACCTTTACAAAGCGCGTGCTCTTTAAAGTAACCGTAAGTGCCCGATACTGAGTTGCGACCGTAAAGTTGAACGTCTTTGGCAGACCAGTTA
Source organism: Shewanella sp. SM73 (assembly GCF_025653795.1). NCBI lineage: Bacteria > Pseudomonadati > Pseudomonadota > Gammaproteobacteria > Alteromonadales > Shewanellaceae > Shewanella > Shewanella sp. SM73. Next base: position 268,354 of record NZ_JAKKRY010000004.1, read on the forward strand.
CCGTCTAAGCCTAAATCGCCCCAACGTTGGATGTCACTGCTACCACATTTGTGAGTTGAAGAAAAAATGCCATCAACTTGCTCAACGCTTAAGCCTTTGATTGGGTTATCTTTGTGCACGAATACGGCTAAAGCATCGATAGCTACACGAATCGCAGTTGGTTTATAACCAAAATGCTTTTCGAACGCTTCAACTTCATTAGGCTTCATCTTACGGCTCATAGGACCGAACTGTGAAGTGCCTTCAGTCAACGCTGGTGGCGCAGTAGAAGAACCCGCCGCTTGGATCTGAATGTTGACGTTAGGGTACATTTGTTTAAATTCTTCTGCCCAAAGTGTCATCATGTTGGCTAAAGTATCTGACCCTACAGATGATAAGTTGCCAGATACACCGCTCGCTTTTTCATAAGTAGGCAGAGATGGATCAATCGATGCCATCGCAGTGGCAGAGAATACACCAGCGGCTGTTAGAGTAATCGCGCCGACAAGCTTTTTCAGTTTCATTATGTGCTCCAGTAGTAAGCTAACTAATTTGTAACTTAAGTTTCTTCAGACGCAGCCAGTATCAATCGCTACAATGACAATTCTATGTCCGTGATATGACACTTAAATGACAATGCACTATTTATCGCTTTTTTCTGTCATTAATACCAATCACATTAAATATCTAATCAGTTCAGAGCCTCACAGGCATTTCAATCCAAGGCGCATTGACGCAGAAATGGTCATTCATGCAACACCGGAGTGGGATGCCTGTGTGGCTCCCGAAGGGCGGGTGATGTTAACGGCATGGCAACGCGCTTTATACTGCGTTAAAGGCTTTCGACAGAGCACCACTCTGCCTTCAAGCCTTCGCCTTGTCTAAAGCGCGTTGAATCCCCGCTGAATGAACAGATATTTAATACTATTGGTATAATAAAGACTCAATAAACCTAGAAATAAAAACAGGCCCTAATGGCCTGTTTTTATTATTTATTGTAAATATTTCACTCACACATACTATTTCTTACGTTCGATAAGATGCAAAGGGATAATAAAGCTAAAAGTACTGCCTTTACCGACTTCACTGCTGATTTTAAGCTTACTGTGATGGTGGTTAAGCGCATGTTTTACTATCGCTAAACCTAAACCACTACCACCGGTTTGCCTTGAGCGCGCACTGTCTACCCGATAAAAGCGTTCCGTTAATCGACCAATATGCTGAGCCGCAATACCTTCACCCGTATCCGTTACGCTAAAGATGGCACCCGTAGCCACACTGCACCACTGCACTGTAATTTTCCCGCCAGGTTCTGTGTAACGAATCGCATTAGAAATCAAGTTAGAACAGGCACTTCTCAGCTGTAATTCATTGCCGTGAGAATCAAGTCCAGGCTCACAATAGAAACTCAATTCATACTTATCTTGTGCCAGCGCCTTAGCTTCCTCCTTGAGCACCTCCATCAACTGCGTCATATTCACAGTGTTTTCGAGGTTAATATCCGCCGCATCTTCAATTCGCGATAACATCAATAGCTGTTCCACCATAGATTGCATTCGTCGCGTCTGCTGCTGCATCAATGCTAACGGCTTGACGTTCATCGAATCAGGCTCAGCCATGCTTTGCATCATTTCGAGGTAACCCTGTAACACAGTGAGCGGCGTTTTTAATTCATGCGACACATTGGCGACAAACTCTTTACGCATTCCCTCAAGCTGACGTATACGAGTGATATCCCGCGCAATTAACAGTAACTGCCGGTCACCGTAAGCCATGATACGGATTTCAAGCAAACGCCTATCCGATACTGGCGAAGGTAACTCCAGCGGCTCTTTGTATTGTGCGGATTTAATGTAAGCAGAAAAATCAGGATGACGGATTAAATTATCGATTCGTTGACCATTATCCTGTGGCCACACAAAACCGAGAATGAGTTGCGCTAACTTGTTACACCATAAAATATTATGCTCTGAATCAAGCACGACAGCGGCATCGGGTAACGCCTCAGCACCTTGACGAAATCGTGCCAGCAGTGCGGCCAGTTGACCGACACGTCGACGATTCTTCCCTTGAAGGCGATAAATACCGTTAAATACACCTTCCCAGCTCCCACTGCCCTGCGGCGGCGTGAGTTTCCTATCCCGCCATAACCAAAAGTTAAGCCGTGATAATTGTCGGTAATGCCAGCAAACTAACCCTAGCGTGCCGATAAAGAGTATCCAGAGAAGTTTCCCTACCAATAAACCTATTAGCGCGCAAAGCAGTAGATATAAACCTAAGCGCGTAAACAACCGATACCCTGAATAAGAGTCAGACATAAATAAACCCAAACATCAGGCTAAATAAGAGGAGCACAAGATAGCGTAAAAGCTAACTTGTGCCTAACAGTTATTCAGCACTAAATGCGTGTAGAGAAACGATAACCAGCGCCACGAACCGTTTGGATCAAGCGATCATGACCAGACTCTTCAACGGCTTTACGAAGGCGTCTGATATGCACGTCAACGGTTCTGTCTTCAACATACACATTGGTGCCCCACACATTATCGAGCAGCTGTTCACGGCTGTAAACACGCTCAGGATGGGTCATGAAAAAGTGTAATAAACGAAATTCGGTTGGGCCCATATCTAATACAGTTTCACCCACACTCACCCTGTGACTCACAGGATCGAGCATTAAGCCCTGTACATCAATGGTTTCTTCTAAACGAGTCGGTGCACTGCGACGCAATACGGCTTTAATACGTGCGACCAGCTCTTTAGGGGAAAAAGGTTTAGTGATGTAATCATCGGCGCCAACTTCGAGGCCTTTGACTTTATCTTCCTCTTCACCGCGGGCGGTTAACATAATGATCGGAATTTGGCGCGTAAACTCATCTTGCTTTAAGCGTTTCGCCAATTGAATACCACTTCCGCCAGGAAACATCCAATCCAATAAAATCAGATCGGGGTAAGGCTCCTTTAGCAGCGCAATGGCCGAATCAAAATCTTCCGCCGCAGAGGTTGTAAACCCATGCTGTTCCATTACAAAAGTCAGCATCTCGCGGATGGCCAACTCGTCTTCTACTATCAATATCCTTGCAGTCATAAGTGATTTTCTGTCAGTGAATGTCAACACGGCTATTATTAGTCATTTTTATTACAGATTTATGAATAAACACGCCGCTTGAGCCATATAGTAGTAATATTTGTCATAATAAGTTTATATAACTGTTTGTTTATAGCAATAAAAAAGGAGGCTATATGCCTCCTTAATTGAGTTTTAATGCTGGATTTAGAATTTGTGTTCTAAGCCAACACCAATGTATTTGTCATCATCTGTAGACGCTTCTAATGAACGGTTCGTGTAGAAAGCGAATAGTTTAGTTGGCTTACCTAAGCTGTAGTCTGCACCTACCGACCATGAATCACCAAGTTCTTCCATATCTTGGAACTGAGCTTTTAAAGTAACAGCATCGATATCATAGGCTGCGCTTAATAGATAGCCGTTAGCACTTTCTGCAGTGACTTCAACTGGCATAGACGTTACAGAATCAAATTTATAGGTTTGCTCTTGTTGCTGGTACATACCACCCAGTTTAATTCCGGCTAACTTAGCTTGTAAGCTGGCACGAACAATCTCATATCCAGACACATCTGAGTCATAGGCAAGAGATGCATAAACGGGTGTTTTCTTCAGTTTCGCATCACCATACATGGCAGCTAAGCTAAAACCATCTTGAGCAAATTGACCTTTTACATCATTTCCTTCGGCAACATAGGTAACACCGAATACAAAATCACCAAAGGAAGGCGTAAGGTAAGTCGCCGTTTGAGCAGCGCGAACTTCACCCTTGAACAGCTTACCTAAGTCACCTGAAAGGTCGTTAAACTGATCAACATCACCTTGAGAAATTTTCAATAAGGTATCATTACGACCCACAGAGAACGAACCAAATGCGCCTTTCAAACCAACAAATTGGTTACGTGCAGTAAAGTTATCGCTTGATGCTGCACCTGTATCAACTTGATATTCCACTGTGTAGAAAGCTTCCAGCGAGCTAGACAGCGCAAAATCACCCTTCACACCAAAACGAGAAGCATTACTTTGAATAGTTGTTGTAGCATCACCTTTCTCATCATTTGATTGAGCAGTGACATTCAACTTACCATAAACAGTCAGTGGCTCAGCGGCATTAGCTGAAGCCAGAGTTGCAGAAGCTAGCGCAGAAGCAAGTAGAGTTTTACAAAAAACGTTCATCATTTAATCCTTTCGACGTTATGTTCGTCTTGGTTATTGGTTTGGAACGACCGAAAGTTTGCAATGAATGTGTTTCAATTTTATTTCAATTGTGACCATTAACGTTGGCGTGCAAAAAAGCTGACGCGAAGCCAGGCATAAAACCCAGTAAAAATGCGGGCTGCAGCTAAGCTAATTATTATGTTACAGTTTAATGAATTCTGATCCTCAGTTAAAAATCAGCTATTGAACACAGGTTTACCCCGCCCAAACTATGCCGTAAACTGCCACTTTAATTTTCAATGGGCGCCTCTTATGTGGTTTAAAAATCTTACTCTTTATCGTTTCAATAAACCTTTTGCCGTCGAAACCGAAGCGCTAGAAACTGCGTTGGCCGATTTCACTTTCTCCCCCTGCTCAAGCCAAGATGTCAGTAAATTTGGTTTCTCAAATGCGTTAGGCAAAAAAGGCAGTTCTTTGGTCCATAGCGCTGACAATCGCCATCTGATCTGCGTGACTAAAGAAGAGAAAATTCTGCCAGGCCAAGTCATCAAAGAAGCCTTAGAAGAAAAAGTGGCTCTCATTGAAGATGAAGAAAATCGTAAACTGGCGAAAAAAGAAAAAGATGCGCTAAAAGATGAAATCATCACTAGCCTACTGCCACGCGCTTTTTCGCGCCGAAGCCAAACCCACGCCTTGATTTTGCCTGAACTAGAAATGATCCTCGTTGATAGTTCAAGTGCCACTAAGGCCGAAGAATTATTAGCGTTATTACGTAAAGCTCTCGGCAGTTTACCTGTGATCCCACTAAGCTTTAAAGCGCCAGTCGAATCCAATTTAACTGAATGGTTAAAACTTGGCAGCGCGCCATTACCCTTTGAAATGCAAGACGAAGCCGAGCTCAAATCTGAAGCTGATGAAGGCGGAATTGTGCGCTTTAAACAGCAGGATTTGAAAGAAGACGAAGTGTTAGCTCACTTAGCAACAGGTAAGCAAGTACACAAGTTAGCGCTGCATTTCGGCCAATCGATTGCACTATTATTGCAATCAGATGCCAGCGTGAAACGCCTTAAATTCTCTGAAGAATTTAGAGCAGGGAACGATGAAGTCGGCACTGACGATCCTATGGCCCGTTTAGATGCAGACTTTGCCCTAATGGGCAGCGAGTTAGTCGCCTTGATGCATGCACTCGTGGCCGCCCTTGGTGGACTCGAAGACGCACAAGTTTAAGCAGAAATCGTTAAGCAGACGAGATCTGCAATTCGCTTGTTAGACTGAGCCGTACAAGATAAGAAAAGGCGCCCCCATCAAAATAATGGTTGCGCCTTTTTTATGACGATTTTACTTTAGGTGGCTTTAAGACAAAGGCATTTAGATGCTAAAGATGAAGTCCTAACCACATTAAGCTTTAGTCGCTAACTCGCCTTTATTGTCAAATGGCCAATCAATGCCTAACCAAGTCTTGAAGAAAGCTTTTTGCTGTTTAGTCGCTTTTGCATCCCCCTTGAGCACTAGCTTACCGCTTTGCTGCTCGCCAAGGGTGAGCTGTACTTGCTTGATTTTATCGTTGCTAAATAATATCACCTCTACACTATCGCCAACCTTAAAGTCTTTGATGCGCTTATAGAAACCCGCAGCAGTCACCTTGAGACCATTAATCGCTAATACTTCATCCCCCGCAACTATGCCCGCTTGCCAAGCAGGACCATTACGCAACACTTGGTCTAACACTAAAGAGCCATGGGTACTGCTCAAGGTCATTCCCGCAAATGCCTCAGCTTTTGAATCTTTACCATAGGACAGATTTAACCCTGCCTGTGATAATAATTCTGGGAAATCTAAACTCATGGGACTATTCACATTGGCTTGCCACCAAGACGCATAATCTTTGCCAGATAAGTCTTTAAGAATGTACTGAACATCACTAACACCATAGCCTTTTGGTACGCGATGTTCTTGATATAAACGACGGTGCACATCGCGATATGAATACTTAAGCTCGGAGTCTTGAAGCAATGAAAAATCTAAGGCTAAAGAGGTTAAGTAACCCTCTGAGTAAATATTTACACTGTGGTTAATGGCATAATCGCCACTGATACTGCTCCACTCCCCAGTACTCGCCTCTGCCACAGATTGAGTTTCACGACCCGGATTGAGTTGGTTTTTCTCGACGCGCTTGGCTAAATCTTCGAGGAACTCTTTAGCTGTTATCACTCCAGCCCGCAACAGCAACTGATCTTGAAAATAACTGGTAGAACCTTCAGCCATCCACAGTAATTCCGTCATATTTTCATGTTGATAATCATAGGGAACTAATCCCTCGGGGCGATAAGCCTTCACGTTCCAGGTATGGATAAACTCATGGGATGCAGTGCTAATAAAGCGCAGGTAGTCCTTGCGTTCACGGAAACTAAAGCGCGGCAGTTGAATGACAGTAGAGTTTAAATGTTCTGTCGCGCCACTGGCACCACTCGTTGCATGCACCATATAAACGTAACGATCAAAAGGATAATCATCCCAAATCACCTTAGCTTGACCGCTTAAGGCTTTAAGATCTTTTACTATTTTGTCCGTGTCATAGTTACCTTCCCCCCAAAACACCAATTCATAGTTTTTACCATTAGCACTAAATTGTTTATGAGTACTCACACCAGTTTCAATCGGGGAGTCGATCAACACATCATAATTAGGGGCAATAAAGGAATGAGCGGCCTTACCCGATGACATCCCAGAGTAACTTTGCCAATTTTTAGGCACTTTTAATTCTACGGATATTGGTTCAGAGCGAAATTGCGGACTGTACATGAACACACCGCTAGCATCCAAATAGGCATGGCTCGCGTCAATATGGCGCACCCTTTGGCCTAATTCATTAGCGTACAATTGATAACTGACGGTAACACGGGTTGGCTGCGTGAGCGCCACTTGCCATTCACCGCTCGCGGTGCGCTTCCATCGCAGTTCATGACCTTGACTATCTTTAGCACTAAATAAGCGCACACCATCGGCCAAAGGCAATACTTGATATTTGCCCGTCCGCCACACAGGGAGATTCACCGTAAAATCGTTCGTCTTCACTTCAGGAAAAGTGACACTCACTTGGGCAATATGGTGTTCGGGTTTAATAAGGTCGATTTGGTATTTCACATCGGCCAATACTTGACCCGAAAATAATGCGCTCAATATCAAGATTGATAGTCTGTTGGGTTTCACTCTTGCTTCCTTCTGTTATTATGCTTCTTATGATTTTTCCAAGTATAACAAGTCGATGTAGCATCCTCATTAGGCGCTAACAAAAGCTAACAAAATAAGTTCCTTGACTAAAGGAATGAGGAATCACAGTTCAAATGCAAAAACTCACGGTTATTTTATTTACTCTGTTGCTGTCACTGCCTTTTACAGTCCAAAGCCGAGATCTCGAAGCGGATGAGGTTGAGTTAAGAGAATCACCGCAGCAAATGTATGATGCACTCAACAAAACGATTTCCTTTCCCCTCGCATTTCAAAACCGTGACCAATTTGAGCGCGCAGCCCAAGAGCAAGGCTACAATCCACTCGAATTTGAACAGATTTTGTATTTACTGGCCCGCCTCAATATGGAGCCAAACGTTAAAACCAAGGTCGATTTTCAAAACGCAAAAAGCTTGATTGAACTCCTATCGACTGCGGCGCAATCGCCCTACGAACTTGCCATGGTCGCCATGTTAAATGGCCGTTACCTTGGCCGTACGGAACAGAAATATCAAGAAGCGATTGGTCTTTATAATGAAGCGCTCACCCGCATCAACGACAGCTATGACATCGAAGCATTAATTCTTAAACACAATATTCATGAACATCTAGGTGGCTTACATTTATTGATCCGCCAAGAAGTGCCAGCACTGATGCACTTCCACACATACCGCGACATTGCCTATAAACTCAGAAACGATTATTTAATCGCGGCGGCTGAAGCGAGGCTTGGCTTTTATTACAACTTTAATCAGCAGCTTACAAAATCATTACAGCATTATAGTGAAGCGATTCGGATCTCCAATCGTTCTAATTACCCATCAATGAAAACCAATCTGCAATTACAACTTTCAAAGGTATACCGTGATTTAAAGCAGTGGGATGAAGCGCTTAAAAACGCTCATGAAGCCGCGGCTGGCTTTAAAAAAATGGGCAATGACACTTATCTTTCAAGTTGTATGACAGTGATCGCTATGGTCTATGGCGAACAAGGGGATTGGCATAAAGCGATTGATTACTACCTAAATGCCCAGCAATTAGATGCAAAACGCGGTAACTACATCGCACAGGGGCTTAATTTCCATAATTTAGGACAAGCCTACTCAAATATTAAAGACAATGTTAACGCCCTAAAATATTTACTGATGGCCAATCAAATATTCAAAGAAAAACAAAGCCATCACTATCAAGTTTATAACGAACTCTTAATTGGTGAAATCGCCCAAACCAACCAAGATTGGCCGCTGATGATGGTCCATGCCGATATCGCATTAGCACTCGCGGTCGATTTAAAACTGGTCGATGAACAAAAATCCGCACTCACCCTTATCGCCTCGGCGGCGCAAAAATTAGGTGAATTATCAAAAACCATCGATGCCCAAGCCCGTATCATTGAGCTAAGTAAAAAGCCTGCGGAGACAGATAAAGACTCCCCAGTGTCGGCCTCTGCCCTTGCAGAGCAACAGCTTAAACTTGAGCTCAACATGCTACAGGGAAAACTCGTTGAGACAGTGAAAGAAAGCAACAACACTCACACGCTACTGCTCATTTGCAGCCTTATTGCCGGACTCTTGCTGCTAGTGATTATTTTCATGCTACAAAATCGCCGCAAAATAACGGCTAAAAACGCGGCATTAACTCAATTAACGCTACAGGAGCCCTTCACTCACAATTTAGGGTATGCCGCATTATTAGCGCACTTAAGCCATAATCAAAGTCAGGAATCCACAACGGCACTCGCGATTATCGCCTTCCCCACCCAACTTACGGCGGATCTGGACTACGGCCAATATTTTAGTGATGCAGTAACAGCGCAAATTGCCAATCATCTAACGGATGCACTCGCAGCATCTGTTTATGTGGTACGCCAAGGGGTATTTGCGGTTCGGTTCACGCAACCTATTGAGCCGAAACAAATACTCAGCCAAGTACGCCTGAAACTCGATGAACAGCAAATCACACATCATTTCCGTCTTGGCTTTGCGCATTTGCCACTTTTAGCGAAATCAGAAATTAAAATGGCCGCGAAATTAAAATTTGAAACAGTGCAGATGGCGCTTGCCTGTGCCCGTAGTTTAGGTGGCAATAACGACTATTATGTCGCTCTCAGAGCCCTCGACTTTGTTCCTTTGAGCTTATTTGCAAATCCGTTATTTTTACACCTTGAAAAAGGCATTGAGCGTGGATTAATCAGATTAGAGACCAACGGCAATAAAGAAGATATTCGCTGGCCTTGCTGGGAAAATAACCAAGATAGGCAATTATTGGAAAATATTTGATCAATATCGGTAATTAATCACAGAGTCACAGGCAAATCGCATTTGCACTCTACGCCCAGTGTTATAACATTAGTATCATATGAGTTAACAGCTAATCTGGACATAGGATTGTCATGTTTTTTAGCCTTGCAGAGTTAGGACAATACTCAGGATGAAGGATTCAAGCGCTACAGTTTCACAACTTGCCTTGCTGCAACAGAAACTCCATTCGGCCAAACTTGCCCTTGATGAAGTTAATGAAGATAGAAATGCAAAGTTACAGACATTACTCCAATTTATTGGTCACTTAAGCCTCGCCTGTAAAGGGCAAAATCTTGAGCTGGATAATAAACTCGCCAAACTGCGCCATAACTTAAATACGTTTGAGCGAGTCGATGAGGCATTGCCAGAATTAGTTGATGTCGAGCGCCTGCTAAAAGGCCAATATCACCATGTGATGGTACAACTCGAAGAGAGTCGTACTGGTTTATCACAGGTGATCCGTCAGATCCAACGTGTTAACTCTGCACCTGAAAAGCTCAAAAAAGAAGTCAATTACTTCAAGCAAGATCTGGCGAAACCTTTTCATACTGTGTGGGAATATATACCCAAAGTTAAGCAAATCATTGGCTTCTACGAAACCATATTACAGCTACAATTTAGCGAATCTGAAAAACTCGATGTCTTACCAAAGCACAGGCAACTAGCCCATGAGCTGGCGCAGATGATTTCAGAAATCGAGTTCCGTAAAGATCAACGTGACCAAGTATTAGTGATCAAAGAAGTACTCTCTTCTGAGATTGAAGTTGATAGCTTGCTCGAAGCCTACCAAACCATTTTAGCGTTATTGCTTGATAACATCGCCCGCGAGAAATCGGCATCCCAAGAGTTTTTGTTTGCACTCAATGATGCCTTAGCCGCGGTACGTGAGGTGGTGAGCGAGTCTTACAATCACAATCAACGTAGCTTCCAATTAAAAACCCAGCTGAATCGTGAGATTAACACCCGCGTCGACAACGCCGGTGAAATCATTATCGATGTGGAAGACGTCGTTGACCTTAAAGCTCAACTAACAGAGCAACTTAACTCTATCCGCTCGGCATTAGCCCGTAAAGAAGCCCTAGAGCAAAGAGAGCAAGCTCTGCTGCGCAAGTCGATGGAGACAATGCGCAAAGAGCTTAATGAGTTAAGTAGTGAGGCTAACACCTACAAAGAGCGTTTGTTTGAACAACAAAAACTCAACTTACTCGACAGCTTAACTCAATTGCCTAACCGTGCGGCATTAGAAGAGCGCATGGAGCTAGAATACCGTAACTATCAACGGCATAAGTCCCCGTTGTGGGTTGCCGTTGCCGATATCGATCACTTCAAAACTATCAACGACAGTTTTGGCCACAGCACAGGTGATAAAACCTTGCAAGTTATAGCAATGGCATTGAAAAACTCCCTGCGAGATACAGAATTTGTAGCCCGCTATGGCGGCGAAGAATTTGTACTGCTATTACCTGATGTGGCCCCTGCTGATATCGCTCAACTTTTAAACAGAGTGCGCGAGAAAGTAAAAAATATTCCATTTAAATTTAAAAATCAGAGAATTACAGTTACAGTATCTATAGGGGCTGCGCAAGTTATGGGAAGTGAACTCATACATGAGACCTTTGAACGCGCCGATGCAGCACTCTACAAAGCGAAACACGAAAGCAGAGACAGGGTTGTGATTGACGTATAATTAAGCCCCACTATACGCCTCCTCTAATCACTCCTGTCATGACGAAGGAGTGGTAAATGATAGTAAAAGTCAGCCCAAAAGGCAGCATGGATCAGCTTTCGCAACTTGAAGTTGATCGACTCAAAAATAGTGCCAAAAGTGCCCTATACCAACTGTACCGCAACTGCTCCTTAGCAGTGCTTGCCGCGGGTTTAAAAACCGACAACTCTAAAGCCCTATTCGAGCAATACCATGATTTCGACATCAACGTTCTACAACGGGAGCGTGGTGTAAAATTAGAACTGATCAATCCCCCCGAACAAGCCTTTGTCGATGGTCAAATTATCACGGGAATTCAAGAACATCTATTCTCAGTCTTACGCGATATCCTTTATATCAGTGATAGATATGACTCACTAAAACACATTAATCTGACCAATGCCCACCATATCACCAATGTGGTGTTTGATATTCTGCGTAATGCGAGGGCGATAGCACCGATGAAAGACCCTAATGTGGTCGTCTGTTGGGGCGGACACAGTATTAATGCCATTGAATACCAGTACACACGTGAGGTAGGTTATCAACTTGGCCTGAGAGAATTAGATATTTGCACTGGCTGTGGTCCTGGCGCGATGGAAGGTCCGATGAAAGGTGCGGCGATAGGTCATGCCAAACAACGGATTAAAAATGCACGATATATTGGTTTAACTGAACCAAGTATTATTGCCGCCGAGCCACCGAATCAAATTGTCAATGAACTGGTGATCTTACCCGATATTGAAAAGCGCCTCGAAGCTTTCGTGCGCTTAGGCCATGGTATTATTATCTTCCCTGGCGGTGCTGGCACAGCTGAAGAATTGCTCTATATATTGGGTATTTTACTTAACGAAGAAAACCAACAAACGCCTTTCCCGCTGATACTCACAGGCCCAACGGAGAGCGCAGATTACTTCATTAAGATTGATGAGTTTATTGCCTCAACCTTAGGACCCGAAGCTCAGAAAAAGTACCAAATTATCATAGATAATCCCACTGAAGTGGCACGCATCATGAAGCAAGGAATGGAGCAAGTAAAAGCCTATCGCCGCTCAACGGGTGATGCTTACCAATATCAGTGGGCACTGAAGATTGAGTCTGAGTTTCAGTTACCTTTTATCCCAAGCCACGAAGTGATGGCAAACTTAGATCTACACTTCCAAACCAATAAAGCCGAACTTGCCGCCAACCTGCGTAAAGCGTTTTCGGGTATAGTGGCGGGTAACGTCAAGTCAGAAACAATCAAGCACATAGAGCGTGATGGCCCCTTCCAATTAAAAGGCGATCCTAAGCTCATGGATATGATGGATAAACTTTTAAGTGCATTTGTACAACAACAAAGAATGAAGCTTCCAGGAAGCGCCTATATTCCTTGCTATCAAATAGTGAAATAGAGAGCGAAGCAACAACACCCCATGAACAAGTTTTTAATCATCGATGGTCTCAACTTGGTTCGCCGCATTTATGCGGCGATCCCCGATGAATCCGATATGCAAAGTCTCACAGAGCGCGTCAGTTTGGCGTGCACTAAACTGCTGCGGGTGCATCGCCCTACCCATGTGGCTATCGTGTGGGATGGGGATGAAGTTTCATGGCGTAAACAGCTTTACCCCGATTACAAGAAAGGCCGTAAACCTATGCCTGAGCCGCTGGCAAAAGGCCTTGCTGCACTGCAAGATCACTTAACCATGATGAACATTGGCTCTATTTATGCGGCGGCTGAAGCCGATGATGTGATTGCCACTCTAGCGATAAAAACCGCCAAAGCGCAGGGTGAAGCCATTATAGTGTCCACCGACAAAGGGTTTAGTCAGCTTAATCATCGCCAAATCAGCCAGTGGGATCACTTTAATCAGCAGTACTTAGATATCGCTGCATTGGAACAAAAACTCGGTGTCGAACGCAGTCAATTTCTCGACTTGATGGCATTAGCGGGCGATAGCGGTAATAAAATTCCTGGTATTGCGGGCATAGGCCCTAAGTCGGCTGCCGAATTATTGAAAACCTTTAGAAGCTTACCAACCTTGTTTTCATCGCTATCTAACTTAGGCGCTAAACAAGCCAAAAAACTTGCCGAAGGTAAGGAGATGGCAAGACTCAGCTATAAGCTCGCACAGTTACAAACAGACCTGCCACTCAATATTAATTTAAAAGATTTTCGCGTGATGAACTCCTTGCCTGATAATAACTATCTGCCTGAAAACCCCAATCAATCCTGCCTAAACATCTGTTAATATAAAGTTGCAATTAACGCATTTACCTTAGAACAACAAAAGCGTATTTTATGGACGTAATAACGTGACTCATTTAATGAGGTAAAGGAATAACTGTAAATGAAATCAAAAGTTTCGGTAATCATCGGTAGCATTTTCGCCGCCTACGTCGCCTTTGTCGCTGTGGTGGTACTCGTTTATGAACCTACGCCAGATGACATGAGTTGGGAGGACCGACAGTCCTATAACAGCCAAAAAATGAACGAGTTAGCGCTAGGGCAAAATATCGTTTCAGTAAAACAGTTACTAGGTAAAGCTGACTTTTCAGAGGCCAAAGCCGTAAAAGAAACCAAGCTACAGGTGCTCTTTTATCGCACTCACCATGAAAAATCAGACGGTGTAACCACGAAAGAGGAATGTACCCCACTTATTTTTGAAAATGATCAATTGATTGCTTGGGGCCAAGATACCTATAAGCAATATCTCGATGCAGATACTGACACAGTCCTCAGCTCTGCCCAAGAGACATTAACCAGTAAATAAATACGACTGACAGTTAAATAAAAACGCCACCGAATCGGTGGCGTTTTTATTTTGACAATCAACGAATTGACTCAGTTGTAAAACAACTAAACCAATTGCCTATTCATCATCGGCCTTATACTCGACATAGGCTTCACCTTTGCTGAGCCATTCTGGCGCGGGTTTTCCCTTCAGATAATGGTCGAAATATTGCATCATGCGAATGCTGTAATCGAGCTTGTTCGGGTACTTTTTCAAGTGATGCGGCTCATCCTCGTATTGTAAGAACACCACTTCTTTACCCGCACGGCGCATGGCTAAGTACATTTCAACACCTTGTTCCCAAGGCACTGCATCGTCCTTATCACCAAACATGATCATCAAAGGCGTTTGAATACGGTCAGCATAAAATACTGGCGAGTTTTCAATATACTTTTGCGGCGCGGCAAACAAACTTGCGCCAATACGACTCTGTCCGGTTTCATATTGGAACTGACGCGCAATACCTGTGCCGTGGCGAATACCGCTATAGGCACTGGTCATGTTCGATACTGGAGCACCTGCAACCGCCGCCTTAAACATCTTAGTTTGAGTAATGGCAAACGCCGTTTGATAGCCACTCCAAGAATGACCTTGCAAACCAATAGCATCGGGATCAGCAATTCCTATCTCAATCAGCTTTTGCACGCCAGACGTGAGCGCTTGTACTGAACTCGCCCCTGGGTAACCAATTTCAAAGCGAATGTCCGGTAGAAACACCGCATAGCCATTATTGATGTACCAAGCAAAGTTAGGTCTGTGGTTAATGTTCATCTGCGGGAAGGCATGCAGTCTATCCGTCATAAAGCGATAGTAATAAACCAGTACAGGATAGCGCTTACCCGCTTGATAATTCGTCGGCTTGATCAGCACGCCATCTAACGGTTTACCATCGCCATTTGTCCAGTGAACTAACTCGGATTGGCTCCAGTTAAATGCTTGACGCTGCTTATCTAAATCGGTTTGCTTAACTGCATTTTGCGGTGCGCTATAGCTGGCCGTATACAAGTCAGGGAATAAGTCAAAACGTTCCTTAGAAAACACGATAGTATCGGCGTCTTTACTGCGTCCCAATACTGTCAGCTTATACTCACCTTGCATCAACGTCTTCACGCCTGCTTCACCCAAGGTGGCTTGATAAAAACCATCGGCCTTGGTTTTATCACTATAACCGTGGAGTAAAACCGTAGCGTTATAGGCAAGCTCTGTCGGCTCATCGGGATTATCGACTAAGCCCTCAAGCCGATATTGAATTTTCTGAGTGCGCCCTTTACCTGCGGTTAAGGCAAAACCCGCCTTAGATTCGGTATTAAACTGCCAAACATCGTATTTGTCGTAAACCAAGAAACCCGCATCATTTTTAAGCCAAGGACCAAAACCATATCCTGGAGCGCTGGATGGATAATCGTGGTCTTCATCGGCAAAACTGACCTTTAGGGATTTTGTGAGATTAGTACGACGATCCTGAGCAATATCATAGAGATACACATTACCTTGCTGATAATAAGCCACATACTTGCCATTTCCCGACAGCGTAGGCTCGGCATCACTCGGCTGTTGTGTCAAAAATGGCACTTTACTGCCAGTATTAATATCGACCAGATAATAATCTTGGTAGAACCCTGCCCAAGTTGCCATCTTGCGATAGGGCAAATCTGAACTGGCCAACATAAAACGTTTATGTTGTGAAATCGTCACATCTGGAACAGTTTTATCGCCAAGCTGCACCACGTTATTTGAGCCTAAATGCAATACCGCAAGGTAAGTGCGTTTTTGCTCATCCTCATATTGCTTGATTTCATTAGGCTTAATACGAGGATCATCCCCATGCCACACCTTAAGCCCACGCTGTCCGGTGACAATATTTGTATCGAACAGGTCTTTTTCTTCGGTGATCTTCTGCAAACTGAGCAGCTGACTCACCTCAGGTACGCGGCCAAAGAACAGCCGTTCGCTATCCAATGAGAAGCTTAAACTTGTGTAGCGATTAAGTTTCCACTCGGGTGACTCAGGGGGGGTACTGATTTTGCCAGACTGCAAATCGACCAGCGATAACTGATAGCTGCGGCCATAAGGTAACTCGCTGTCTTTGCCCTGCGTAAATGCAAGCCAACGACCATTTTTAGCCAGCGCTAACGCACCAATCTGTTGGCTAAGCGAATCAAAGGCAACGGTTTTTTTGTGAGTGTTTAAATCGACTAACTGCAATTGATGTTGCTTATTGGTGATATCGTTCACTGCCAGCGCGAGTCTACGGCTTGCCTTATCAAAAACATAGTCAGTAACCTGCTCGACATCAATTCGCTTTGTTTGGTCTTCTAAACTGAGCAACGTAAAACGTCGACCTTGGTCAAACTTATCGACCTTTGGCTTATCAATATTCGCAGGGCTTTGTGTGCCTGCTTCAGCGAGTTTTTCGGTCGTTTTAGGCTCAGCCTCTTTTTTGGACTCTTCATCAGCCTCAAACCAAATCGCCAGATGCTTACCGTCATCACTGAACACAAATTCCTTCACACGCTCGAAGCGAGTTTGCGTGCCAGTTTGAGTATCGAGCAACACCATGTCGGACTTAAGTTTTTTCTTCGCCTTGACATCACTCGTCTCACGCGTAAGCAAACTCGGTTTAACCACCACAGCCACATAACGACCATCATGGTTCACCAAGGGAGCTGACCCCCCCGAGATTTGATAGCTTTGCTGCGACAGGACATTTTTCACAATGACGTGACTATCCCCGCGATCGGGCGCAGACTCGACCGCGATGACTTGCCCCTTGTCTGCAATAACCGGCTTTTCAAGGGATTCAAAATGCATAATGTCTGTTAGGGTGAGCGGTTTAGTGCTGGTTTCAGCCTGCACTGCTGGCAATATTCCAAGGGATAACAAAACCAGAGATGTGATAGGGATTAACTTCAATGTCTTCCTCTTTTATATATTTGTTAGACTAAAGTAGACTTTTTTAACCATTGGCTCTCCATCATGGTGAGAACCCAGTATTTTTACAAGTTATACCACATAAAAAATCGTGATATTGCTCACTATTTCCTGTGAAGTTTGACCAAAGATGGTTAAAATAATAGGCAGAAAAAATACCAAATTCATAGTCCTGCTATCCAGTTAGCACTGGGGCAGACAATTGCAGTAACGACGAACCGTGGAAGGACTTCTCCATGTCAAAAAGAACGATAACCGTAATTCCAGGTGATGGAATTGGCCCAAGTATTATTGATTCAGCCTTAAAAATTCTTGATAAAGCGGGCTGTGATTTTGAATATGAATTTGCCGATGCCGGCCTGACTGCACTTGAAAAGCAAGGCGAGTTACTGCCAGCTCGCACTTTAGAACTCATTGAAAAAAACCGTATCACGCTGAAAGGGCCGCTGACGACTCCCGTTGGTGAAGGCTTTACTTCTATCAACGTAACCTTGCGCAAGAAATTCGGTCTGTATGCTAACGTACGCCCAGTACTGTCTTTCAAAGGTACCCAAGCCCGTTACGAAAATATCGATATCATCACAGTACGTGAAAACACCGAAGGCATGTATTCTGGCCATGGTCAAAAAGTGTCTGAAGATGGTTTAACGGCAGAAGCAACCAGTATCGTCACTCGCCAAGGTGCTGAGCAAATCGCCACTTTCGCCTACGAACTAGCTCGCAAAGAAAACCGTAAGAAAGTCACTATTGTACACAAAGCCAACATTATGAAGTCAACTTCTGGCCTGTTCCTGAAAGTGGCCCGCGAAGTGAGCCTACGTTACCCAGACATCAAAACAGAAGAAATGATCGTCGATGCAACGTGCATGAAGTTAGTTATGAACCCAGAAAACTTCGATGTGATCGTAACGACTAACCTATTCGGTGACATTTTATCGGATCTGTGTGCTGGTTTAGTGGGTGGTTTAGGTATGGCGCCAGGTGCAAACATTGGCCGTGATGCTGCGATTTTCGAAGCCGTTCACGGTAGTGCGCCTGATATCGCTGGCAAAAACCTCGCAAACCCAACCTCAGTGATTTTAGCGTCTATCCAAATGCTAGAATACTTAGGTATGGCTGACAAAGCTGAGCAAATCCGTAAAGCGGTATCTGCAGTGATCGAAGAAGGCGACCGTACGACTCGCGATTTAGGCGGCACTCACGGCACGACTGACTTCACGCAAGCGGTGCTTGAGCGTCTGTGATCTCAATGCTGAGCGCGTTTAAGACGAGCGTATAACGCGCGTGTTCAAGCAAAAGCTTATAAAGAAGCAAGCGCTTGAAACTCAAATGAGTAAACACAAAAAAGCCCCAAAGTTTCCTTTGGGGCTTTTTGTTATCTAGCTTTTAAACCTGCGTGGCTTTAAACCCGCATGACTATTACCATTCTAGCGACAACAAGATCACCGCAGGGTTAGCGCAGCAATTAATTCCACGCGGTATTAGGACGTAGCCATAAATGCACTGTCACTTCATCACGGTCGTGATAAAGATGCTTACACTGTATTTTAAAATCGGTCACACCATTCTCTTTAAGAATCGTCTGCATTGTCTCAAGGATAGCTGTCACTTCTTTATAACGGCTCTTCATCGGTAATTTAAGGTTAAAAATCGCTTCCTTAAACCAACCGTTAATCGCCCAAGCTTCAATCAGTTCGGCAACACGCGCAGGTTTCTCAACCATGTCGCACACCAGCCAATAGATATTTTTACGTTGCGGTTCGAAACGGAAACCGTCTTCACGGTAATGTTTCACTTGGCCCGTTTCCATCAGTTTTTCATCCATAGGGCCATTATCAACTGCCGACACAAACATGCCGCGACGCACCAGTTGATAAGTCCAGCCACCAGGGCAAGCGCCCAAATCCACTGAGTTCATGCCACTGCGAATACGCTCTTCTTGCTCTTCCTTAGGCACGAATTGGCCAAAGGCTTCGTCGAGTTTCAGACTAGAACGACTCGGTGCATCCGCCGCCATTTTAAGGCGTGGAATGCCCATAAAATGTGGCGAACTGTTATTGCTATAGGAATAACCCACATAGGCACGGCCGGGGCCAATAAAACACACGTGGATAATCGGACGTTTGGGATTTTCCTGCGCGAGCAAGCTACCCGATTTTTTCAAATGCTGGCGTAAAGGCACAGTGAACTTACGGCAAAAAGCCGAGAGCTCTTTCGCTTCGTTAGTGTCAGGTGTTTCAACCCGCACTTCACCCGCTTTGCTGACGTCACTGAGCGCCGCAACGATTGGGCTTATTCTGTCATTTTCAGGCAAGTCGACTAACAAGTCGCTAGCAGCAAACATCTGGCGGGCGAAAATGAGCGAGTCTAAAGGTAGTTGTTTGACTAACGTATCGGCAGCGTCGTCTTCAAAACATTGGTATACAACATAAGCGTCGTTATTGTTGGCCTTAACAAAGCCACCCACATTGAGCTCACCGGCTCGCTGTTGGATTTCTGCAGCGCATTCTTTTTCAAAGCCTGCGCGGCAAAATAAAAATAGGTTTTTCATGGGGATCCCTGAGAAATCCAAGCCAAAGCATTGGCTGACTATCGATTTGGGCGCCAGTATACCAATTTCAATCCACAAATGCCCTATTTGCCTACTGCTGAACCTTGAATTGCGATTAGAGAAATAAAAAAGGCTTAGGTGCACCCTAAGCCTATTAACTCACATAAGCATCAGCGATTAAGACTCATGACCATCGATAACTTTGTGACGCCATACCGCGGCGGCAAATAATAACCAACCGAGTAAGAAACAACCACCACCCATAGGCGTAATAGGACCTAACCACTTAGTCCCAAACAAAGCCAGTCCATATAGTGAGCCCGAAAATAGTACTATGCCTGCGACAAAGAGATATGCCGACCAGTCCAGTAAACGCGAGGTTAACCATTGGCCCGAGAATGCAACCATGATGAGGGCAAAGGTATGGTAGAAATGATATTGCACACCTAAGTTAAAGACTTCAATTAAGTTTGGTGGCGCGACCGCTTTTAAACCATGGGCACCAAAAGCCCCTAAAGCGACGGCTAAGAATCCGCTCACGGCGGCGAGTAACAATAAACCTTTACGCATTTAACGCTCCTGCTGGAATGGGATTAACTCATTCAACATTTATTCGCTCAACATCAAGCTCACGAATAAAATCACTTGATAAATCAATAGCACGTGCAAGGTTAGTGGCTTCACTGGTGCCTGACGACTTTCTTGGGACAAAACTATGATCGCCGTCGGTTATCCAAACCAATCCTATCTCAGCTTTCAAGGGCCAGCTTGGGATCTGCGCTTTGCCACCAAACTTATCCCGCTCCCCCTGTACGACTAATACTGGGACTTGGCATTCATTCAAAGGTTCCAATCTAGGCTCGCCGCCTTTGAGTGGCACAAAAGGATAACCTAAACAAATCACCCTATCGATGCGCGCCGCTAATGCAGGATCACAGGCTAATAGGGCCGCCATACGACCGCCCATGGATTTCCCCATTAACACCACACGTTCAACTTGTGGTTGTGAGTGGGCGATATCGAGCATATGTGTAAAACACGCAAGCAATTTAGGCGCACGGTCCGGTGGACGCCGTTTGCCATCGACTGCATTCGCCTGCATATAAGGAAAATTAAAGCGCATCACTCGGAAGCCCTGAGCAACGAATCCCGCCGACATGGCCTGCATAAAATCAGAATCCATGTTAGCACCCGCACCGTGGGCCAATAAAATCAAAGTACTCGCAGGCTCCCCTTCTAATACATAAATCGGCTTATCCGGGCAACAACTCACTGCGAGACTCCTCGGCAAACATGTCTAACATCCATTCACGAAACGCCACCACTTTACCTAACTCAGCATGGTTTTGTTGGCAAACTAAGTAATAAGCATCTTTACTGACCAAGACTTCTTGGAATGGGCACACAAGCCGCCCAGCTTTAATATCGGGGCGTGCCAGCACGCTGTAACCCAGGGCAACCCCTTGACCGTGGGCCGCCGCCTGCAATACCAAAGACGAATGACTGAAAATAGGTCCTTGATTCACATTAATATCGGTAATGCCACATTGCCTAAACCACGCCTGCCAATCGTGACGATTCATATCATGTAATAACGTGTGATACTTTAAATCGCTCGGTTTTGAGAGTGGTTTAGGACCATTGAGCAACATGGGCGAACACACGGGAATAAGCACTTCGTTTCTGAGCTTATCTGCACGTAGCCCAGGCCAATTACCTAAGCCATAATAAATAGCCACATCCACATCATCGGTTAATGAACTCGCTTCAGTATCAACGGCCTTAATTCGCACATCGATATCGGGATTTTTCTCACTGAATTTAGCCAAACGTGGCACTAGCCATTGAATCGCAAAACTGGGTGACATACTGACCGTCAGCGAACCAATCGCACTGCGGGCGAGTAATCTGTCGGTAGCATCGGCAAGCTGAATAAAGATATCTTTGATGTCGAGAAAATAGCTTTGCCCTTCTTCGGTTAATAGCAAAGAACGGTTCTTTCGACGAAATAATTTTAATCCGAGGAAATCTTCTAATGCCTTTATTTGATGGCTCACCGCAGCCTGTGTAACAAACAATTCTTCCGCTGCCCGCGTAAAGCTCAAATGCCGCGCGGCTGCCTCAAAAGCTTTAACCGCATTAAGCGGTGGTAATCGTCTCGACATAGTGATCTCAGTCTCGTTTTTTAATTAGTTTTTCTAATCCGTATTGTTACATTTAATCGTTTGTAAAGGCCAGCGTTTTTGGTTAAATTTTGCGCCAATGAAACAGCTTATCAACGAAACACCAATAGCGATGAAACATCCATAGCTATGAAATACCTAAGTTAGACAATCTCAAAGTTGATGATGGGAATGTCTGACAGCGTTAATTTGTCAGCCCGGAGGCGACTATGTTCAATTTAAAATCGGCGTTTGCGTTAATATTAGTCTCAGCACTCAGCTTTAATGCCAGTGCAAATGTACTCGTTGACGAAATCGTCATCGACACAAGCGACTTGCAAGCCAATATCACTGCAGATTTAACCGCTGCAATGAATAAAATGCACCAAGAAGTGCTACAAGAAGCCACTCTGTTGATTGCCACAGATGATGTCACATCTCATCAGCAGGTCGTTAAAGCCGAATAACCTAAACGACACTGAAATTCAGGTCACGCTCAGTAAGAGCAAAGAAAAAGCCGCATTAATATGCGGCTTTTTTGTACTTGAATAACAAATCAATCCCACTGACGATATACGGCAATGGGCAGGTTTTCGCCCGACTTATGGGCGATACACTTTCACGTTCGTGTAGCCTTGCTCGATTAAATACAATGCCTGCAATTTACTCATCACCCCACGCTCACAATAGAGCAAATAAGTCTTTTGCTTATCGAGATCGGCAAACTGAGTCGCTAACTTGAAGAATGGGATGCGCTTTATCTCAATACCTTCAATTTGCAGCGGTTTGCTTTCCTCTTCTTCAGGAGCACGAATATCAATGACCACTTGGTTGGTATCGATACTGGCAACCGTTTCTGTCTCAGTAATCCGAGTATCCATTTGTTCTGCGATCTCCCTGATATCGATAGTGACAGATTGGGCGATGATCTGATCAATCAAATCCTCAGAGAACTTTTTCTCTTCCGCTTCAACCTTAGCTAATACCGCTTTTACCGTTGGCTTTTGCGAAATTACGCCGCAATATTCAGGCATTGATTTAGCAAAATCTTCGGTGCCGATTTTACGGCTCTCGTTGATAATATCTTGCTTATCCATGGCGATTAAGGGACGTAGAATCAATAGCTCAGTACAACGGTCGATGACGTTTAAGTTGGTCAGGGTCTGGCTAGACACTTGGCCTAAACTTTCACCGGTAACTAAGGCTTGAATGCCCATACGCTCGGCGATACGCGCCGCGGTACGCATCATCATGCGTTTCAATACAACGCCCATTTGACCGTTATCGATACGCTCTAAAATCTCAGCAACCACAGGCTCAAAAGGCACAGAGATAAACTTCACTTTATGGGATTCACCGTAGGTTTTCCACAAATGGTAAGCCACTTGTTTAACACCAATTTCATGCTGTGCGCCGCCCAGATTGAAGAAGCAGTAGTGGGTACGAGCGCCTTTTTTGATAAATTGATAGCTAGAAACGCCAGAGTCAAAACCACCCGAAATCAAGGACAATACATCTTCCTGTGTTGCCATCGGAAAACCGCCTAGACCTTCAATACGCTTAGTCACCATATAAAGGTTATCGCGCTCAATCTCTAAATTAACGGTAATGTCCGGATTCTTTAAACGCACGCCCAGCGCATCGGTAAACTGGTTTAAACCACCACCGACATAACGTTCAACTTCAATAGAATTAAAATCATGATCGCCAGTACGCTTTACTCGCACGCAGAAGGTTTTACCCGCGAGTTGGTCACGGTAAACAGGCAAGACTTGCTGATAAATATCATCAACAGATTCAAAGCTGTACTCATCCACTTGCACTACGTGTGCAATGCCAGGAATACACGCCAGACGCTCACCGAAAGCTTGGGCCAATTCAGGCTTATCCTTTGGTACCATCACCATAATGCGGTCCCATTGACGCTGCACTTTTGCATCTTCGTCAACTTTTTTAAGCACATTACGGATGTTAGTTTCGAGCATTTTGGTGAAGCGCATGCGTACAGGCTTGCTCTTCATCATGATTTCTGGATACAGCTTTACAATAAACTTCATGGGATTTCCGCGGGCAATTTTAAAACAGCAAAATTGGTTAAAAGAATAATCGGGGGATTATATACCCAAGCAACCTAAAAAGGCGAGTTTCAGCGCACATAGCCAACAGCGACACAGGCCACATTTATGGCGTATTCATTGCGTATTCATTGCGTATTAATGACTCAATCACGGCAGCTAGTTAGGCTGAAATAATGTCACTAAAGCCTATTCGAATGGTGTGAATTGCCCTGCTTAAAATAAGTGATTTGAGATGAATTATTAACAATAAGTCGTTGAGGGATGGTCAAGGAAACTTAGGGATTACACACTCAATGTGATTAACGTAAAGCCCAAATGGATTTAAATCAACCACAGCGATTTGATGCATAACACGTTAACTAAAAAGGGAAAAGTCCACATTAGCTCGATAAAAAAGCCGCAAGATTATTGCGGCTTTTGATTGGGAGTATCTAAACACTTAAGGCGAATTACCGATCTGAATTTCTTCAGACTCCTTCGCTTTACCTTGCTCAATAGCAATTTCAACCCTGCGGTTACGGGCACGATTTTCCGGAGAATCGTTAGGCACAATCGGATTGTTAGACGCCATACCAACCACTTTCATTCGATTAGAATCAAAGCCGCTGACCTGTACTAACTCATGGGCCACTGCCACGGCACGTTTGCTGGATAAATCCCAATTAGAACTATAAAGCTCATCGCTTATTTGCATATCATCCGTATAACCTGACACTGTGATGACACCTGGCACATCTTTTAACAATTCGCCGACTGAGCGTACCACAGGTTTAAATCGAGGCTGCAGGAAACCTGAGCCAGAAGCAAATGACCCCTTCTCACGTATACGAATAATAATCTGCTGACCTAATGACTCAATTTCAATCGCTCCATCGGTGATCTCTTTATTGAGCTCCTGCGCCATCTTCTTCACTTGCTGATTGATCTTTTCTTGCGCCGCTGCCGCTGCCGCTTCCGCTTTAACCGCATCGGCAACTTCTTGCGCCGTAGCACTCGCTTCGCCACCCCGCTGAGAACCATTTTGCTGCTGCACGCCGCCCGCACTATCGTCTTCACCCGCTTGGAAATCCAATACAGGTTCAGTCATTTCATTCGTTTGCTGGTTAATGATTTCAATCGGAGTCGGATCGGGGCGACCGGGTCTAAATTCTAAGGCAATGACAGAAGTCCCTTTCGGGATATCTTTAACTTCCACCTTATTTTGAACACCAAAGGCATACTTCATTGAGCCCGCGATCTGCTTAAACTTCATCACGTCCATTTCAGAAAATGACAATAACAATACGAAGAAACACATCAACAGCGACATCAAGTCAGCAAATGTTGCCAACCAGAGCGGTGCTCCGGGCGGTGGACAATTGCACTTAGCCATGGGCTACTCTCCGTCCGTTGTATCGATTTTACGATTTTTTTCAGCAAGATAGTTTTTCAAAAAGCCTTCAATCACCCGCGGGTTTTGTCCATCTTGAATCGCCAATACCGCATCCATAATAAGGTTACGATTGAGCATTTCCTCCCCCATCCTAAGCGTTAGCTTATCCGCGATAGGAAGACAAACCATGTTAGCAACCATAGCGCCGTATAATGTGGTTAACAACGCAACCGCCATCGAAGGACCAATAGATTTAGGATCCGCCATATTTGATAACATGGCCACGAGACCAACGAGTGTACCTATCATCCCCATCGCTGGCCCAACATCGCCAAAGGCTCTAAATATGCCAATCCCCGTACGATGACGTTCTTCCGTTAGAGCGATGTCCTTCTCTAGAGCTGCACGCACTACTTCACCATCATGACCATCGACTAACATATCGACAGCCTTTTGCATAAAAGTATTGCTAATTTGCGCTTCTTCTAATGCCAAAAAACCCCCTTTACGGGCAGCATCCGCCATAGTCACTGACTGTTCAATCAAGTCTTCTGGTTTATCAATCTTAAATACAAAAGCTTTCAAAGCAATTTTAACGGCGCTTAAAAACTGTTTAAGAGTGAACTTCATCATTACCACGAAGAAGGACCCACCGAACACAATCAGGATCGAGGGCACATCAACGAAAATCATCAAGCCGCCACTGGTCACCATAGCGCCGAGAATAAAACCAAAGGCTCCCACAATTCCGATTATTGTTGCTAAATCCACAACGGCTCCTCAATTTTCGTAATAAACGACATAATACTTACTCTGGGTAAGCAAGAACACTCAGTTATTCTACCGAATAAGATAATCCCACCGACACACATACGAGTCTTGTTTATCCAGTTAAAAATTACCATACAAATGATGATACTATTGTCAGTTATCGGACACACACTAAGCAAGTTTAGCGACAATTTATATTTTCTGGAAAAATTTCAGTAACAAAGCGTGCTATTGAGCAAATATCTTTAGTCTGAATTTGACCCTTACGCCGCCCTGATATACCTTGTGTCCGCTAAATCAAAGGAAACCTGAACGTGGCGAAGAAACCCGAAAATCTTAGTTTTGAAGAATCCCTTGGCGAACTTGAACGCATCGTTGCCGATCTAGAACAAGGCGATATCTCCCTCGATGACGCGTTAAAACAATTTGAACGTGGCATCAATCTCGTTCGAAATAGCCAAGCAAAACTCGAACAAGCCCAACAAAAAGTGGCCATTTTACTGAAACAAGATGAAAATGCGCCCCTATCCCCCTATGCCGTTGAGGGCGAATAAGCGTGTTAGTCAGTACCATTCAAGAATATCAACAACGAGTTGATAATCAATTAAAACAGCGTTTTAGTACGCTTGAAGATACAGCTCCCCAATTAAAAGCCGCCATGACTTACGGTGCCTTATTGGGAGGTAAGCGCATTCGACCGTTCCTCGTATACAGTGTAGGACGCATGTTTGGGGTCGAACTCGAAAAGTTAGATGCTTGCGCCGCAGCTATTGAATGTATCCATGCTTATTCATTAATCCACGACGATTTACCCGCCATGGACGATGACGAGCTCCGCCGTGGCCAGCCGACCGTGCATATCGCCTTTGATGAAGCGACGGCCATTTTAGCGGGGGATGCTCTGCAAACCTTAGCCTTTGAAATTGTCACCGAAGCCGTACCAGGGATCAGCAGCGAACAACATATTGCTATGGTAAGAGTATTGGCCAAAGCCTCAGGTTATCGTGGTATGTGTGGAGGCCAAGCGATAGACTTAGCCTCGACCGATAAGCATATTGATCTTAAAGCGTTAACTCAGCTACATAATATGAAAACTGGCGCCCTTATCAGCTGCGCCGTTGAGTTAGCTTTAATCGCCGCAAACGCGCCAAAAGATCAGTATGCTGCTATGATGGATTTTGCCCGTGCGGTAGGACTCGCCTTCCAAGTACAAGACGATATCCTTGACATCGTAGCCACCACCGAAGAGCTAGGTAAACCGCAAGGCTCTGATACTGAATCGAATAAGAGTACGTTTCCACAACTACTTGGACTACAAGGTGCACAAGACACCGCCAAACAACTGATCCAAGAGGCACTATCAGCGCTGGCTAAATTGCCATACAATAGCCAGTTAATTGCAGACTTCGCCCGCTATATCATTGAGCGAAGAATATAATAAGAGTCGAAGTATCTCGCTATGAGTTTGGACATTTCTCAGTTTCCCGTGTTGGCGCAGGCCAACACCCCCAATGAGCTCCGCCAGCTTCCTCAGGCACTTTTACCACAAGTAGCCGATGAACTGCGCGAGTTCCTTCTTAAGTCTGTTGGCATGTCCAGCGGACATTTTGCCTCTGGGCTCGGCACAGTAGAACTCACTGTGGCACTGCACTATGTCTACAATACCCCCTTTGATCGACTGATCTGGGACGTAGGCCATCAAGCCTACCCCCATAAAATTCTCACGGGTCGACGTGACAAGATGCACACCATTCGGCAAAAAGATGGCTTACATCCTTTCCCATGGCGTGAAGAAAGTGAATACGACACTTTCAGCGTTGGCCATTCAGGCACGTCGATTAGCGCCGCGCTGGCGATGGCGATAGCTGCAGAAAAAGAACAAGCAGGTCGTAAAGTTGTCGCTGTCATCGGCGATGGCGCTATGACCGGCGGCATGGTGTTTGAAGCCATGAACCACGCGGGCGACTTGCACAATGACATGCTCGTGGTACTGAACGACAACGAAATGTCGATTTCAGAAAATGTCGGCGCCCTCAACAATCATTTAGCACAACTGATGTCAGGCCGTTTCTACACCACACTGCGCGAAGGCGGCAAAAAAGTGTTAAAAGGTATGCCAGTCATCAAAGAAATGGCCAAGCGCACTGAGGAACACCTCAAAGGTATGGTCGTTCCTGGCACTCTATTTGAAGAGTTAGGTTTCAACTACATAGGTCCTATCGATGGCCATGATGTAGACGCTCTGGTCGAGACCATGCGCAATATGCGTAATCTGAAAGGTCCACAGGTGCTGCACATCATGACCAAAAAAGGTCGTGGTTATGAACCTGCTGAAAAAGATCCTATCGGTTGGCATGCTGTGCCTAAGTTTGACCCATCACTCTTTAAAAAGCCGGCCACCAAACCCGGATTACCGACCTTTTCTCAAGTCTTCGGTAAATGGTTGTGCGACATTGCCGAACAAGATGAGAAAGTGTTAGCGATTACTCCTGCGATGCGTGAGGGTTCTGGCATGGTGGAGTTTTCCCAGCGCTTCCCGAAACAATATTTTGATGCAGCGATTGCTGAGCAGCATGCCGTCACCTTAGCGGCGGGTTTTGCCTGCGAAGGCTTCAAGCCTGTAGTCGCAATTTACTCGACTTTCCTGCAACGCGCCTATGATCAGCTTATTCACGATGTCGCACTACAACAATTGCCCGTGTTATTTGCCATTGACCGTGGCGGTATCGTCGGTGCTGATGGTCCAACCCACCAAGGTGCATTCGATTTAAGTTTTATGCGTTGTATCCCTAATATGGTGATCATGGCGCCGTCCGATGAAAACGAATGTCGTCAAATGCTCTACACTGGCTATTGCTATGATGCGGGCCCAAGTGCGGTGCGTTACCCAAGAGGTAGTGCCACGGGAGCGATGCAAGTCGAGTCCATGACTGCGTTGCCAATTGGTAAAGGTGTCATTAAGCGCATCGGTAAGCGTATTGCCATACTTAACTTTGGTACCTTGCTCGCATCGGCATTAACCGCTGCCGAAAGCTTAGATGCGACGGTTGTCGATATGCGCTTTGTGAAACCACTTGATGTTGATCTGGTAAAAGAAATGGCACTAACCCATGAAGTGTTAGTCACTGTGGAGGAAAATGCCATTATAGGCGGTGCGGGTGCCGGAGTGCTTGAACAGCTTCAAAAGCTAAAAATGCCTAAAGCCGTACTCCAAATTGGTTTGCCAGACGAGTTCATTAAACATGGCTCGCCAGAGGAAGTCATCCACGACTTGCAACTGGATGCCGAAGGCATACTGGCGCAAATCAATGCTTATCTAGCGCAATAGGCTGAACTTGCTTATCTCGTTAAGACGCTAAATGTTATCAATAAAAAATTCCGCCCATAAAAAAAGGACTGCAATTGCAGTCCTTTTTTGTTGCTGTCTGTTATAACAGCTGCTGATCCAATAAAGCTTAAGCTTCGATATCTATCGTTGCACTTTCTTGGTTAGGGCCACCCTGTGACACCATCACCATAGCAGGGCGCAGCAAGCGACTATTCAGCTCATAACCCTTTTGCATCACCAACATCACAGTGTTCGCTGGGAACTCGGCGCTTGGCTGCATGCCAATCGCTTGATGTTGGTCAGGGTTAAATGACTGACCTTGTGGATCAATTTGCTTAACACCAAATTTAGCCACCGCAGTGAGTAAGCTTTTTTGAGTTAACTCAACACCTTGATAAATCGCTTTCGTCGCTTCATCTTCTGGGTTTGTACCCATTAGCGCGCGCTCCATGTTATCAAGCACAGGCAAAAGCTCATTGGCGAACTTTTCCAAGGCAAACTTGTTCGCCTTTTCCACATCCATTGCGGCACGACGACGAATGTTATCGACCTCGGCTGCGGCGCGGATGACTGAATCCTTCTGCTCTTCAACTTTCGCCAAAGCTTCAGCGAGTAACTGTTCCAGCTCTTCAATACGGAAATTGGCCTGGGTAAGCTCATCGATCAGACTTGCTTCTGCGGTAGATACTTCAGACTCTACACCCTCTTGGATCAGATCCTGTTCTGCTTTAATCGATTCGTTGCTCATTTTCACTCCAGCTAAAAATGCTTTGTTTCTGAAATACTCTGGGCATATTATGGGGATCAATTTTGACGTTTCAAGGCCTAAGGCCAGATCTAGCATAAATATGACCACAAAGTTTCATACTATCGGCCTTATCGGCAAACCTCACCACCAAGGGACCAACCAAACCTTAAAGCGTCTGCATTATTGGCTGACAATGCAGGGCTTTGAAGTCTTAGTGGAAGAGCGTGTTGCTACCGAATTAGGACCCAATATCATAGCGGTCGATTTACTAGAAATTGGCGCGCGTTGCGACTTAGCCATAGTCGTCGGTGGTGACGGTAACATGCTCGGCGCGGCAAGGGTATTAGCCCGCTTTGATTTAGGCGTGATTGGGGTTAACCGCGGCAATTTAGGCTTTTTAACCGATCTGCCGCCCGATGCCTTCGAAGAGGCGCTCGCCAAGGTACTCGATGGAGAGTTCGATACCGAGCATAGATTCTTACTCGAAGCCGAAGTCTATCGCCACGGTATGCTCAAGGCGAGCAACACCGCCGTCAACGAAGCCGTACTCCATCCGGGTAAAATTGCCCACATGATTGAGTTTGAGGTCTATATTGACGATCAGTTCATGTACAGCCAACGTGCCGACGGCATGATAGTGTCAACGCCTACCGGTTCAACGGCCTACGCCCTCTCCGCTGGCGGCGCTATTCTGACGCCTAATTTACAGGCCCTAATCTTAGTACCTATGTTCCCGCACACTTTGTCGTGCCGCCCGATTGTTGTCGATGCGTGCAGCACCATAAAAATGGTTGTATCACCTGAAAATGGCGAAAACCTCGAAGTCAGCTGTGATGGCCACGTGCATTTAGCCGTGTTACCCGGCGATGAAATCATAGTGCGCCGCAGCTCTGAACGTTTACGGCTTATTCATCCTAAAGGACACAACTATTTCCACGTTCTGCGGACCAAATTAGGCTGGGGCAGCAAATTGTTTTAAGTCTGTATCTTTGGGCTAAATCACCAATAAAAGAGACATATCACGTCTCTTTTTTATTTTGTAAATTTAACCTAGAAGGTTGCGATTAAAGCCTTATCTTTTCCCCTGCACAGTCTTTGGTGAACTTTTTAGCACTTCTCACAAACGACTAATATTCGCATTAATGGCGTTTAAGCATTAATGACACTAACCAGTCTGATAAAAGTTCAAACAGTATTTTTTAGTTTTGTTACTTAAAATTTCTGCTTCAATTTCACCCTGTTCTCTCAATTTCCCCTCTTAACCCATTAGAAGCGGTCACTATTTATTTCAACTTTTCTGTTGTTCTCTCAATATACTTGAATATTTTGGCTGGCTGTTCGCTCAAATAAACTGAAATTAAATTAAATAATGGTTATTAAATTTCATATTAAAGTAAAATTCATTAAGTGATATCCATCACAATAAAATCCCACCATTTTAAAACGTGCTCTAGATCACTATAAAAAACCATTCCAAAATTGACATATTAGGCAAGCATTACAATAGCTTGATGAAAATAGAAGTAAATGAGTTAATCCAGCCACAACAATCTATGCGACCTTAATCACACCTTAAAAATGACTGAAAAAACCAATAACAGACTATTAATGAAATAAATGGATCAGTTAATTGCAATAATGACGATGAATATGAGTGATAGCTCTACTTTTAATAACCAGAAAAACAACAAATTTAATTTAATATAACCAAAGTAGATATACACCCAACAGTCTAAGTGATCATTGTCACATATAAGAAAATCCCCCGAGAGAAGCACCCCGCAGCACTGTAAATTAGCATTTCATATAACAGCCAAGATGATCTAGATCATATTAGTCAAGCTCACAATAGCGTCTAGTACACAACACAGAATGTCGAGACCGTAAGTACTTGCAGTATTAACTGCTGATTTATTGGTCTGGGAAGTCGACATGAAGGCAGATGAAAAATCCTAATATCAATAATAAGACAGACCACTTTATGAAGAGGCAAGCATGACAATACTTCAACTCCTCGCTAGCTTGACGCCAGTGCTCAGTGTAATGCTATTTCTAGTGTTACTCAGAATGCCTGCATCTAAGGCTATGCCTATCTCCATGATAATCACAGCGCTCGCCGCCGTGTTTATTTGGCAAATGGATACCACATTACTGGCGGCATCGGTCCTCGAAGGACTGCTCTCAGCCATCACACCATTAACCATCATTTTTGGTGCCGTATTCCTACTCAATACCCTGAAATACTCAGGTGCCATGGACACTATCCGTGCAGGGTTTACTAACATCAGTGCCGATGCCCGTGTACAAGTCATTATCATCTGTTGGTTATTCGGTGCCTTTATTGAAGGTAGTGCTGGTTTTGGTACTCCCGCAGCCATTGGCGCACCACTACTGGTATTGCTTGGTGTACCACCCGTTGCCGCAGCTGTCGTGGCTTTGATTGCTGACTCGGCCTGTGTATCCTTCGGTGCGATTGGTCTACCCGTACTTTTTGGGATGGAACAGGGTCTGATCCAAGGTGGCGTGAGCATGGCGGCGGAGCAATTTGCTGCCCATGGGGGTAACTATGCTGGTTATGCTCGATATATCGTCATGCATATGATCACTATCGACTTAATCACAGGTTCATTAATTCCTCTCGTAATGGTGACCATGCTAACTGGATTCTTTGGTCGCAATAAATCCTTTAAGGAAGGCTTAGCAATTTGGAAATTTGCGATTTTCTCAGGTCTTGCCTTTACCGTCCCCGCATGGATCATCAACTACCTTGCAGGCCCAGAATTCCCTTCGGTTATCGGTTCATTGATCGGTATGGCCTTAGTGATCCCGGTTGCGCGTAAAGGCTACTTACTGCCTAAAACACCATGGAATGATTTCGCAGAGAATGACAGTCAAGAAAGCGGAAAAGTCGAAACAACGGCTAAGTTTTCCCAAATTGCCGCTTGGACACCTTACATCATCATGGCTGCGCTTTTGGTACTGTCGCGTACAGTGGCACCGTTAAAAGCATGGTTATCAAGCTTTAACATCAGCTGGACAGGCCTAATGGGCACTGAGCTTAAAGCCAGCTTCGCAACCTTATATGCACCAGGTGCCTTCTTTGTTGCCGTGTGTATTTTAGGTTTCTTCCTGTTCAAAATGAAAAGCCCTGCGATTCAGCAAACGGTCGGTGTTTCATGTAAGTCCATGTTGCCAACCATTATTTCATTAGGCGCATCAGTGCCTATGGTGAAAATCTTCTTAAACTCAGGCGCGAATGGTGCAGGTCTTGCCTCAATGCCTGTCGCTTTAGCGGATATGTTGGCAGGTTCCATGGGCGCAGTGTGGGCTTGGATGGCGCCTATCGTGGGGATTTTTGGTGCCTTCTTATCCGGTTCAGCCACCTTCTCAAACATGATGTTCTCCAGCCTACAATACAGCGTTGCCGACAATATTGGCATGAACCACACACTGGTATTGGCACTACAAGGTATCGGTGCAAACGCCGGTAACATGATGTGCGTAATGAACGTGGTTGCCGCTGCAACGGTAGTGGGTATGGCAGGTAGAGAGTCAGAAATTATCCGTAAAACAATGCCTGTTGCCATTGGTTATGCCTTACTGGCGGGCACAATAGCTACCCTGTGGGGTGGATTCTAAGCCGTTTTATTTTATTGAATGCCCGAAGTCACTCCCAGTGACTTCGGCTTTAATCTATTAATAAAGAGAGTGATGCTATGTCGATTAACTATAAACTGGTCATCGATGATCTAAGAACGCAATTAGGTGATCATCCCGTGACGGATGATCCCGTTCGCCGTTTTGCCTGGTCCACCGATGCAAGCTACTTCAGGATAGTCCCAGAAGTGGTTGTCCATGCAGAAACCCTAGAACAGGTAAAGCTCACATTAGCCGTTGCCCGTAAGCATGATGCACCCGTCACGTTTAGGGCCGCTGGAACCAGTTTATCTGGCCAAGCTATCGGTGAAGGTATTTTGTTGATCCTTGGCCATGATGGTTTTAGAAAGATTGAAGTCAGTAGCGATGCCAAACAGATCACCTTAGGTGCTGCTGTCATTGGTTCCGATGCTAACGCCGTACTCGCGCCGCTTAACCGCAAAATTGGTCCCGATCCCGCCACCATAGGCTCCGCCAAAATTGGTGGTATTGTGGCAAACAATGCTTCGGGAATGTGCTGTGGTACTGCGCAAAACAGTTACCAAACTATCGCTTCCGCGAAACTTCTTTTTGCAGATGGTACTGAACTCGATACAGGCTGTGAAAAATCAAAAGCTGCCTTTGTTAAATCCCATGGAAAAATACTGGATGCGCTGACAGAACTGTCGCACATGACTCGTCATAACACAGTGTTAGCGGACAGAATTCGTAAAAAGTATTCCATTAAAAATACCACCGGCTACGGCATCAATTCGTTACTCGATTTTACCGACCCATTTGACATCATCAACCACTTAATGGTGGGGATGGAAGGCACCTTAGCCTTTATTAATGAAGTCACTTATCACACAGTGAATGAAGCTAAATTTAAAGCCTCAGCTATGGCCGTATTCCATAATATGGAAGATGCCGCACGAGCCATACCACTGATAAACGGTGAAAGCGTTTCTGCTGCTGAACTCCTTGATTGGCCATCAATCAAAGCAGTAACGGGCAAGCCAGGCATGCCAGATTGGTTATCAGAGTTACCAGCCCTATCCGCTATTCTACTGATAGAGTCCCGTGCTGATGACGACAAAACCTTAGAAAATTATACTCAAGATGTCACCGCGAAACTCGCCGGCTTTGACTTTATCCGCCCAATGGAATTTAGTACGAATCCAGCGGTTTATGACAAATACTGGGCAATGCGCAAAGGCTTGTTCCCGATTGTAGGTGGTGAGCGTCCAAAGGGAACCTCAGTTATCATCGAAGACGTGGCCTTTGAACTAGAGCACCTTGCTGCTGCGGCGCACGATATCACTGAGCTTTTCCATAAACATGGTTATCCTGAAGGCTGTATTTATGGCCATGCTCTTGCGGGGAACTTCCACTTTATTATCACCCCCACCTTCTCGACTCAAGCTGATATCGATCGTTTCCATGCCTTTATGGATGATATTGCCGACATGGTGATTAACAAGTACGACGGTTCAATGAAAGCCGAGCATGGTACTGGCCGTGCTGTCGCGCCGTTCGTCGAAAAAGAATGGGGACAAGATGCTTACACTTTGATGAAGAGCATCAAACAAGTATTTGATCCACAGGGTATTCTAAACCCAGGCGTTATTCTTAACGACGATAGCAATGTCCACGTTAAAAACATCAAGCCCTGCCCTGTGGTCGATGATTTTGTTGATAAATGTATCGAATGTGGTTTCTGTGAAAAAACCTGCCCAACATCGGCACTCAACTTCTCACCTCGTCAACGTATTGCGACTCTGCGTGAAATCGAACGTTTAGAACAATCCGGTGATAAAGCCGCCGCAGCAGAAATGCGCGCCGCCGCTAAATACGATGTAGTTGATACCTGTGCCGCCTGCCAGCTTTGTACTATTGCTTGCCCAGTGGATAACAGCATGGGCCAACTGGTGCGTAAACTGCGCACGCCGTACATCAGCACTACTGAACAAAAAGTCTTAGATTTCCAAGCCAAACACTTTGGCGCAGTTAACCAGGTTATCAGTTCAGGTTTTGACATGCTTGGCGTGATCCACAAGATCACTGGCGACAACATTACCAGTGCCCTAATGAAAACCGGCCGTTTGATTTCAAAAGAAGTGCCTTATTGGAACCCCGATTTCCCGAAAGGCGGCAAATTGCCAAAACCATCCCCCGCTAAAGTTGGCCAAGAAACAGTGGTTTACTTCCCAGCCTGCGGCGGCAGAACCTTTGGTCCGACGCCAAAAGATCCCGATAACCGCACTTTGCCAGAGGTGGTCGTCACGCTGCTGGAACGTGCTGGCTATAACGTCATCACGCCAGAAAAAACCCGCGATTTATGTTGCGGTCAGATGTGGGAATCTAAGGGCGACTTTAAAAACGCCGATGCCAAACGCCAAGAACTTATCGATGCAGTGAGCAAGATGACCAATGGTGGCAAGCTGCCAGTGATCGTCGATGCCTTGTCTTGCACCTACCGCACTTTGTCAGGTAATCCAAAAGTACAAATTATCGACTTAGTTGAGTTTATGCACGACAAGCTACTGACTAAGCTCAACATCAGCAAAAAAGTCAATGTGGCACTGCACTTAGGTTGTAGCGCACGCAAGATGAAACTCGAGCCTAAGATGCAAGCAATCGCCGATGCCTGCTCTGCACAAGTGCTCAAACCTGCAGGAATTGACTGCTGCGGTTATGCGGGTGAAAAAGGCTTGTATAAGCCTGAAATCAACGCCAGCGCACTGCGTAATATCAAAAAGCTCATTCCTGTCGAGATTAAGGAAGGCTATTACGCCAACCGTATGTGCGAAGTCGGTTTGACCCAACACAGCGGCATTTCCTACCGCCACTTAGCTTATCTGCTCGAAGAGTGCAGCCGCTAATCTGGTATGACAGTAGTAAACAACGGGGCTATTTTTTGCCCCGTTTGTTTATATAAGCGAACTATTCTCATTTATTTGTCATTAAGTATTTTTTGAGAATTTCAAACCTGAATAAATACATTTTAAAATCAATGTAATCATCAAGTTAAAATATTCTCATTTTTGAAAAAATCTACAAGCTCATTTACTAAATTAGGGCTACTTATTCCGCTAAGATAGGCCTATATTTGATCAACTACCTTAGCATTAGTGTGGATATTGGGTCACACTGCAAGGCAATGTCGTTCACTAACAAGAAAGAGAAAACACAATGAAAATCGCCCTTTTCATCCCGTGTCTAGTCAATCAAATGATGCCAGAGGTCGCGATTGCCACCTTGGAATTATTAGAGAAACTCGGGCACCAAGTGATTCTACCCGCGGGTCAAACATGCTGTGGCCAGCCGATGACAAACTCGGGTTGCTTCGATGCAGCACGCAGTACCACCCTTAAATTGCTCAACGCCTTTAAAGGAGTGGAATGCGACGCTATTGTTTGCCCTGCCGCCTCTTGTTTAGTGGCCGCCAAAGAAAACTTCCACGAGTTTGATAGCAGCCCAGAAGCACAAGCTGTGATCAACAAACTCTATGAACTCACAGAGTTTTTACACGATATCGCGCCGATCCCAGCCTTTACCAAGCCCTTCGCGCACAAGGTAAGCTTGCAACTGAGTTGCCATGGCATTCGCATGTTAAGCCTTGCCACCCCAAGTGAGCAAATGGGGCCAAGATTCAACAAAGTCGAAGCTGTATTGGCCAATATTGCCGGCATAGACATAGTGTATCCAGACCGCCGTGACGAATGCTGCGGCTTTGGTGGCACCTTCGCCGTCGATGAAGGCGCTGTGTCGGCCAAAATGGGCAAAGACAAGGCCCAAGCCCACGCCGCAACGGGTGCTGAGTATGTGGTGGGTTTTGATCCCTCATGCCTATTGCACCTCGATGGCATGATCCGCAGACAGCAATTGCCGATTGAAATTCGCCACATAGCGCAAGTGCTAAACGCCGCGCTCTAGGAGACTCACCATGGCTTACAATCATAATCACGGAGCTAATGGCTCCCAAGTCCATGCCCATAAAGCCGATATTTTTTGCCGCGACGAAACCCGTGTCGACTGGCATTCAAAAGCGCTATGGATGCTCAGAGAAAAACGCGACCGCGCCGCGGGTAGCATCCCAGAATGGGAACAACTGCGTCAGTTAGGCTCAGAAATTAAGCTCCACACGCTAACCCATCTTGCTCAATATCTTGAAACCTTTGAACAAAACTGTATCGCCAACGGCATACAAGTCCATTGGGCGAAAGATGGCGCAGAGCACAATCGTATCGTGCATGACATTTTATCCCGCCATAAAGTCAAAAAGTTGGTGAAGTCTAAGTCTATGCTGACCGAGGAATGTCACCTCAATCCGTACTTAGAACAACGTGGCATTGAGGTCATAGATACCGACTTAGGTGAGCGGATTATTCAGCTCGCCAAAATGCCACCATCACACATAGTCGTGCCCGCTATCCATATGAAAAAGGAAGAAGTCGGCGAACTCTTCCATGAGAAACTCGGCACTAAAGCAGGGGCAGCCGATCCCTTGTATTTAACCCGCGCCGCCCGTGCTCACCTGCGTGAACAGTTCCTTAGCGCCGATGCCGCGATGACAGGCGTGAACATGGCGATTGCCGATAAAGGCGCCGTGGTGGTCTGCACGAACGAAGGCAACGCCGACATGGGTGCTAACCTGCCTAAGTTGCAGTTGCATTCAATGGGCATCGACAAAGTGGTGCCCGATATCGATAGCGCAGCCGTCTTGCTACGCACACTGGCACGCAACGCCACAGGCCAACCTGTCACGACTTATAGCGCCTTTTACCGTGGCCCACAGCCCGAAGGTGAGATGCACATTATTATCGTCGACAATGGCCGCACTGAGATGCTCAAGGATAAAATCCTCGCAGAATCATTGAAGTGTATTCGTTGTGGTGGTTGCCTCAATACCTGTCCTGTGTATCGTCGCTCCGGCGGTTACAGCTACAACTACACTATCCCTGGCCCAATTGGTATCGCAGTGGGCGCTAAGATTGATGACACTAACTCGATTGCCTGGGCCTGTACCTTGTGTGGCAGCTGTACCTATATCTGCCCGACTAAGGTGCCGCTCGATAAGATTATTTTCCACCACAGACGCCTTAAGGCTGAAGCCGGAAAACTCCCCTATGGCAAAAACAGTTACATGCCATTAGTGGGTAAATTTATGGCAAGCGAAACCATGCTGAACTGCTCTATGAGTGTGGCGAGAACTGCGCTGCGCATTCTACCGGGTAGTCTGTTAAAACCCTTTAGCGGTGCATGGGGTAAATACCGTGAACTGCCCGTTGCCCCGAACTCCAGCTTCGAAGCTTGGTTTAAGAAACACAGGAGCCTATAAGATGTCTAGTAAACTTGAAATTCTCAATGCGCTCAAACTGTCGGCCTTAACAAATCATCCTATGCCAAGCATAGATGTGACGCCAAGAGTCGAAAATCTCGTCGGCCAGTTCGAGACCAACCTCAATACTGTCGCGGGTACGCTGCATAAAGAAGGTGGCATCAAAGCCCTGCAAGCCAAAGTCGATGAACTTATCGCCCAAGGGTTACAGGTCATCTCCCTTGTAGAGGGTGTCACGGCAAACCGTGAAATGCCACCCACAGCCCACGAGCTCAAAAACATAGATTATGCAGTGATCCCAGGTGACATTGGCGTTGCCGAAAACGGTGCCATTTGGGTTAACAATAAGAATCTAGGCCACAGAGTGACACCTTTTATCTGTGAAAACCTGATCTTAGCCCTGCCAACGAATAAGATTGTGCCGACCCTACATCAGGCAGCTAAAGAAATCACGTTAGCATCAGGTGAGTTCGGGGTGTTTATCGCGGGTCCATCAAAAACCGCCGATATCGAACAAGCCCTCGTCGTCGGCGCCCACGGCGCCTGCAGCTTGAACGTGTATTTACTCTAATGCCTCGAGATTTAATGTAACC
Organism: Shewanella sp. SM73; assembly: GCF_025653795.1. Taxonomy (NCBI): domain Bacteria; kingdom Pseudomonadati; phylum Pseudomonadota; class Gammaproteobacteria; order Alteromonadales; family Shewanellaceae; genus Shewanella; species Shewanella sp. SM73. The sequence goes on from NZ_JAKKRY010000004.1 coordinate 308,079, forward strand.
AAGAAAATTCAAGGGTTATGGAATAATCGAAACACAAAAGCCGCCTTCATTAGCGGCTTTCTTATTGAGACTTCGCTGAATGATATTTGATTTGTAGGCTGATAAACCACTAACACTGCTTACCAATTAACGTTTATTGACGAGCAGTTTACAGGCTTGCCATGGCATTCACTCGCCGACTCGGTGAATAGAAACCTAGGGTTTCTAAGCTTATGAACGAGAGCCATGGTAGTTCTCATGCATCCCTGCATTGCACGACATTCAGGCGTCCTGCCTGTCAGATGGCGAACTGGCAGTTAAACGCGGATGTTGTTCAAGTCAATCCGTGGATGCAGGGTCGCCCCGTCCTGCTCTTTGATGAACGGCGCCATCTCTGATATTTATCTGTGTACGTTAGTGACGCTTAAATATAAACCCAACATTAAGATATTGATTTAAAATGTGATATTACTACGTTCTAAGGCAATCGTTAGTGATAAGCAGGGGATCTTTATCAAGTCGCTTTAACCACGTGCGATAGCGCACATACTGAGGATACCTTAGTAGTATCCTCGACTCGGTTGATAGTATTCTCGATTATGTCCATGAGGCATTTATAGTAAAGGTGAGTAAATGAACGAGGTATTACTACAAATAAAGGCGCTCACCAATGGTGATCCTTTATTGACGGCTGTCATTGTTGGAGTATTAACATTAACGTTAATTGGACTCGTAGGCTACATGCTAAAAGATGTCCCCACGAAGCTGTTAAGTTGGCTCAGTAGTCTGCTGTTTGTGCGGCTCACTATAGACGATAGTCATCAGGCGCGCACAGAGGTATTCAATAAACTGTCCTTTTTGATCAGTAATACAACTATTCCGTTTTTTTCACGCTCTATCTCTGAGGCTGTGTACTATGACTATAGTGTGAGTTACGACGGGCGTGTCAGTGTTAAGTCTATCGGCTACGGTATGCACCTGTTTAAATACGGTGGTTGTTTCATGTTGGCTACCCGATCTAAGGTCGATAGTACGATGGCATACGATTCTATTACTGTAAGTGCACCATGGTGGGCAAAAGATAAACTATATAGTTTTTTAGAAGATACTCGTGGAGACATATCTACAGAGCCGAAAGTGAATATTTTCGAAGAAACCGAATGGTGTCGCTATGGCACATTGAAATCATCGGGTTTTAGTGAATTAGTGCTAGATGAAGGGTTTAAGCAGAAGTTGATGGGGGAAGTTGATAACTTCGCAAGTAGAGGGAAGTCGGTTGTAAGTAAGCTAACCATACTGTTACATGGAAAAACGGGTACGGGTAAGACGGGTATAGCGAGAGCCTTAGCTGTTGAGTATCATCGCGATCTATACATATTGAATCTTTCGACTGTAAATGATGCCACTATTCATAAGGCGATTAGAAAGGTACCGCCCGGAGCTATGTTGTTAATAGAGGACTGTGACTGTGTAAAGGCTACGGTATCACGTACTGCTGAAAGCAATGTAGATAACCCACCACTCACTTTAGGTGGCATTCTAAACGCGTTAGACGGAATCATTCCTCTTGATGACTGCCTTGTAATAATGACCACAAATCATCCTGATAATCTTGACCCAGCGTTGATACGTAAAGGTCGTGTAGATGTCAGTATTGAAGTACCACTTATCAGTGCAAAACAAGTTAATGAAGACTACTTTGAGCGTTTTGGCGCAGTTCTTAATAGAACTGAGCCATTGTTAGGTTGTGAAGTCTATGAACTCCATCGCAGAGCGAGCTTAAGATATGGTGTGTGTTGTAAGCCAGTGTAGATGCTCTGGATTCAACAAACCATGAGGTCATGATAGCCATGAATAACAATAAACTGATCGTCTTCAATTAGTGGTAACTGGCCGAGTTGCTGTAATCTGATTTTTAATTCAGCAAGCAGAAATACATTGTCATCCGCCAAACCGGCGGGAAAAACGGTTTTCGCAATTCTAATCGCGTTAATGGATTTATAGCGAATACGCCTTTGCACAAAAAGACAATCAGTAGCCATGATCTCGGATAACACTTGATTTGAGGCTTCATAATCGAGAGGAAAGTCCTCTTCACCGACCAACTGTAGTTGCAAATACACAGGACGAGAAGCTAACAGCGTCATACATTCGCGCCATTTAGTATTATTCATCATAGAACTCATAATGTTAAATTGCTTTTTTACCCCTGATGATTAACAAGTTACCTTTGGTGTTTAACAGCCCGTATAGGGATTAAAAATGATAGCGAATAAAGTAAGCCGCTTAAAGTAATGGGCTAGACGTAAACTCGTTTAGTACATCTTCTGAGGTTGACTCATATTCAACCACCAGTTTATGGGGTGTAAGCCGATACACTCTCACCTCAATATTCCCTCGCACAGCATAAATTAAAGCGCCGCCATAGGTTGTTTCAGGCCCAAGATCTCCTGCTGGAACTTGCTCGGCGGCGCCAATATACAGGCACCCTGACAATACTGTTAAGTTTGCAGAGAGATAATTCGAATTGAGCCCAGCCTCACCTAGCTTGCGGAAAATTTCAACCTCATAACAGCCATCGGCGCCAAGTCCTACGAATAGCACATGACCTTGATTGATTTCCAAAATTTCGTCACTCGGCACAGACCACCAATCAGCCGTATCTTCACAGCGATGAGTTAATGCCGCGGGATCAAATATCGCCATTGTGGCGGTATCTGTGTCAAACCGAGTTGTTGTATAGGGTTTACTCATCATCCTTGCCCACTAACAGAAATGATTCTGACTACCTGTTTTATCCTTGATAACTCCAAACCTAAAATAGAAAAATCGCCATAATTTTAGGCCGTTACTACCACTTACTTACAACAATCCTTTACATAAAGGCTTTAGTGAACGCTTCCTTCGACTGGCGAATGTAGTTACGGGCGCTTTTGGCGTGCTGCTCCCACACGGCGCGATCGCTAGGATCAGTAAAGGGGTTTTGCTCGGCGGCAATTGAGCGCTCAAATTTGTCGTAGAAGGTCAGCATGGCCGAAGTGATCTGATTAAAACGTTCCTTGAACTCTTGAAATTCATCAATCTTCTCAGTGGTTTTAATCATGTACTGCACTAACTCTGCATTGCTGTTCGAAGCCAATAGCGCCTCAGCTTTAGCACTGATATTGGCACTCGCCTCGGCAATCACCAGCGCGCGTGCCTGCTCGTCTTTACTCATCACTCGGCTGTAATTTTCAGGTGTGCGGGCAATACTGGCATGCTGTAAGTAACTGCGCAGATGTTTGTCGAGATCCTTACGGAAATTATCTAAGTTCTTCTGCATACTGACTAAATCATTGTCAAGTGCAGTGACTTGTTGCAGTTCTTTTTCGATTTCAGACATAAACCGTTCGGCCTGCTGATAAATTTTCAGGCCATTTTCTTCAGCAAACTTTTTATCACTACGGCTTAAGTCACTGTTGTCATAATTAGAGCGATCAAAAGTCGCAGCTAAGAATGACTTAAAGGGTTCGGCAAAGGCGGAATACGCACCGGCACTAACCACGTTTAAGGTGGCAGTAGCCAAGTCACCAAAGGGTTTAACCATAGAACCTAAACGCGCCTGTTGGAGAGGTGATGCCACACGTTTAGCGTCAGTTAAAACCGACCTAAAGGTGTTATATCCCATAGGGTTAGACATTTTATTGCGTTCAGACGTCGCCAACACAAAGGTGATACTTGAATAAATAGCATTCGAGTACTCGAGGTATTGTCTTTGGCTCTCTAGCTGGGCGGCATAATTTTTACCTAAAGTACGAAATGACTCAGACTGCACTTCGTAATTCTTGTCAGCTTTCAGCTTATCTAAAATCCCGCCGATAATTTTCTGCTCATTTTTTTGCAGGGCCATATCAAGGCGAATTTTACCTAAGCTCAAATCGTCCAAACTGATAGGGCCATTAATGGCCTCAATATCAAGACGGATATATTGGCGACTCGGATCATCAATAGACACTCGGTGTGCTAAATATTCGTTAGCCCCAGGGGTGATATCGATTAAAGCAACATGCTGCCACTGGGCATCGAGCTTTAATACCGGAGAGGTCAATACATTGATTCGATATTGGGTTTGAGTATTCTGGGTTTTGACCCAAAACTCTAATAGACCCGCTTCAGAAATAGGATACTTACTGACGATACTGCTATTGCCTTCGACGCAAAGCAGCGCACTTTCACCTGTGTGAGGTTCAGCGCCTTCAAATTGACAACCCATGATCCACGACCAAGGTTGAGATAAACGATTGCCTTCGAAGTCGCTGGCAAACACTAACTCATTCTCTTTGGCACTGGCATTAACTGTCGTTAACACGCCAAGCAACAGCATAGAAATGACTGCAGTGGTGCGCATAAGGGCCTCATAAAACATAAATTACTAAAATCAACGAGCGAGTCATTCGGCTCAATACCCAGTCATATCAACAATCAATCGACCCAAAAGCCTAAGCGAACTCAGTCTGTTAATTGAGGGCTATAGCCTCGGCTCAACAGCACACTTGGATAAGTCATTTTTGATTGCAGATTAAACCAGCGAAATGTACCAGAGGCCATCATCCCACGCTAGCCCTAAGTCATGTTTAACGACGAAAGATATGCAGGCAATTACAATCGGGGCCATTAATCGCCCCAATTGTAAAATTTACGTAAAACTAAACACTTATGCCACAGCTACAGGTTACTTGCCTCGCCCCTTGTCTTCTCAATATATCAGGCGAAACCAATACAACCCAAAGCAAGGATTAATGCAGACGTGCCTCGACTCGCTTCATGGCGTAAAACATCCATATCGTCAAGATAGTGCTACAGGTCGCGAGCGACACCCACACACCAATCACGCCGAACGCCCATGCAAAGCAGTAGATGATCGCAGCGATAAGAATAAGCTTAGCGCCCGTCAGCATAGAAGCTTGTTTCGAACAGTTAATAGCTTGGAAGAAACTCGCACCGACTAAGATTAAGCCTTCCATAGGCAAGCCCCAAAAATACCAGCGCATACCTTCAATCGCCACTGGTGTTAAATTCGGATTATCACCGGCAAACAAATACACTAACCATTCAGGGCGAGAATAAATCAGCGCTAAACCTAAAGCTGCGGTGAGTAACGTCATACCAAAGGCAATATTGCGCGCTTGTTTAACCCTATCGAAACGCCCAGCTCCCGCGTTGAAGCTATAAATAGGTTGAGTTCCAAGCGCAATGCCCTCAAAAATCAGATAGAAAAACGCTTCGGTGTAACTCACCACACCATAGGCGGCCACATGTAATGGGCCGCCAACCCACAAAAAAGCCGTATTATGCAGGGTTAACACTATCGACAAATAGAGATTCATCAAAAAGCTGGGGAAACCAACGCGGGCTATATTAAGGCAATTATCGAGCTTGAGCTTCATCTGCTCAAAAGTGATTTTAAGCTGAGTGTGCGGACTGAAAAAATGCTGCAAACACAAAAGCCCCGTTACCGCCTGCGACAACATAGTCGCAATCGCTGCACCTGCTAAACCAAAGGGGAAAACCACAATAAACAGCCAGTCTAAGAAAGTGTTTAATACACCACCCAAAATCAGCACCCAAGTCACCATGGATGGCCTGCCATCATTACGCAGCAGTGTGGTGAAGGTCATTGAAATTATGGGAAAATGACACAGTGCAAAATACCAGAATAAGTATTCATTAGCGTTTTCGAGCATCTCCCCTTGCGCCCCGAGAGCAACCAAAATATCTCGCGAGAATATCCCACCAACAAGGGCAAAAAAGCATCCCGTTAATAAACATAACGTAAAGGCATTACCCAGTAGTTTACGGGCCTTGACTACATTACCTTGGCCAAGATTGATTGACACTAATGCCGCGCTACCCATACCTATCATGGCGCCAATAGCGTATAAAATCGCGCCAACAGGGTAAGCTAACATCATCCCCGCCAACCCTGTTTCACCTAAATAGTGGCCAACAAAGATGCCATCAATTGTCACATATACGCCCGTCACCAACATAGAGGCTATGGTGGGTATGGTATAGCGCCAAAAAAGCTTCGCAATCGGCTCCTCAAGCAAGCTCATATCCGCAGGAGCATGATTAGATGTTGTTGCTGTCATTAGCGTTTCTCACAAAAAGGGGGGCTAGAGTCGTATCTATCTAGAAAAATGATCGGGTGAACAAAAATGCGACAATGGATTGTACCTAAAAATAGCGAGAACTCAAAGCATGTTCATTGTGAATAATTAACAATAAAGATTAATCATCACAATGACTTAAGAAGAAACAGTCCAATTTCAGCCAAATGACAAACTCAGTACAGTTCAATAACAGATGTGGGTTAATTCATCATTTTCTGCTACTTTTTTGGTGTTTAAGGCCGAATTAGGTAAAGTATCCGTTCAAGCAAGCCCATTAACGTATTTAAGCAAGATGAAATCATTAACTTTATAAATTTAAGTTTTTGATAATTAATGGGTTAAATAGAAATAAATTCAATAACAATAATAAGGGAAGGACATGAGTCAGAATAGTCCAAATGCAGGCAACGATCTGCGAGAAGTCAAACAGCTCGGCATGTGGGCCTCCATTACTAGCTTAGGTTATGTGTTTTGGTTAGTTGGCGGTATGGAGTTAGTCGAGCGTATAGCCTACTACGGTGTTAAAGCCAGTGCAGGACTGTACGCTAAAGCGCCAGAGTCTGCGGGCGGCCTTGGGATCAGCCTGAGTGACTACGGCATTATTATTTCCCTCTGGGCAATCATGCAAACCTTTGTGCCCGTATTCACCGGTGGCATGTCTGACCGAGTGGGCTACAAAGAAACCATCTTCGGCTCCACCATCATTAAAATCTTTGGCTATCTCGTCATGGCATTCTTCCCCAGCTTTTGGGGCTTCCTTGTCGGTGCATTACTCCTCGCCATAGGCACAGGGATATTTAAACCGGGCATTCAAGGCACCTTAGTGCTGTCCACTAATCGCAATAACACTTCAATGGCTTGGGGCATTTTTTACCAAGTTGTAAACATTGGCGGTTTCCTCGGGCCCTTGGTTGCCGTGCATATGCGCCAATTGTCGTGGGACAATGTATTTTTCGCCTGCGCCGCGATTATTTCACTCAACTTCTTATTCTTACTCACCTATACCGAGCCAGGTAAAGCCGAGCGACTGGAACGCAATAAGCAAATAAAATCGGGTGAAGTCGAACAAGAATCCCTGTGGCGTGATGCTTGGCGCGAGCTGAAAAAGCCGATTGTGATCTACTATATGCTCGTTTTTTCAGGATTTTGGTTCTTGTTCAATGCCCTATTCGATGTGCTGCCTATCCATATTTCCGAATGGGTCGATACCAGCGTAATCGTCACCTCTCTCTTTGGCAGCGAAGGCACCAGTAACGGTATTCTGCAATTTTGGCTTGGCCTCAATAACGAAGGCACTAAGGTGATGCCCGAAGGCATGTTAAACCTCAATGCGGGCCTGATTATGACCTGCTGTTTTATCGTCGCGGCGCTGACGGCTAAATACCGTATTACTACCGCTATGTTTATTGGTTGTTTGCTGAGTATTTTAGCTTTTGTGTTTATCGGTGCTTTCCATGCGGCATGGTTTATCGTATTCGCGATTGCCATGTTCTCCATTGGCGAAATGATGATTAGCCCGAAGAAAAACGAGTTTATGGGTAATATTGCTCCCGAAGGCAAAAAAGCCATGTACTTAGGATTTGTGATGTTGCCCCAAGGGATCGGCTGGGGATTAGAAGGCTACTTTGGCCCTAAACTCTATGAGATTTATGCATCAAAGGAATTGTTTTCGCGGGATTTATTGCTAGAGCGCGGCATGAACAGCACTGAGGTCAGCGCCATTCCCCAAGGTGAAGCCTTTACTACTTTGGTGAGTTACACAGGTGAAAACGCACACGATCTCACTCAATTGCTGTACCACAGCCATAACATTGGCATGGCGTGGTACATCATAGCCGCCATAGGGACTATCTCAGCGGTAGGAATTTACATCTATGGTAAGTGGTTACTCACACTACAAAGAGCCCAGCAAGCCGCATAAGTGAAACTCGCTGACCTCATTCTGGGCAAGGACGACAAAGACAAGATAAGGGCTAGATGATGGCAAGGTGAGGAGCAATCCTCATCTTATCTTGTCAGCATCAGAAAGATCTTGTCAGCAACTCGAGCGTAAATTGTTCGGGCGAAAGCAATAGGCCTAAGCTCTCGATTTGCGCATTTAGACGATTAAGATCTTGAGTCAGTGCCGGTAAGGTCAGCGTATTATCATCGAGTACATACACTTGTCTTAAACTGGTGTAATAAAAAAGCAATATAATCAAAGCATTCACATCATTTTGCGCCGCAGCGGCTTTAATCTTTATCAACTTGCGATAGATACGATTATGGAGCTGCTTCAATTGCCACACATAATAAATTTCACTGAAAAAAGGTCGGTCTTTTAAGTTGTAAATCACGGCGCTACACAGACTCAAACTGAAAATCACGCCTAAGAGATTCAAGTGAAAATTACCTGTTGGCTCACCTGGCACTGGCGTCACCCCAAACAGCGCAATGAGTCCAGTACCAAAAATCAGTGATAACACGACTAAGCTAACAACTAGAATAACAATGAATAAATTCATATTTTTACGATACAAGGTTTTATCTATTTCCTGCAGCTTCATAACATCCCGCTCAAATAAACCGCCCAGCATTGGGGTATAAATCAATGAATGGCAGAGCATACCCCAATCCCCTTTATTCGGCCTTAACTGATTTAAACGCATAGCTAAAATACATTTCTCATTCTCACTTACAAACGATACAAATTGAAACTTTTAGGCGTAACTAAGCAGGCTGAGAGATAGGATGATGTATCGATTGAAGATCAACGGCTTAATGCCCTTACGATTTATCTTCCATTTATTTCAAAACATTAAAATGTTAACGTGCAATCAAATCTGAGTAAAATTTGCTAACCTTAACCCTAGTGAATTGCATAACGATATCGCCGCTTTTACGAGAGACAGTGTTCTAACCTCCCGCATTCAAACCACACAAGGAATGCCATGATACTCAGCAAAGGCTTTGCACAAGTCGTCCTTTTGGCGCTCAGCAGCCTTTGCTTGACTGCACAGGCCAAAGACCTGCTCGCAGTGGGTTCGAGTTTCAGCCAAATTTTTGAACTACAAGCCAATGGCGAATATACCGGCTTAGGTGTCGATATTTTGAATCGCTTCGCCCAGCAGCAAAGTGTGAACATTCACTATCAAATTACCCCATGGCGCCGCGCTATCTCTATGGTTGAACGTGGCCAAGCGGATATTCTTATTGGTCCCTACGATACCCCAGAGCGTAATGCCAACTTGGTTTTTGCGGCGAAGGCATTTTACCGCGATGATATGGTGTTTTATGCTCGGGCAGACAATGAAATAGTGTGGAATGGCGACTATGCCAGTATTAAAACGCAACGGATTGGAAAAATGCAGGGCTGGAGTTATGGCACAAGGTTTACTGAACAAACTAAATCATTAAATATCAATGAATTTGTCGATATTAAAAGTGGCATAGAACGGCTTTCGCGGGGTGATTTAGATCTACTCGCCACCAATAGTCGCAATACAAATGCAGTGCTCGCCCAAATCAAAATCCCTCAAGCAATTACGCCAATCATGCCGATAATCGATGTGCGAGACGGCTTTATGGCTTTTCCGAAACAAGCTAAATTTGATCCGCTAAGAACTCGTTTTGACAGCTTCTTCGAGGAGATGATCCAAAATGGCACACTCACGACACTCGGCCAAAAATACCGCGTAACCTTGCCTTACTGATCCGGCCTTACTATTCCCACCAAATCTGACCCCTCTTACCTATGCTCACACCTGTAATAAAGAGTGATGGGGAACTCTGTTAGCTAAGACAAGCAATCAACTGCAGCTCAATCTCGTTCCAATTGACGTCGTCCATGGTAATCATTTCTAGTCTGGAATCTAAGGTGTCATCGAGTTCAACCACAGTAAACTCATGGTCAATCCAGTTAAATCCTGCAATTCCATCAGTAGTGATCATCACGGCCTTTAATCTAAGCAACACTTGCCCAACGTTGGATGACTGAGCTTGCCGCTGAATAAAATCCATTAATTTATCAAAATCAAATTCTTGACTCGGTTCAAACACCCAGCCGCAGCTAAAACAACCTTCACCTTGATTCTGCTTTCGCACTATACCGCGATCATCAAAATCAAGTGCGGCTTCGATTGCACCTTCGGCAAAGAGGCTCAACTCACTCAAGCGAGAACCACCAGCACGAAACAAGCTTGGGGCCGTCGTCGGTAGGCTGCCCAGCTTTAGGCCCGCGCTAGCATGCCCATTTATATTGAGTGACACGCGCCTTGGTTGGTTAAGATAGTCCAGCAAAGCGCTAGGTAAAGGCTGTTGATTAGAGTGGCTCACTACAGGAATATCAGTACGTTCAATATGGCTTAAATAAGTCTGCAATTCATAGAGTAACTTAGTATTTTCAGCATCATACAAGTCAGACTTAGTTGCGATGATCACATCGGCCACTTGCAACTGTTGAATAAAATTTGCATGTTCGCGATAGCGAGGATCGTGGATCTTACGCGCGTCGACCAAACATAGGGTGCTACGCAGTGAAATCACATTCTGATAATGGGGCGCACTCAGTACTTTAATGATTTCATTAGGATGCCCAAGCCCAGTCGGTTCAATCAATAAGCGGTCAGGTTTCGCTTTCGCAATCAACTGATTGATGGCCACTTGTGTCGGTACGCCCGCGGCGCAGCACATACAGCCACCCGCAACCTCACGAATTTGTATGCCGTTATCGGAGGAGTTCAGTAACCCCGCATCAATGCCGACCTCACCAAATTCATTGACCAGTACTGCCCAAATTTCATCCGCGGGTTTAGTCGCCAGCAATTGCTTAATCAGAGAGGTTTTACCTACACCTAAAAAACCTGTAATGATATTGGTGGGAATCGCTTTGATAATCATAAGGAAACTCGCTCGAATAGAAAGCTTGGCGCTCGAGTGTAGAAGTATTGGCTTTGAAGCTCAACAAAAAGCGCATCGGTGAGGATGCGCTTTTAGAATAGCGACAGGCTATGTAGCAAAATATGCAACTGACTATTCAACAGTCAAATTAACAAACTAGGCAACCGTTAGACGGCTAAACTAATAGGCACTTTGCACTTATTAGCCTTGATTGTTGGGCTTAGCTTATTTTGACTTAACTTATTTTGACTTAGCCTATTTTGACTTAGCCTATTTTGACTTATTGGTGCGAGAGCCAAAACCTGACTTATTGCTCACCAAATTCGACTTAGGTTTAGTTGCATTAAACGGCTTACCTGAGCCAGAAGCTGGCTTAGCACGGCTAGAGGATTTATCGGCACTGGTTTTGCTATCCTGCGCTTTACCTTTCGCGTACTTACCCTGACGAGACTGGCCAATAGTACGATCCTGCGGCGCCTTATGGCTCCACTTTCCAATCGGCTTAATCGGTGCTGCGGGCGCATCACGGTAACGGGCAGGCAAAGGCGTGCCTTCTTCATAACCCGGTTGTACCGACACGGGCAGTTTCTGCTCAATCAAGGCTTCAATTTCAGCGAGCATTTCATCGTCAGAAGGTGAAACGAACGAAATCGCGCGGCCGGTTAATCCAGCTCGGCCAGTACGACCAATACGATGGATATAGTCTTCGGCGAGGAAAGGTAATTCAAGGTTGATCACCATAGGCAAGGCATGAATGTCTAAACCACGAGCGGCCACATCGGTCGCCACCAGCACCCGCAATTTACCAGCTTTAAACTCTTCCAACACCCGATTACGGGCGCCTTGTGTTTTATCGCCGTGGAATACACCAGCGGCTATGCCATCCAGCTTTAATTCTTGTAATAAATGCTCGGCGCTTTCTTTCGTGCTGGCAAACACCAGCACTTGGCGCCAATTGTTGCGGCCAACCAATTCAGACAACAGCTCGGCTTTGCGACGTTTATCAACGCGATAGACTTCCTGCACAACTGTGGATGCGGTAGTCGTGTCAGCAACATTGACCCACTGAGGTTCATTCAGCATTTTCTCGGCGAGTTGTTTGACTGCATCGCTATATGTGGCTGAAAACAACATGGTTTGATGCTGCGGCGCAATTAAGCGTTTCACTTTTTCAATGTCGCGCACAAAACCCATGTCTAACATACGGTCGGCTTCGTCGATCACTAATGTGGTAACGCTCGACAAATCTAACTGGAATTGGCCAATAATGTCGAATAAACGACCAGGAGTTGCCACCAAAATATCAACGCCCTGCTCTACCCCTTTACGCTGGGGATTCATGTTGGCGCCACCGTAAACCGCTAAGGTTTTCAGTGGTAGGAACTGGCTGTATTTTTGGATATTTTCGCAGACTTGAATCGCAAGTTCGCGGGTTGGCGTCATCACCAACGCGCGTAAAATCGGTTTATCATTGCTATCGCTTGTTAAAGACTCAGCCGCCAACTTTTCAAGTACAGGCAGAGCAAAGGAAGCCGTCTTACCTGTCCCCGTTTGGGCGCAGGCCATAATGTCTTTGCCTTCAAAGGCAAGCGGGATCACTTTCTCTTGCACTTGAGTGAGTTGCTGATAGCCACACTCAGTTATCGCATTCAAAATAGGAGAAGATAAACCGAGTGTTTCAAATTTCATAGGGACTCTTTAGCTAAGTAGTAAAACTTTGATGCGAGGTGATACTCAATGCCCCAACGCGGGGCCGCGGAGTCTAGCAAAATCCGCGGCGTTTTTATAGGCAATTATCGCCACTAAGTTAATATCTCCTCAGACATGGGAGACTAAAAGCGGATCCTGTAAGTATTTTCGGCTAAATTCACCCGCAGGCACAGGTCTTGAGAACAAGTAACCTTGGCCGTAGTCACAACCAGCAGCCAACAACACTTGGCACTGCGCATCGGTTTCGACACCTTCGGCAATCACCTTCATTCCCAACTTGTGGGCCATCACGATAATCGCCTCGCAGAGAATTTGATCGTTTGAATCGGTATCAATATGGCGGGTAAAAGATTGATCAATTTTAAGATAATCGATATCAAACTTTTTCAAATAGGCAAGTGACGAATAGCCCGTACCAAAATCGTCCAGCGACACTTGCACACCCGCATCGCGGTAGGCCAGTAGTTTTTCGGTCACGCCCATACTGGCATCCAATAACAGGCCTTCGGTAATTTCAACGCACACGCCCGCGCCTGTAATATTAAGATCTTGCAATAACTTCAACCAATCATTGAGCAGCGTGCCTTCATCACGAAATTGGATTGGGGATTTATTGACGCTGATTTGGATTTCAACCCCTAATTCATGACGCCACGCCGCACTCTGGCGAGCGGCTTGCTCGAACACCCAATTGCCGATTTCAACAATCAAGCCAGTATCCTCCGCCACAGGAATAAACTCAGCAGGCGACACAGCACCACGCTCCGCATGATGCCAGCGGATCAAGGCTTCAGCCTTGGTCACTTCACCCGTTGCTAAGGCAACAATCGGCTGATAATGCAGTTCAAATTCTTTATTCACGACCGCTTGACGTAAGTCTTGGATCAAGCGCATGCGGTATTTGGCGTATTCCTGCATCGATGGGGTGAAATAGTTGAAGCGATTACGCCCTTGATCTTTCGCCGCATACATCGCCTGATCCGCATGCTTGAGAAGCCCTTCAATACTGGTCGAATCATCGGGATATAAAGTAATCCCAATACTGACGCTGATATAAGCGGTTTCTTCCCCTAACACATAGGGTTCGGCAATTCGTCGCAAAATATTCTCGGCGACGCGCTCAATCCCCTTATGGTCTTCCATCGAACTTAACACCACAGTAAATTCATCGCCGCCAAGACGCGCCACGACGTCGGCATCACGCACACAGGATTTCAATCGACTCGCGGTTTCTATCAACAGTAAATCGCCCATGGCATGGCCTAAGGTGTCATTCACTTCTTTAAAGAAATCTAAGTCCAAGAACAATAAGGCAAAGTGGTTGCGATTGCGGTCGGCATTTTTCACTTCACTGCTTAAATACTCCAACAACATGCGCCGATTAGGCAACCCCGTCAGCGTATCGTAGTTAGCCTGTTTCCAAATCAGATGTTCATTTTGCTTCTTATCGGTAATGTCTGAGAACAGGGCAACACGTCGATAGGGATGGCCTTCTTTATCATTAATCGTATTGATGGTTAACCAGATGACATATTCCTCGCCATTTTTGCGCCGCTGCCACATTTCCCCCTGCCATTGGCCTTTCTCGCGGATATCATTATTCATTTTGGTGTAAAAATCGCGGCCATTGAGGTCACAATAAAGCAGCCGAATATGTTGGTCCCGCACTTCAAATTCGCGATAACCCGTCATCACACTAAAGGCGGCGTTGACGGTAATAATCACACCCTTTTCATCGAGGACACTCATGGCTTCTGAGCTGTTATCGTAAACCAGTGCCGACAATTTTAAGGATTCTTCGATAAGTTTTGCGTCGGTAATATCGGTATAGGTTCCGCACATACGCAGAGCATTGTTGTTTGCATCTCTGCTCACGACTTTACCTGTATCAAGGATCCACCGCACCTTACGGTTTACGGTATTTAAGCGGTACTCCATCTTATGTTGCGCCGTTTCGCCACGAATATGGGCCTCAATCGAATGCAGCACTTTAGGCCTGTCTTCGGCGACTATCGCATCCATCCATTGGCGACTATTAGCGTTGAGCATATCAACATCGCAGCCAAGTATATCGGCGCTGCGGGCGTTACGTTCGATACGATCATTACGAATATCCCAATCCCACACCCCAAGATCGCTACTGCTCAACACCAGTTCGAGTTGTTCACGGCTAGCGAGCACCTCTTGGTCAGCAATGGCCTGTGAGGTGATATCTAAATATCCAGCAATAACAAGCAACACGGCATTATTACCACCGCGCTTACAGGCGACTGTCATATGGGTGTAAACCACGCTGCCGTCTTTAACGATAAAACGTTTATCCATCTCGTAATTATCGATATCCCCCCGCAGCATAAGCTCAAATTTCAGGGCATCCGCTTCTAAATCATCGGGATGAGTAATTTGTGCCCACGTCATCCGTAGCAATTCAGCTTCTGAATACTTGAGCATTTGACATAACCGTGGATTCACCTTTATCCACTTTTGATCTATCCCCGTTATTGCAATACCAATATTGCCCGCGTTGAATTGGCTCCTAAAAAGAAAATCATCCTGCAGACGAATTTGTTCATCACGCTCTAATTCAAAACGTCGCGATAACAAGCGGCTCAATAGCCAAGTCGCAATCGGGAAAATGGTCAATACTGGGAGGGTCACTTTGGCGAGTAATGGCATTGCTATGCCATCGGGTAGAAATAAGAACCACAACAACATCACGATATGAACGGTATAGGCAAAGAGAAAAATTTCTCCACCTGAAATATTGGCTAACAGAGACTTACGATATTGACGCCAGATCACCCCGATTAAACCGGATGACACTATCACGCCGACGCCAATCCATATACCAGCGCCACCGATACTGATGCGATACAGCGCCGTCATCACGACAGCCACTAAGGTCGGTAAACCACCGAAAAATAGACCAGAAATACAGAGAATAACTGAACGGGTATCAAAGAAAACGCCAGGCAAATATACCCAAGGCGTACTCATAATAGTGATACCAATACCACCGATGAGCATCCCAATAATGATGCGCCACAGTAAAAAATACTGCCGCTGATGCTTTTTAGGAATCACGTCGTACAAAAAGACCAACGCCAGCAATAAAGCCGCATTTTGTACTAACGGAAAGAGAATACCTTTATCCATAACTCAGAGAGCGACTCCAAAAATGAGGGGGCTTGATAACATTTTAACATTCCCCCACAAGTGTAGCAGAATCACTTAGAAATCATGCGTTAATTCCCTTTGCCGCATCACACTTTGGACTTACCACATTACATTTTGCAATAGAGTTGTTGACGATATTGCTCTGCAATAGAATGCCAGTCAAAACGCTGTGCCATGGCCGCAGCACGCACATGTGGCCATGTTTTCCCCTCGAAACAGGCAATGGCTTGCACCAACCTTTGCAGAAACGCTTCGGCCTGCTCATTTAAGCTATTGCCGTTAAAAGCAAAACCATTAACGCCATCCTCAACGGTATCCTTTAAACCGCCTACACTATGCACTAAGCATGGCTGTCCCGCGCGCATGGCCAACATTTGACTGATGCCACAGGGCTCAAAGGAGCTTGGCATCAAAAATAGATCGCCATGCTGATACAGTGCTTCGGATAACGCCTCGTTATATCCTTGCAAAAATAATAGGTTATCGTATTTAGCCCCTAACGCTTGGAAAGACTTAGCAATGGATGCATCGCCACTGCCGAGTAAAATCAGCAGTGCCGTCGGTTTTGTCTGCTTCAACGCGTTAAGTAAGGTTTCAAGCACAGATAAACCCGAGGGCAATTGATGGCGCAGCAATAATACTTTTTGATCGGTCAAGCGGCCCACCGAAGTCAATAACAGACTCGGTACTTGCTCCGCCATTGCTTGACGCCAATGGGCTTGGGTGCGGGCAAAAGCAATCATGTCCACGCCACTCACTTGCGTTTGATGCCCCTGCCATTGCACTAACGCAGTTTCAACCGCACTGAGCAGTTGCTTGAACTCGGGTATTTGAATACGCGCAGGTGGCTTAGCGGGTAAATCCGATACTGACGAATATACACAGCCATTTAAAATCCCCACCACTTTGCCATCATTGGCCTTGACCTGTAAGTCTTGCTCTAGCCCTTCGCCACCAAAGAATCCCGCTTCTGGTCTGGAGGGCTGCAACACTTCCTTGGCGTAACTGGGTGAGACTAAATGCACTTTGTCGCTCAGCACTATGCCCATGCGCATAGGGTTAACACAGTAGGGATAACGGGGATCGGTAATTAACTGTTTTTGCCCCTGCGTCAAAGTGGCAAACAGCTCTGGAAACCAAGCCGCAAAGGAGGATGAATCTTGGCTTAAGGGACGTATCCCCTGCAACGCAAGATTGTGGATAGAGAACACACACTCAATTTCTTTGAGAGCACTGAACTCAGGCACGAATGCTCTTAACATGGCTAAGCAGCCCGCATGCCAGTCATGTAAATGCAGCACTGTCGGCATAGGCACTCTACCAGTAACTAATGCTGTCGCGACGCTCGCGCAAAGGAAAGCAAACTTAGTTGCATCGTCGGCAAAAGGACGCTCGGCACTGCCTTGGCTATAAATCTGCCCAGGTACGGATTGCCATAATGCATGTTCGAGCAGATAAATCATCGCCTCTGGCACATGGGGATGGGGCATGGCAAACACATGCACCCGCTCCAATCGGCCGCCAAAAGCCACAGTTAACTCACCCAGATCTTGGGGTTGATTCGCTACCGCAGTCAAAAAGCCATAGCTTGGCATGATCACATCGGCGCACAAATCAACACCCGCCAAAGCGGCGGGTAAATCACGGATGACATCCGCCATACCGCCAACCTTGGCGCCCGCAAGGGCACCGTTTTCAGCCGCGACCATCAAAATGCGTTGTTTCAATTAATTGGATACTCCCGCTACTTCAACTGTGCAGCTTTTATTAAGCTGCCTATACCTAAGCCATTTTTACTTTAATGATCAAAGCACTATTCATAGCCTACAGGCAAACCTAGCATGTCACGGGTCACTAAAGTCACGCCTTTTTCGGACACCCTAAAGCCTTTAGCTCTGTCGTGATCATGGTTATAACCTATCACCATGCCTTCGGGAATAATGCAGCCACGGTCAAGTATCGCATTCTTGATTTTGCAATGGCGCAGCACGACTACATCGGGTAGCACTACTGAATCTTCAACTAACGAATAAGAACAAACGCGCACTTCGTTAAACAATACACTACGGCGCACTGTCGCCCCCGAAATAATACAACCGCCCGAAACAATCGAGTCCAACGCCATACCGCGTCTATCATCGTCATCAAACACAAATTTAGCGGGTGGTAATTGTTCTTGGAAAGTCCAAATTGGCCATTTCGCATCGTACAAATTCAGTGCTGGCGTAGGCGATAACAGTTCCATATTCGCTTGCCAGAAAGAGTCTAGCGTACCCACATCGCGCCAATAGGCTTGCTCATTTGGGAAAGCACTCTTAAAGGGATAGGCGAACACATTATGTTTTTCGATGATCGCAGGAATAATATCCTTACCAAAATCCCGATCTGAGCTTTCGTTTAAGGCATCTTTCTTGAGCTGGTCAAACAAAAACTCTGTGTTAAACACATAGTTGCCCATAGATGCTAAACACATTTCAGGATTACCCGGAGAATGCTTAGGTTGCAGCGGCTTTTCTTCAAAGCCTAAAATGCGCATCTCTTCATCGACTTCCATCACCCCAAACGAACCCGCAGCTTCGGCAATCGGCACTTCAAGGCAAGAGACAGTCATATCTGCACCCGACTCGGCATGGGCAGCTAATAACCCAGCATAATCCATGCGATACACGTGATCGCCAGACAACACCATCACGTATTTAGGCAGCTCGTGGCGAATGATATCGATATTTTGAAATACCGCATCGGCCGTGCCTTGGTACCAGTTTTCCGAATAGCGTTGTGAAGCGGGTAAAATCTCCACCGACTCGCCCAGCTCCTTCTTAAAATGGCCCCAACCGCGCATAACATGACGGATCAAAGAATGCGACTTGTACTGAGTCACAACCCCGACACGACGAATACCCGAGTTGATACAATTTGAGAGCGGGAAATCGATAATACGAAACTTACCACCGAAATACAGTGCAGGTTTAGCACGCCAATCCGTGAGTTCATGCAAGCGAGACCCGCGCCCACCAGCTAAAATCAACGCATAGGTTTCACGAGTTAAATTACTGATATAACGAACATTAGACATAGGCTCTTACTCCGAAATCGGCAAACTGATTGCCCATAAATGGCTTATCGATACGGCAGACACTGCCGTACTCCCCTGAGTATTTCTCACTTGCATTCCCCATTCCTTCCATTGATTGCTGCATTCCTTTCAAACACTTATACTCATCCGCTATAACAAGAGACTTATAACCCAAAGCCCAACCCTACAGTTTCCAAATTTCATCGCGATAACCCGCGATCGTCACATCACTCGAAAAACGTCCACTGGCGGCGGTATTGCGAATACTCATCTGCGTCCACACCTGCGGATCTTTATAGGCCCGCGCCACGGCTTCTTGCACGACTCGGTAACTGTCAAAGTCGGCGGCCGTCATCCATTGATCGTCGCTACTTTCGATGGCGGTAATAATGGGATCGAAAATCCCCGGCTCCAGCAGATTGAAGTGACCACTTTTGAGTAACTTCATCACCTCAGATAACGCCGGTGAATCATCAATAATACTGCGCGGATGATAGTGACTACGTACCTGCGAGACCTGCTCCGCATTGAGTCCGAACAGGAAGAAGTTCTCTGAGCCCACTTCCTCTAACATCTCGATATTGGCGCCATCCATAGTGCCGATTGTCAGGGCGCCGTTCATCATGAACTTCATATTGCCCGTGCCCGATGCCTCTTTGCCCGCGGTTGAAATTTGCTCGGATAAGTCAGTCCCCGGACAGATTTTTTCCATGGCGCTGACGTTGTAGTTTGGTAAGAAAGCAAAGCGTAGGTAAGGCGTCACCATAGGATCGGAATTGACCATATGAGCAACATTGCTGGCGAGCTTGATGATCAACTTAGCCATAAAGTAACCGGGCGCCGCTTTACCGCCGATCAATACACAACGTGGCACCATGTTTTCGGTGTGGCCTTGCTGGATCTGGTGATAGAGATGGATCACATGCAAGATATTGAGTAACTGACGTTTATATTCGTGAATACGCTTCACTTGCACGTCAAACAGCATCGCCGGATCGAACTCAACCCCACATTCCTTAACAATCATCTTAGCCAGCAAAGCCTTGTTGGCTTGCTTCACATCACGCCATTTTTGGATAAACGCATTGTCCTGTGTGAGGGCATTGAGCGCCGTTAACTGGCTTAAGTCTGTCACCCATTCTTGACCTAAATGGGCGGTCAGTAACTTAGCTAAGGCAGGGTTACAATGGGCAAGCCAACGCCTTGGCGTCACACCATTGGTACGGTTATTAAACTTATGCGGCCACAACTCATAGAAATCCTTAAACAACCCAGATTTGAGTAGTTGCGTGTGTAAACCCGCGACACCGTTGACCGAGAAACTCGCCACAATCGCCAAATACGCCATACGCACATGGGGATGTGGACCATCTTGAATAATTGACATACTCGCCAATTTCTCACTATTTCCTGGCCAATGGTGGGCGACTATATCTAAGTAACGGGCGTTGATTTCATAAATGATTTCTAAGATGCGTGGCAACATTTGCGCCATCATACGCACGGGCCAACGCTCTAATGCTTCAGGCAACAGGGTATGGTTGGTGTAAGCCATGGTCTGACTGGTAATCGCCCACGCACTGTCCCATTCCAAACCGTATTCGTCGATCAATAACCGCATCAACTCAGGCACGGCAATGCTAGGGTGAGTGTCATTCAACTGCATGACATTTTTAGCGGCAAACTGCGTAAAATCATGACCATGACGACTCACCCAACGTTTGAGTAAATCCTGCAAGCTAGCGGAGGATAAAAAGTATTGCTGACGTAATCGCAGCTCTTTGCCGTTCTCGCTCGCATCATTAGGATAGAGCACCATAGTGATCTGCTCGGCCAAGTTTTTACGGGCCACGGCTTCCGTGTAGTCGCCTTGGTTAAACTCAGCTAAATCAAAATCATCGGTCGCTTCAGCCTTCCACAATCTCAAGGTATTTACCCGCCCATTGCGATAACCAGGAACTGGCATGTCATAGGCAACGGCGAGCACATCTTGGGTTTCAACCCAAATAATGTGCCGACGGCCTTGTTTATCGACATAGGATTCGGTATGACCAAAAAATGGCACTATTACGTTGTGAGTAGGGACACGCACTTCCCACGGATTGCCTTCGCGCAACCAACGGTCAGGGCGTTCAACTTGGTAACCGTCGACTATCTTCTGGGCGAACATGCCATATTCGTAACGTATGCCATAGCCTGTCACTGATAAGTCCATGCTGGCGCAGCTATCGAGGAAACACGCGGCTAATCGACCTAGGCCGCCATTGCCTAAACCAGCATCATGTTCGGCCTCTTCTAACTCTTCTAGCGATACGGCATAGTTGCTCAAGGCATCACGGCTATCTTGTTGCAAATCTAAACTCAGTAGTGCATTACCTAGTGCTCGGCCCATCAAAAATTCGAGGGATAAATACGCCACTTGCTTGCGCTTAAAATGGCTGTCATCCACTCGAGTCTGACGCCAATTATCTAGCATCTGTTCTTTCACGCTGTAAGCTAACGCTTGAAATAATTCGCAGCTCACGCCTTCGCCACGGCTGAGTCCATAACGTAAATGGCGCTCAAAAGAAGCGGGCAAAGCATCGCAGGGTTCACAGGGCTCAGCGGCTTTAGACTTAGTCTGACGCTTAGCGGGAGCCTTCTTGCTCGCGGCTTTTGACTGAGCTAGTGTTACTGGTTTTTCGCTGGTATTGGGGCTCAGCTCGCTTTTGTCACTCATAGTTAATTCCTTCATTTCCTATAAAATCAAATCAGCATGAAAAAGCATGAGACTACGATCTTGCAGTAAGTATCGCGTCGCAGAGATCTGAACATCCAGCGGCTCAGTTTGGGTATGAATAAGGCATTGCCACGGACTCAAGTGCTCGAATGTCGGCAGGGTAAAAGCGAGAGGATTGTCGTCGGCATTAACCATCAACAGCAAAGCTTGCTGCTTGCCTTGATCTTCTAAATCACCGGAAAGCACCACAGACAAACTGCGGCACATAGATTCGGTCCACAAGCTCTTGGTCATTTGTTCACCTTGGCGACTAAACCAATCTAATCGAGTACCAATATCGGCTAAGGATTCAGCCAATAACTGTTCGTGAATGAAACGCTTAGCACATAACAGCGGGAAACGTTTCCGCAGGGCAATAAGCTGTTGAGTAAAGGCCAACAACTCAGTGTCCATGCCCTTTGCCGACCAATCAAACCAGTTCAGTTCATTGTCTTGGCAATAGGCATTATTGTTGCCTTGCTGAGTGCGGCCCGTCTCATCACCGCTCAACAACATAGGCACACCTTGAGATAAAAATAGCGTAGTCAATAAGTTACGTTGTTGACGACTGCGAAGCTCCAGAATTGCGCTATCTTCGGTTTCCCCTTCAATCCCATAATGATGGCTGAAGTTTTCTTGGTGACCGTCGCGATTATCCTCCCCATTTGCCAAGTTATGGCGCTGGGTATAACTCACCAAGTCTTTAAGTGTAAAACCGTCGTGACTGGTTAAAAAATTAAGACTGGTCGCAGGTGGACGGCCACTGTGCTCAAAAAAATCCCCCGAGCCGTGAAAACGTCTGGCAAATTCGGGCAACATGCTGTGATCGCCTCGCCAAAAGCGGCGCATAGTGTCTCTATATCTGTCATTCCATTCGCTAAAAGCCACGGGGAAATTGCCCAATTGATAACCACCGGGGCCGATATCCCAAGGCTCAGCAATTAATTTCACTCGGCACAAAACAGGGTCTTGTAACAATGCATCGAAGAAACCTGAGCCGGCATCAAAACCATAGGCCTCGCGACCTAGGCAGGCCGCTAAGTCGAAGCGAAACCCATCGACGCCCATGATTTCTACCCAGTAACGCAGCGAATCAAGCACTAGCTGCAACATGCGTGGATGGTTGATATTTAAGGTGTTTCC
The DNA here is from genome assembly GCF_025653795.1 of Shewanella sp. SM73. Classification (NCBI taxonomy): domain Bacteria; kingdom Pseudomonadati; phylum Pseudomonadota; class Gammaproteobacteria; order Alteromonadales; family Shewanellaceae; genus Shewanella; species Shewanella sp. SM73. The sequence continues at coordinate 330,952 of NZ_JAKKRY010000004.1, forward strand.
GCAACCCGTATCATTAATATAAAAACGCTTATCATTCGGATGCAGACGGTAATAACTGAGATTATCTATGCCACGAAAACTAAAGGTCGGCCCAAGTCGACTCCCCTCGGCGCTGTGGTTATAGACCACATCGAGGATCACTTCGATACCTGCGCCGTGAAGTGCATCCACCATGGCCCGAAACTCACCAATATCGTCGGATGACAGATAACTCGGCTCAGGGGCAAAAAAACCGATACTGTTGTAACCCCAATAGTTAGTGAGCTTTTTCTCGAGCAAAAATGGCTCAGTGAAAAAGGCCTGTACAGGAAGTAACTCGACGCACGTCACCCCAAGTTCGGCCAAATAATCGATAGCTGGCTGAGTCGCTAAACCCGCAAAGGTGGCACGTTTATGGGGTTCAATCTCAGGATGCACCGCCGTAAAGCCTTTAACGTGCATCTCATAAATGATGCTGCGCTCTAGGGGTTTGGGCTGAAACCTCGTCGCAAGGGGCTGAATCGACTGCTTGGCAGCTATCTTGATTAATGGACGAATGTCCACGACCTTGCATTTTGGCACATAGGCAGCGTTATCTAACTTACTGAAAGATAAATCTTCATCCATGTGGTTCAGCTCGTAACCATAGTTAGACTCATGGTCGCGATATTCACCAACGAGCTGGCGCGCATAGGGGTCGAGCAATAATTTATTGGGGTTAAATCTGTGACCAAGCTGAGGCTCATAGGAGCCATAAACGCGATAACCGTAGAGTTGCCCCGCCTTAAGCCCTTGCACAAACACATGCCAGATTTGCTGGGTTTGTTCAGTTAACGCAATACGCGCGACTTCTTGCTCGCCATTGTCATCAAATAAACATAACTCGACCGCTGTGGCGTTAGCTGAAAATAACGCAAAGTTAACGCCATCGCCCTCAACATTAGCACCGAGCGGAAAAGGCTCACCTACCCCTAACGCCCATTTTTCGCTTTGAAATGGGTGGTTTTTAGCGTCAGGGTTGAGCTTAATATCATCAGCCGTGGGCTTTTGCATGCTAGTTAGCCTCAGCCAATCCAGTTGCAGGCCCTATCACTAGGCAGCCCAAGGGCGGCACAGTGATCAGCGCGCTCTGCGCCATTCCTTGCCACGGCAGCGACTCAGCAACCACAGTGCCCGCATTACCTTGATTACTGCCACCATAAATCTGGCTATCGCTATTAAGATATTCGCGGTAATCCCCCGCCAAAGGCAAACCAATACGGAACCCAGTGTGTAATTGGGGCGTCATGTTGATGACAAACACTAACGGCGCATCACCCGCTAACCCGTAACGCACAAAGGTAAAGATGCTGTCGCGGCTATTCTCACAATCTAGCCAACTAAATCCTGCGCCCTCGTAATCCTGAACCGATAAGGCTGGCATTTTTTGATATAAGTGATTGAGATCTTTAAGCCAACGCTGGACGCCTTGGTGCGGCTTGTAAGCCAATAAGTGCCAATCTAAACTCTGGTTATGGTTCCACTCATTTCGCTGACCAAACTCGCAGCCCATAAAGAGTAATTTCTTACCTGGATGCCCCCACATAAAACCGTAATAGGCACGCAGAGTTGCAAATTTCTGCCAATCATCACCGGGAATTTTATGCAGCAACGAACCCTTGCCGTGGACCACTTCATCGTGACTCACGGACAACATAAATTGCTCGGTATAGGCGTACATTAAACTGAAGGTCAATTGATGATGGTGGAACTGGCGGTAAAACGGGTCACGGCCTAAGTAGCTTAAGCTGTCGTTCATCCATCCCATATTCCACTTAAAACCAAAGCCAAGACCTTGCTGATCCGTCGGCTTAGTCACCCCCGCAAAAGCGGTGGACTCTTCGGCAATCATGCAAATGCCGGGGAAAGCTTGGTACAAGCGTTGATTCAAAATTTGTAAGAAACTGATAGCCTCGAGATTCTCCCGTCCACCATAGGCATTAGGCAGCCATTGGCCCGGCTCGCGGCTGTAATCGAGATACAACATAGAAGACACGGCATCGAGACGCAGGCCATCAAAATGAAACTCCCGCAGCCAATAACAAGCATTACTCAACAAGAAGCTGCGCACTTCACCGCGATCATAGTTATAAATCAGGGTATCCCAATCGGGATGTGTACCCTTGCGAGGATCTTCATGTTCATACAGACATGTGCCATCAAAACGCACTAAGCCGTGGGGATCCTTAGGGAAATGCGCCGACACCCAATCGAGGATAATACCAATCCCCGCCTGATGGCAGGCATCCACAAAGGCCTTTAACCCATTGGCATCGCCAAATCTGTGGGTAGGCGCATAGAGACCCACAGGCTGATATCCCCACGAACCATCAAAGGGAAACTCGCTGATCGGCATCAGTTCGATGTGGGTAAAGCCTTGCTCCTTCACATAGGGAATAAGCTGTTCAATCAAGTCTTGATAATCAAGATATTGCTCGCCTTGCTCTCCCTTACGACGCCACGAACCTAAGTGCACTTCGTAGGCCGACATGGGCGCTTTATGCCAAGCAGTCGCCGCTCGCTTACTCATCCAAGCGGTATCATTCCAGCTATGGTGGGCTTTTTTGGGCACGATAGAAGCATTGTGGGGCGCGCATTCCATTTGGGTTGCCATAGGATCGGATTTAGTATGGCGCTCACCATTTTGATAAACCAAATCAAACTTATAGTGTGCACCTTCAGCCACATTGGGTAAAAATAGCTCCCATAAACCATTGGCTATATGTTGGCGCATCACATGGCGAGTATCATCCCAATGGTTAAAATCTCCCACCACAGACACCCGCTTAGCATTGGGTGCCCACACACAAAAATGCACACCTTCGACGCCTTGGGTTTGACGCCAGTTGGCACCTAAAAATTCATAGGCGCGCTCGGCGCTGCCTTCACCAAACAGGTAAATATCATCACTATTGAGCAGTGAATTAAACTGATAAGGGTCGACTATATCTAACTGACACAGGGGATATTCCACCCGTAGCAAGTAGAGAAACGGCTTGACGCGTCGTCCCAAAGTGCCGGCGAACAGTCCCTGCTCGTTGACCTTATCCAGACTCGCCACTTTGCGGCCATCTTTAATGCTGATCACATCCACACTGAGGGCATTGCGAAAAAAACAACGAACAATTAATGCCTTACCCTCGTTGGCACTGTGCATACCCAAGAGCGAAAAAACATCAGTGTATTGACCATTAAGTAGGGCGACGTCGGCACCATCGTAGAAATAGGCATTGGCTTGAGTCATCATTTTTCTTCCGTTTATCAGTCAATTAAACTTGCAAATTGGCACTCTTTACCCACATCCCCCTAATAATCTCATCTTTAGGGATGGCATAATGTGGTGCGACATAGGCAGCCTTTCGCTGGTGCTAGATTTAGCTCGGTAGCTGTCTCGCCACAGCGATATTTTGTAATCGCTGCAGTATCTCTGGCGAAGTCGACACTTGCGTTAAATTCAGCGGCAGGCGACGCTGCCAATTTGGATATTCGAGCCAAGTACCGGGAATGTTCACCGCATGGCGATCGGCTAATAAATCGCACAGTTGCACGCTGTATAGCGCACTATTACCGCAAGCTCCTAAGGTCATCCAAGCCGTGAGCAAAGTTTGAATATCGAGTTCGGCTATCGCCACCTCGGCTAACAGACCTTGAGCGACTAACAGTGAAATGAGTTGCTGCTTTTCATGTTCACGCCCAGCAAGCGCCTCGCCTAGCTGGTCGTCAGTTTCAAACAGGGATAACTGTCGACGCAGGTGTAAATCGCTGCCACACCACCAAGCCACTAAAGTCGGCACATCGTGGTTCGCCAGCATCATTAAGCTTTGGGACTTATATTGATCCGGTGATTTAAAGCCTTGATGGTCTTTGCAGAAATAGAACAACTCGTTGGAATAAATGCCAGAAGTGTAGAGACGATGAATAATGTCAGGTGGCACCAGTCCTAAATCTTCGCCAATCACCACACAGCGAGCACGTTGGCTCTCAAGGCAAACGATGGCAAGCAAGGTTTCGACGGGATAATACACATAGGCACCGTGACCGAGTTGCTTATCCAGCGGCCACCACCAGAGTCGCAGTAAGCCCATCACATGATCGATACGCAAAGCACCACAGCTTTCCATATTGGCGCGGATCAAGGCGATAAAATGACTAAAATTATGTTGTTTTAACTTAACCGGATCGAGTGGCGTTAAGCCCCAATTTTGTCCTTGGGGTGCAAAGGGATCGGGCGGTGCACCTATGCTGGCATTTAAACAAAACTGCTCGGCATTAGCCTGTACTTCACTGCCCTGCAGCGCTGCACCGACGGCCAAATCACGGATCAATCCCAGCCCCATCCCCACCTCTTTAGCTTTTAGCTGACAGAGGTGTAACTGCTTTTCAGCCACAAATTGCAGGTAAAGATAGAAACCTTCCTCTTGCACAAACGCTTTAGGACTACGCAAATATTCCGCTTGAGCAAACTCTTGTAGCGCACTGCCCTGCTCACGCACAAATTCATGGAATCTTTGCGCTCTGGGCGTGTCGTTCGCCAGATGCGTATCACAAAAAACGCGATATAACTGCTCAAAGGCACGGTATTTCAGCTCGCTCACTTTAGGATAATCGAGCCAATTATCACGATTCAGTAAGGCGATAGCCTCTACCCAAGAAGCGCTTGAAAATTCAGTGGCAAGTGCTTGGTATTCAGGAACACTTTGTAATTGTATATAAAGAGGATTAAGTCTACGGCGATCGCACGGACTATAGGGACTCGGATGCTCTGGCGCCGCAATGTCGAGGGCATGCAAGGGATTGAGTTGTATAAAATCCGCGCCTTGCGCCGCCACCAGCCCGATCAGTTGTTCTAAATCACCAAAGTCGCCAATGCCACATTGGCTCTCGCTGCGCAAACTGTAGAGTTGAACGCTGATCCCCCAAGGTTTATGGCGTTTACCTTGGGCGACAGCCGTGAGTACGCCTTGGTAGGCGGCCCGCGGCGCCACCATTAAGGTGCCAGAGAACAAAGTACGAGTATCAGCCTCTGCCGTCACACTGCTCTTTAGCGCCAAGCTTGCCGCTTGTGTACTTGTCGATAGGGTATGTTTTAAGCTTAAGGCTATGCGATGAAAGCCCAAACCTAACACAGAGAAATCACTCGCATTTTTGTCGGCTGCATGCGCAAATGAGTCTTGGTTTTTTGTGAATGCAGGGTTGTTAGTGAACTCTTGGCTGCTCAGGAAGTAGGACGCTAAATTCACCGCCTCAGTCTCGGCGGGCATTAAGTTGTCAGGGAAAGCTTGGGTCTTGGCCTCAGCTAAATCGAGGCGTGCGAATCCCTGTTGCGTAAGATCAAGGCGATAGTGTAGATAAAGCGTTTGTTCAATGCGGTAATCGCCAATGGACTTAAGCGCCGAGAAAGGCACATCGAATACGATGGACTCACCCTGTTCGCATTCAATCGCCACACTCAGATCTGAGGTATAGGTTTCTGGTAAACAAAGGCTTATCCAAGGTTCATCCACAAAACACCAATGGAATTCAGGTAGAACCTGAGTCCAAGGACGGGCATCCAGTAAATCAATTTGCGACGCGATCAGTGCTTCGGTCAATACCGCATCGACACAGGTCAGCCCAGCATCACTCGATAACGCTTCTGTAGCAGGAGCATCAATGGCAGTCCCTGCCACGCTGTTTTTTTCCTGTAACATACAGGTCAAGATACCTTGCCTGTCTACCTCGGAAATATGGATATTTTGGCCAAAACAATCAGTAAATTCTGCTCCAACTCCCCGCAAATACAGCAACTTTTCCAGCCCCATATTTTGTCGCCCCCGCGACCGCTCATCCATAGCTTTAGATATACAGTAACCATGCCAACGAAAAGTAACAAGAAGATGACATAAATACTTCAGAGAAATAACAAAAAACATTTTCAAAAAATCAGTAACTTACTAGAAGCACTCAGTTAAGTTGGCGCTCAGTAGCTATCAGGATATAAAGAGTGGAATGCACTAAATTGGGGCATGCGTTCAGCAAGAGGGCAAGCATGGCTCCTAAAGCATGCAATAAGTGAAGAGCAAAGGGATAGAAATAACATGACAAGCGTAAGTCATTTTTATGTCATTGTGTTCAGACTAATACTAACAAATACGTCAAGTTACATATTAACCACAGATATCAGTGCAACACTTTGTATCAATTGCGTTTTATAACTTGAACAGCCTATCTCTCCTCTGTCAACATCTCGTCTCGCTACAGCATAGAAACATAATAACAACATTAAATTCATGGAACCTGATATGCCCTCACATATACGCCAGTGGCTCAAGCCCATGGAATGCTAAAGCAAAAACACCCCAATGATGATTGAGAATAAGGATATGAAATGAAGAAGTTATCAGGATTACTATTTGTCGGCTGCATAGCCTTGACGGGTTGTGAAGGAAGTACAGATGGTGATTTAACGCCGACGCCACCGACGCCCGATCCCACTCCGCCAGCCTTAGCTGCGGATGTGTGTTATTTAATGAAAACCACAAAAGGCGATATCACACTTGCCATTGACTTAACTAACATGCCAATCACAGGTAAAAACTTTAAGCAGTATGTTGATAAGTCTTTCTATAACGGCACCTTATTCCATAGAACCATCAATAACTTTATGATCCAAGGCGGCGGTTTTACCACTGGTCTCAAAAGCAAACCGACCAGTGCCTCAATCAAGAATGAAGCCGCAGTCGGTATTAGCAACAAACGTGGCACTATTGCGATGGCAAGAGCAAATGCACCTGATACCGCTGCCTCTCAGTTCTTTATCAATGTATTAGATAATCCACATCTAGACGCGTCAGCGAGTAGTTATGGTTATGCCGTGTTTGGCAAAGTGGTTGACGGCATAGAGGTGGCAGATCAAATCAGCATAGTCCCAACAAAAAATATCGAAGGCTTCCAAGACACACCAGTACAAGAGATCCTCATCAATTCAGTAACAGAAACAAGCTGCCCTGCAGTCTGATCTAACGCTTAATCGGCTAAAAGCAAAAAAGCACTGAGAATTCAGTGCTTTTTTATCTTATAACTTTAGTCGTTGAAAAAACGAAACTTACTCATCCCCTTGGATCTTCCCCACCAAGAGCATAGGCGCCGCATCAATTTTATCGGCGTCCATCATAGTCGCGATACGCTCAACGGCTGAGAGCAATTGACTCTGCTCCCATTCTTCAAGATTCTGATAACGCTTAATAAAATGATCCTGTAGCGGTTTAGGTGAGTCCTGTAACAGCGCTCGGCCCGCATCGCTAAGGTATAAATGCACCTTACGTTTGTCAGTCTCACTGCGCAGACGGATCACTAAACCACGGCCCTCGAGTCGATCGATAATGGTCGTCACAGTTGCAGGGCTCAGCGTAATTTCTTCCGCCACGGTTTTAGCCAATGGCGCATCCAATTGGGCGATTTTCTGCATCACCATCAATTGCGGCCCAGTTAAACCTGAGTGTTTGTTTAGCTGGCGAGAATGAATGTCGATAGCGCGTATCACTCGGCGCAGCGAAATAAGCAGTTGTTCGTACTTTTCCATCGTTCTTTTCATTCTCCCCATTCTAAGCAACGAGTGCACCTTACCAGAAAGCGCGACTGAACTCACCCACGGGAGGCACTTTTATGGTAAAAGTCCCTTAGATTACAACATGAATTGACGCGATACCGACAACACTAAACGCTCGTCACTGGTATCTAAGTTCATGCTGGTATCTTCGGCGGCAAGGCTAAAATCAAAGCCACTCCAGCTGGTCAGATAGGCGATACGGAAATGATTAAAGGATTTGCCACCATCCCATGACCATTTATCCTCATCAAGTGATGTCGAGCGATCGACACTAAAGCGAATATCATGCCCTTCAGCGACACTGACAGTATGGCCAAGCAACATAGTGTAATGCTCACCACCCAAACCAAAGTAATCCCATGTATAGGTCAACTTAGCCTCAGAGTGACCCAGTGAACTATCATATCCTAACTTGCTATACAGCTCAGGATAGTTGTACTCATCGGAAAACGACTCGCCGTGGTAAGTGTAATAAGCCAGTCCGACATCGAAACTCAGTTGCTCATTGAGCTGATAAAACTTACCCGCATAGGCATCGAGCTCCAACCAAGTGTCATCGTTCCCCCCAAAGTCGACGTTCGACGTAAACCCACCCACATACCATCCCGAATCAAAACCGTAATCCAGACTGCCTTGCAGTGCTGGGCCGCTATCCGTTTGGCTAACACCGTTAAAAGTGTAATCCGACGTCGCCGTCACAGTGGCCGATAATCCGGCATTGGCCGCTGTTGACACCAATAACAACCCTCCAGCGACAAGATAAAAACATTTTGATTTCATTATTAATTTTTCCATTAGTTGGCTAGCTCAATTTTAGTAAAGTCGATTTTGTTCTCTTTTGGCGAGCGCTCAATGGCACGAACAGTTTGCAATTGCGTCATCATGATGTAACCAAAACAGCTAAAGATCAGGCCCAGTGCGATTGCACCAACCCATTGAATTTGAAGAAAGTCTAATTGAAAGAGTAATGTCAGGCTGCAGAGCAAGACTAAGTTAAAGCTGACATATTTAAACTTGCCTAACCGCTCAATGGTCAAATTAAGATTATCGGTATAGAGGCGCACCAGTGAGTCGAGTGAATTGATTACAAAGGTAATTCCCACAATCACCATCGCCAGATTATAGAAGCCCGAGGTATCTAAGCCATTGGCGCTGTAGTAATAAAGTACAGTGAACCAAATCGCGATGGGGATAGACGGAAACACCATCATGGCCAGCAGCACTTGATAGGTTTTCATCCCGCCAACAAAGCGCGAGGTAAATTGACCAATCATAATGCTCCATGCAAACCACCAGAACAGATAAAACTCATGGTAGTCGTTGATGGGTAACACAAAATGTTGAATATTGCCGAAGTAGTCACCCAGCATGGCAAAGGTCGTAAAGAACTCGCCCACACTCGAGTCAGCCGATAAAAATGCACTGGCCCACATCATGGCAATCAAGCCTAAAAATAACCAAGTGCTCGCCAGACTCAAGATACGCACATAACGTATGCTAGTGCTAGAATACACAGCCGCGGCGATCACCATAAATACGATTAAATAGAAGCTACCGACTATGGTTTCGCCATCACCTAATTCGGGTAAATACCAAGGTAAATTGCTCAATAGCAAATAGGCGGTAAAGGCGCAGGTGCCAATAATTACGATATTATTGATGAACTTAACCCAAGGAATATCGAAGAATCTCACCCTAGGCTCGATGACACAAAAATAAAAACAGGTTAAAAAGTAGAAGCTCCAAATCAAGAAGGCCCAGAAGCCAAACTCAATCGCCAGCGGATTACTAAAGCCGTATTCAGGACTCGCCGCCACATTGGCGTAACCCGCAAACTCGGTGAGCGGAAACATGATCAAGCCGACATCAAGTCCTGAGGTAAACAGAATCGCGATAAAGGTAAAAGTACGCACAGGCGTCACGCCGATACAGCGAATATTGCCCCAGCGATAAATCACAAACGCAATCGCGGCAAAAGTGAACAGTATCCCTGCGGATAATAACCAAGTCATAATGAGCACTCAGTCCCAGTCGATACTGGGTATAAGTCGGCATCTGGATATAAACCCATAAAATGTAACTCCATGTTTTTATTTAATAATAAAAACTGAACCATTTTTAAAGGCAACGTTCTGCCCTCAAGCCTTAAATATCGCTACTTAAAAACACTCCGCGATAGTTAAACCCTGATAGATGATCAGTCGTGAAAGCGGTCATTTGCACACTCACTGCGGGCTGACCGACCCTTTAGATAAAATGAATCATGACCCTTTTGAGTAATCAATTAATGAGTTTTGAGCCATCAATTAATGAGTCACTTCAAAATTGAAGCCGCCAGTCCGTCGATACGACGGACTGAGCAGGCGTGTTGTTAACTTATGGCTTTAACTTGTCGCAGTACTTCTTTGTGTGGTTTGCCAAGCGTCGGCAACCACAACGGCGGAATCTGCTGGCACTAACATCTCAGCCTCTAAAATCAGATCCGCGGCGCGCTCAGCCAACATTATGGTCGGCGCGTTCAAATTGCCGTTCGGGATAGTCGGGAAAATAGAAGAATCCACCACCCGTAAATTCTGCAATCCGTGCACGCGGGTTTCGGGATCCACCACCGCCATCGCATCTGTGCCCATCTTGCACGAACAAGAAGGATGATATGCACTCTCAACCGATTGACGCACAAAGGCATCGATTTGCGCATCGGTTTGCACTTGTGTGCCGGGTTGAATTTCCTCACCGCGATACTCATCGAATGGCGCTTGATTGATGATCTCACGGGTTAAGCGCACGCAGGCCCTAAAGCCTTCAATATCATCGGGATGCTGTAAATAATTGAACTGGATCTTAGGTGGCGCTTTAGGATCTGCCGACACTAAGGTCACGGCACCACGACTCTTAGGCTTGTTATGGCCCACATGTACCTGAAACCCATGACCCGCAAAGGCTTCTTTGCCATCGTAACGCATGGCCGCAGGTAAAAAGTGGTACTGTAAATCCGGCCACTCCAGACCCGCTTTTGAGCGAATAAAACCACAGGATTCAAAGTGATTTGTGGCCCCTAGGCCAGACTTATCTAAGATCCAACGGGCCCCGATTAAGAACTTGCTGAAAGGATCTAACTTGCCATTGAGTGAAATCGGTTTAAGGCATTTGAATTGGAAATAAAACTCTAAATGATCCTGTAAATTCTGGCCGACACCGGGTAATTCATGTTGTAACTCGACCCCAGCATCAGCCAATACTTGGGGATCACCAATGCCTGATAATTGCAACAAATGCGGCGAACCTATTGAGCCCGCGGCTAAAATCACATCTTTGTTACAACGAATATCTTCAACTTTACCTTTGTGCTCAATGCGAACGCCAACGGCCGCTTGCCCTTCCAATAACACTTTATGCACTAAGGTATGAGTCAACACAGTAAGGTTACGTCTGGCCATCGCTGGGCGTAAATAGGCATTGGCGGTTGACCAGCGTACGCCTTTTTTGACCGTCATATGCATAGGGCCAAAACCTTCTTGCTGCGCCGCATTATAATCGGCGGTCGATAAATACCCCGCCGCAATGCCCGCATCCACAAAGGCTTGATATAAAGGATTCTGCATTTGATTACCGTTATTCACCCCTAACGGCCCTGACTCACCGCGATACTCATCACCACCAAAGGCCCAGGTTTCCGCCTTCTTAAAGTACGGTAAGCAGTGGCTATAATCCCAATCGGTCGCCCCTTGCGCCTGCCACTCATCAAAGTCCCTGGCATGACCACGAACGTATACCATGCCGTTGATCGACGATGAACCGCCAAGCACCTTGCCCCGAGGACAATGCATCTTGCGATTATCTAAATACGGCTCAGGCTCAGTTTCAAACTGCCAAGCATATTTAGGGCTGTTCATCGGAATTGATAACGCCGTAGGCATTTGAATAAAGATGCTCTTATCGCTGCCTCCGGTTTCTAATAACAGCACTTCGTTTTTAGGATCCTTTGACAAGCGATTGGCGAGCACACAACCCGTTGATCCTGCACCAACTATGATGTAGTTATAATATTTTTGCTCTAATGACTGAGTCAAAATGCCTCCTTAAAATGGGCTTTCTAAGGGCTGCAGACCCACATAAACGGCTTTAACTTGGGTGTAATGCTTGAGTGTCTCGCTACCGTTTTCACGGCCAATACCCGACAACTTATAGCCACCTACAGGCATTTCGGCTGGCGAGGCGCCATAAGCATTGATCCAGCAAATACCCGCCTGTAACTGATGAATGACCCTATGAGCACGGCTAATATCTTGAGTAAACACCCCAGCGGCCAAGCCCATAGCGGTATTGTTTGCCCGAGCAATCACTTCGGCTTCCTCTTTAAAGGTGAGTACCGACATCACAGGGCCAAAGATTTCCTCTTTACAGATGCGCATCTCGTCGGTGCAATGGGTGAAAATCGTCGGGGCAACAAAGTAACCATTGGGAGCATTATCAGGCGTTAATGCTGTGCCACCGGTGAGCAGAGTTGCGCCGTCATCGATACCTTGCTGAATATAATCGAGTACTTTTTGCTGGTGATCTTTGGAGATCAAGGCGCCAAAGTTAGTCTCTGGCGCCATAGGATCGCCCACCACAATATTAGTTTGAGTACGCATAAGCAGTTTTTCGATAAAGCGTGGATAAACTGACTCATGGACAAACACCCGCGTCCCATTGGTACATACTTCACCTTGGGTATAAAAGTTACCGAGCATGGCACCTGAAACCGCATTGTCGATATCAGCATCATCAAACACGATAAGCGGTGATTTACCACCGAGTTCCATAGTGACGTCTTTTAATGAACTTGCCGCCGCGGCCATGACTTTTTTACCGGTACCGACTTCACCCGTGAAGGACACTTTGGCAATATCTGGATGCCCCGTTAACCAAGCGCCAACCTTGCCGTCACCCATCACGACGTTAAATACGCCATCGGGCAGACCCGCCTCACTAAAGAGTTGCGCCAATTTCAGTGCGCCAAGCGGCGTTTCTTCCGAAGGTTTAAAAATCATCACATTGCCGCTAGCTAAGGCAGGTGCGGCCTTCCAACAGGCGATTTGCAATGGATAATTCCACGCGCCAATGCCAGCACAAATGCCTAAGGGCTCGCGGCGGGTGTAATAAAAATCCCCACCGACTTGCTGCTGCGCGCCTTCAAGCCCAGGGGCAATATGGGCGAAAAACTCGATAGCATCTGCGCCTGTGACCACATCAACCACTGAGGCTTCTTGCCAAGGTTTACCTGTGTCGCACACTTCGATTGCCGCGAGTTCATCATTACGAGCCCGCAATAATGCGACCGCGTTTAACAGAATACGGCTGCGTTCGGTGGCACTCATGGCAGACCAAATCGCAAAGCCTTTTTTGGCGCTTTCGATGGCCGCTTGCTGAATTTTTTCATCGGCCACTTGCACTCGATACGCCAATTGCCCCGTGGCGGGATTGACGACGTCGAAGGTTTCGCCGCTATCGTTTGCGAGCAACTGACCCGCAATAAAGTTGTACTGTACTTCTACTGACATGTTTTGACTCCATGCTGCTTTATCACATTGTGGATAAAGGTTTTGCATAATTTTTCGGCCTGAACAAAATCCTGCTCAGGGGTTTCACTTAAGGCGCTGCGTAACCAGAATCCATCGATCATCGCCGCCGTTTGCTCAGCAGCCATCAGGGCAAACTCTTTGGGCAACACGTGCCGAAAGGAAAAATGTAAGTTGCTGTATAAGCGGCGACTATTGATATTCTGCAAACGGGCTAACTGGGGATCGTGGACGGCCTGTGCCCAAAAACTCAGCCAAGTGTGAGTGACATTTCGCGAGCGTTGTAACTCGGTAAAATTCGCTTCAACTATCATCATTAAGCGCTCTGTTGGCGCCAACACTTGTCCTTGGATTCGATTGAGCAACGCTTGCTTTAACTGCTCGAGCAAGTGGCGCAGCGTCGCTTGGATCAAGCCCTGCTTACCACTGAAATAATGACTGATGATCCCCGACGACATCCCCGCCAACTGACTAATGCTGTTGATGGTCGTGTGCTGCAATCCATGCAAGGCAACCGATGCTAATGTCGCATCAATAAGCTGCTGTCTGCGTATCAATTTCATGGCGGTTTTAGGCATAAATACTCAAGGAATAACCACTATCTCAATACTCTGAACGACGTTAATTGAACGTTCAATTAACAATCATGATAATGATTAGTGATGTAACTATCAACCTAAAATAGCACAGTGACAAAGCTCACAAGTTAGTTATGTAAAAAAGAATTAATCTGTAAAAACAAGATAAATGTATAGATTTCTTTGACTTACGGCCCTACCACAACCACAGCAGCACGCATAAATTAATATTAGATATCAAACTAATTAATTGGAGTTAATGCTACAAATGAGAGTATTCATGAGGTTTAACCTCTGTTAGATTTAACAATTGAGCCGTCAAACTCTGGATAAGAAAGTGGGATAAAAAGTAAACGAAAAATGCACAGAAATGATGCATCACCAGGGGCGCTAACAACGCTAAAAAAACCATATCGTACGCCAACACTAATACCCGTCATAAAAGTCCGAAATTTAGTTACCCAGTTCCAACTTTAGTGGGAAATTACCCTCAGATAAGCGCCGAACTCGATCAAGCTCACACTTTCACTACCTCCAAATTGGTAGCTTGATCACCAGAAAAGAACACAACTTAATCTTTACAAGCAAATAGGTGGATTTTATGGCTGCTAAATTTTTTATTCCTTCTGTCAACGTATTAGGCCAAGGCGCAGTGGATGATGCTATCGGTGACATCAAAACCTTAGGCTTTAAACACGCACTCATAGTGACAGATAAACCCTTAGTCAAGATTGGCTTAGTGGGTGAAGTGGCCGAAAAACTCGGTCAAAATGGCATTACCGCCACCATCTATGATGGCGTACAACCTAACCCAACAGTGACGAACGTCGAAGCGGGTTTAGCCCTGTTAAAAGCCAACAAGTGTGACTTTGTGATTTCACTCGGCGGCGGATCACCCCATGATTGCGCCAAGGGTATCGCCCTTGTTGCCACCAATGGCGGCAGTATTAAAGACTATGAAGGGTTAGATCAATCCGCAAAACCACAGTTGCCGTTAGTAGCCATTAATACGACGGCAGGCACAGCCAGTGAAATGACGCGCTTCTGTATCATTACCGACGAAGCCCGCCACATTAAAATGGCGATTGTCGATAAACACACCACGCCTTTGCTGTCGGTCAACGACCCTGAGTTAATGCTGAAAAAGCCTGCGAGCCTAACTGCCGCAACCGGTATGGATGCACTGACTCACGCGGTTGAAGCCTATGTGTCTATTGCTGCTAACCCGATCACCGACGCCTGTGCGATCAAGGCCATGGAATTGATTCAAGCTAACTTAGTCAACGCAGTTGAAAACGGTCAAGACATCAACGCCCGTGAACAAATGGCCTACGCCCAGTTCTTAGCGGGTATGGCGTTTAACAATGCCAGCTTAGGTTATGTGCATGCGATGGCGCACCAATTAGGCGGTTTCTACGATCTGCCCCACGGTGTGTGCAACGCCCTGCTGCTGCCCCATGTGCAGGAATACAACGCCCAGGTCGTCCCTGCTCGCTTAAAAGACATTGCCAAGGCTATGGGCGTGGATGTGTCTGCGATGACAGATGAGCAAGGTGCCAGTGCGGCGATAGCGGCAATCAAAAAACTGTCTGTTGCGGTTAAGATCCCTGAAAACCTGACCTTATTAGGCGTGAAAGCGGAAGATATTCCAACACTTGCGGATAACGCGTTAAAAGATGCCTGTGGATTCACCAATCCAAAACAAGCGACCCATGCGGAGATCTGTCAGATCTTCACTAATGCGCTGTAATCGCCATACCTTACCAATCGCAAGTTAGCACACAACAATCGTGCGCTAACTTGCTGGATAACGACTTATTGTCCTGCTAGTGAGTAAACACGACTTCATCCTCCAATGAATTCGTTTTAGGCCCCAATAGTGCACAGATTATTGCTGCACTATTGGGGCCTTTTTTACACCTGTATCAACAAGATGGCGAGGTAAGTTGCTATCTTAAAAATTGAGTAACAAAAACCAACATAAAACTCAGTGTCTATGCACCTTTGCACTGACAAAACACTCACAAATCAGCATATTCAAGAAGAAAGGATCTGAACCTAAAATATTCATAGCAAAATGATATAAAAAACGTGATCTCTGTGGGTTACAGACTGTTACAGATCCGATAAGATGGCCCCAGTTCGCTTTTTCCCTGCAAAAGATGAAGCCAGCTGAGAGGCCCGTTCTAACGAATGGGCCTCTGTCCATTCTTCCTTCTGCGTTTCCTCTGCGACAACTTATGCTGCCAGTTACCCGTATAGCTCCCATCAAAGTTTAATTAACCTATTTACTCCGCTGTAAACTCTTTTTATCAATAAGACTTACTGACGACCAAGTTGTTGCTTTATTAATCAGTAATTCAGCAAAAGCGAAACTTCACCCAAAACTGAGATCTAGCACAAAGTTATTGGCATAAAACTCATGCTAAATAGAGACATGACAGATTAAGTAAATGGTTAATTTTCATGCAGTAACTATCCTTCTCCGTCAAAAAACATCAAGGCTATATAGACTTAATTAATGATTGACCGAATTCAAAAACGATGCCTATGATGGCAACAATATCCTCGAACAGGTAGGTACGCTATGACTGCAATCACCCATGTATATAACTACACAGTTAGATGTCCACATTACAAAGATCCTGAACATCCCGTTACTTGGTTAAATCATATTGAAATGAACCAGTCCTGTGAGATCGCGTTAAATCGCATCACTAAATGGCACGAGCTTTCTGGGGAAAAAACCTTCGAAACGAATAAGTTTGTGGTTCGTAAAGCCGAAAATGAAGACGCTTACTTCTCAATGCAGAGTGACAGACTCAAAAATGACGGCCATGCCTTAGTCACCTTTAAAATCTTTTTAGACGATTGCTGTGACGATGCGGCGCCAGAAGAAATCATGCAGCACCTGATTGAAGACTATCAACAACGCTTAGCCAAACTCGAATAATCTTTGCAGTATTATTTAGCGACCTTAGACGCCAGTGCGCAAAACGCCACTGGCGTTTTTATTTGTCGAGTTCGATAACTCAACCCTCGACGTCATTTACTGCTTTCTGTTTCGCTCACTCGGTTGACACTCGCCCAGAAGCATTGCAACAGCGACTCGGCAGATAATATCGCCATAGCGTGATTCAGCTCAAGATCTGTTATATTGTCCCGAATGTCATTTAGCACAGTAAAAATGGCAAGGCCCAGTAAATTGAGTTACGAACTTAAATTGAGGATTAGCATCACAATGAATAAAGCGACACTCATTATTATTCCTTTATTACTCGCTACATCCGCCTGTGCGGATTTAAAGGACGCAGGCCGTGCCATCGGCACAACGACTAAAGAAGTCACCACTGAGATAGGCCACGCGACTCGAGACACGACAAAAGCCATAGGTCATGCTTCACGGGATGCGGTCAAATCGGTAAAAGAAGATTTAACCAAAGACTAATGACAGTGACGCCTAGGCGTCACTGCTCATTTTAAGCATCTTATACATTTAATCATCACGCATTTTAAGCGCCACGCCCCTTAAGCCGCATTCGCCCGAATACCATGGGGCACAGGCAATCCTTGGGCATTAACATGCACGAACACCATCTTATCTATGCTCACCACTGGCGCCTGCGTCATCTTATTGCGTACTTGACAGCTGACAGTAATCGAGCTGTGGCCGAGACTCACCAGCTCCAGACCAAACTCAATCACATCCCCTTGATGCGCTGGCGTCATAAAGTTGATTTCAGAAATCAGCTTAGTCACATGGCTCGTGCTCTTCATCTGGCAGGCAGCAAAGATAGCGGCCTCCTCATCTATCCAACTGAGTAACTGACCGCCAAACAGGGTATTTGCTGGATTTAAATGTTCAGGTTTAACTAAACGGCGACTGTAATATTTCATGGCGGTGACCTCAATGTGAATGCCAATAATCAGCTTTAATGCACTGTAACTTCCCTTGATATTAAGAGCATTTTTCAGGCCACATTTGATAGCTATTAAATAACAATGAGATAGCAATAAGCTGCTGTAAAATAATCCGATTATTGCACCAAGTCGCATCAGAGTTGCACCATATTAATCAGCGCAATAATGAACCAATAAGCAAAAAAATAGCGACTCATAGAGTCGCCAAGCTAAGGCAAGCAAAAACTTACTGGGTAGGAAGTTAAGTCACAAGGTTTGACTTAAAAACCCGCGCAGCACATGTAGGCGAACTGCACGGGGACAACAGCTGCAAAGCAGCTAAACACAGGCTTACGGGTAACACTCTTTCATACTCAACTCGAGATTTAAGCTGCAAGCTCGGTAACTCATCACAGTCCGCTCTTGCCCTCTATTTCGAGTTTTTAACCACGCCTCACCACAAACATCAGCATAAGGCGTGCTAAGGAGTGATCCACAATCACAATGGATCATCCTAAGCGCTTCTACTGCTTAAAACTGCTCTTCTTCGGTAGACCCAGTCAGTGCAGTCACTGAAGAATGGCCACCTTGAATAACCGTAGTCACTTGGTCGAAATAACCTGTGCCCACTTCCTGTTGATGCGCGACGAAGGTGTAACCTTTCTTCGCAGCAGCAAACTCAACTTCTTGAACTTTTTCAACATAATGCTTCATGCCTTCGCCACGAGCATAGTCGTAAGCGAGGTCGAACATGTTGTACCACATGTTGTGGATGCCGGCTAAAGTGATGAACTGGTACTTGTAGCCCATGTCTGACAATGCTTGTTGGAAGCGCGCGATAGTGGCGTCATCCAGATTTTTCTTCCAGTTGAACGAAGGCGAACAGTTATACGCCAAAAGTTGATCTGGGTATTGAGCATGAATCGCTTCAGCAAAAACCCGCGCTTCTTCAAGATCCGGTTTAGCGGTTTCACACCAAATCAAATCCGCATAAGGGGCGTAAGCTAGACCACGAGAAATCGCTTGGTCAAGACCCGCTTTCACACGGTAGAAACCTTCATTGGTGCGCTCGCCAGTCACGAAATCACGATCGTATGGGTCGCAATCTGAAGTCAACAAATCGGCCGCGTTAGCATCGGTACGGGCGATAACTAGTGTATCGACACCGCTCACATCCGCCGCTAAGCGTGCAGCAACCAGCTTTTGTACCGCTTCTTGGGTTGGCACTAATACTTTGCCGCCCATGTGACCACATTTCTTCACTGAAGCTAACTGATCTTCAAAGTGAACACCGGCAGCGCCCGCGTCGATCATCGACTTCATCAGTTCGAAGGCATTTAATACGCCGCCAAAGCCCGCTTCTGCGTCAGCAATAATTGGCAGAAAGTAATCAACAAACTTTTCATCTTCTGGATTAACGCCATTGCCCCACTGAATTTGGTCGGCGCGACGGAATGAGTTATTGATGCGTGACACCACAGCTGGCACTGAGTTGGCTGGGTATAAAGATTGATCTGGGTACATAGTGCCGGCTAAGTTAGCATCGGCTGCCACTTGCCAACCTGAAAGGTAAATCGCTTCGATACCCGCTTTCGCCTGTTGTACCGCTTGACCACCCGTTAACGCACCCAGTGAATTCACATAGCCTTTTTTAGCGCCACCGTTAACCAATTCCCATAACTTAGCAGCACCGCGCTTAGCTATAGTATTCTCAGGCACGATTGAACCGCGAAGCGCAACCACTTCTTCTGCGGTATAAGGACGACGCACGTGTTTCCAACGTGGGTTTTCTGCCCAATCTCTCTTGATTGCATCAATCTGTTCTTGACGTGAAGTCTGAGTCGTTGCCTTAGTCATAGTGTCGCTCCTTTATCTTTGATGTTGTAGCTATCATGAAACTGCCCCCAGTTTCACTCTGCTAAATTATTTGGTTGGCGGTAGCCCCGCCACAGCTAAATCTGGTTTACCTAAAACGGTTCAAGCAAATGGGCTCATCCTAGGCTGTCAGCATTTCGTAACCGGGTAAGGTTAAAAAATCGACCAGCTCGTCGGAGGTGGTAATGTCTTCAAGCAACACCGCTGCTTGGGTGAATTTGCCATGGGTGAATCTGTCGCTACCCACTTCTTTTTTCACGTTCGACAGCTCTTCAACCAACATGTCTTTAAAGAGTTGTTTGGTCACTAATTTGCCGTTTGACAGCGACTTACCGTGTTGGATCCATTGCCAAATTGAGGCTCTAGAGATCTCAGCCGTAGCCGCATCTTCCATTAAGCCGTAAATAGGTACACAACCGTTGCCGCTGATCCACGCCTCTAAATACTGCAGGGCGATACGAATGTTCAGACGCATCCCTTGTTCAGTGCGCTCACCATCGCAGGTTTTAAGTAACTCACTAGCCAGAATTGGCGCGTCTACATCACGGGTAATATGTAATTGATTACAGTGATCTTGGCCTATGTATTCGTTGAAAATCCCCATAGCGGTGTCGGCAAGGCCAGGGTGCGCTACCCAAGTGCCATCGTGGCCGTTACGCGCCTCAAGCTCTTTATCTCGACGAACTCGCTGCAATACGGCTTCGTTCTGAGCAGGATCTTTAGCAGGAATAAAGGCTGCCATGCCGCCCATCGCTAAAGCTCCGCGTTTGTGACAAGTCTTAATCAAGAGTCTTGAATAAGCGCTTAAGAAAGGCGTATCCATAGTGACGGCTTGGCGATCCGGTAAGACTCGGTCGCTATGACGTTTTAATGTTTTGATATAGCTGAAGATGTAATCCCAACGACCACAGTTCAGTGCGACGATATTGGAACGTAGTTCATAGAGAATTTCGTCCATTTCGAACACGGCCGGTAACGTCTCGATCAGGCAAGTACATTTAATCGTGCCCGCTTGCAGACAAAATCTTTCCTCAACAAAAGCAAACACTTTTGCCCACCAGCGCGCTTCTATATGACTTTCTAACTTAGGAATATAAAAATATGGACCACTGCCCTTGGCCAAAAGTTGGCGATAGTTGTGGTAGAAATACAGTGCGAAATCAAACAGTGAGCCAGGAATCGCTTTTCCATTAAACTGCACGTGTTTTTCTTTAAGGTGCAGACCACGAACGCGGCAAATAAGCACTGCAGGATTTGGCCCTAATTTGTAGTGCTTACCTGTGTCCGGTGCTGTGTACTCAATATCACCACGCACGGCATCACGTAGATTGATTTGACCTTCGACGACTTTTTCCCAGCTTGGTGCTAAAGAATCTTCAAAATCGGCCATAAACACTTTGGCATTGGCGTTGAGTGCGTTAATCACCATCTTACGTTCAACGGGACCTGTGATTTCTACGCGGCGATCGAGTAAGTCATCGGGAATACCACGAATCTGCCATGCACCATCACGAATAGCGCGGGTTTCAGGCAGAAAGTCTGGTAATGATCCTTTATCGATACGCGCTTGCTTATCTTTACGTTTAGCGAGTAAGGCGGGTACTTCGTCGGCAAATTCACGACAAAGGGATTCGAGTAAGGCGACAGCCCCTTCGGTAAATATGACTTCTTGGCCTGGAATGTCACGACCCACAATATTAAGCGTGGCGTTTGCTGTAGCTTTACCCAGTGTCGAATTCAATTGCTGTTCACTCAAAGTGTGTTCCGTCATCTTGATGCCCTCCCAAGAGGCTCCACTATCACAGGCTTAGCGCTGACATATAAAGCAGTAGCATCCCCAATCACCGCTGCTTATAAACTCACCAAAAAACCATCAAATGTTTGTTTCGAACTAAAACTTACCGACAAACGTTTGTATTTGCAACAGTCCAAGATTGACAAAAACATGCATTAACCTAAGTAGAAACCATGCTAAAATTGGTCTGACCAAACAAAAAAACAAACAACAAACAACTGATAAATATGCAATTAAACATTTTAATCACATATGACAATTGCAGTTAAATGAAACTTGTCAGACAACTTTACCAATCAATACGCAAAGTAATTAATTACGTAATTAAATAACTAATAGTAAATTAATTATTACATCATTTTTACTCTATTAGACCTAAGTAGAAAATGCTCAATGTTTTGAACTAACCTAGAGGTAAGTCAGATAAATTCATATAAATCATAATGATAAAGACTGTTGCTATTGCCACAAATTAAAACGACCGTTTCATTTTGACGTTTACGTAAACGAAATAAGTGTCGTGTGCGATTCAAACTAAGTACCAGGTTGCGTTTCCCGATCAACAAGGTGGGATGTGATGGTTAACTCAAAAAATAAATCACTTTTTTATAAAAAAAATGAAACAAATTTGACATTACAGCGGGATGGAGCTTAGACGCGACTTTTTATGAAGCTTTTCTCCTGCGAGAACCCATACCTTACTTCCTCAAATACATGCCTTTTCGTAACACTTATTCGCAGCACTGCACATTTCAACCACGACATCTGAAACATATGTTGCCAACTCAAATGCAAATCATTACTATTCGCAACCTATTTATTTGGGGGAACCATTAATGAAATCATTTCGTTTGTCACTAACTGCACTCGCCTGCCTTTCCGTTTTATCGCAAACTGCATCCGCCGAAGCTAACTCGGTATCAGCAAATACTGAAGCCAACGTTGAGCGCATCACGGTTTATGGCAGACAAAACTCAGTGGTGAAAAATTCAGGGCTAGCGACTAAATCCGACATGTCTCTCATGGAAACACCCGCTGCAGTTGTAATTGTTGACCAAGAACTGATCGAAACCCAAGGTACAGATAATCTACAAGACTTGATCCGTAACATCAGTGGTGTGACTCAAGCGGGTAATAACTATGGCATCGGTGACAACATAGTCATCCGTGGTTTAGGCGCAAATTACACCTATGACGGTATGTATGGCGGTGCAGGCCTAGGAAATACCTTCAACCCCACGCGCTCTTTAACCAACGTTGAATCCGTAGAAGTATTAAAAGGCCCAGCGACTGGGCTCTATGGCATGGGGAGTGCTGGCGGCGTCATCAATTTAATTGAGAAAAAACCGCAATTCGAGTCAAAAAACAAATTTACCGCCGAAGTTGGGCAATGGGATACCTACTCTCTTGCTCTGGATAGCACGGGCGGCCTGAGTGATGATGTCGCCTACCGTTTAGTGGCCAAATCCGGCCGCAGTGATGGCTATCGCGATATAGGTACAGACAGAGACGAAATCTATGGTGCCTTAAAATGGGTGTTAAGTGATAGCCAAGATGTAATGCTTTCAGGTGCTTACATAAAAGATGCTATCGCCGTTGACTCTATTGGCCACCCGATTCGGATTTACAATGCTGATTCAGTCGGCGGTAAGAGCGCGGGAGAGGTCACTTGGCAGGATTTGATCAACGATCCAAGTGGTAAGGGTCTACAACTGACCGATGCACAGCGTCAGCAGTTAGCGGCCTCGTTGTCAGGCGCTGATGGCTTAAGGCCCTATTCGTTTGGTGATGCAGGGCTGATTTCACCAATGGCGAAGGACAATGAAGGCGAAGAGTTAAGATTTAAACTAACCCATAATATTTACTTCAACGATAATCTGTTTCTTAATCAGCAATTACAGTATCGCGACTACACTTCAGGCTTCGCCCGCCAAACAGGTGCTTATAACTACGTCTACTGGAAACAAGGCAAAAACCCGATCAACACTGATCCCCGCGCGCCATTAGTTGAAAACGGCGAACTTTATCCTTTTGCTGCAAGACGTCAGGAATACCGTAAAGTGGATGCCGACGAGACTTCGTGGCAGTACTTTGCCGATCTACGTTATGATTTCCAGCTCGGCGCTGTCGACAATGAATTGCTGCTCAATGCCAACTATGAAGATCGTAATATTCGTTTCCAACAATATTCTATCTACGATGCGGATCAAATCTTTAAAAACAAAGATGGCAAAATCATTTACCAAGGATCTCTGCCTTATATATACGACATCCGCAATCCTAATTGGGGCACAGGTAAATTCGAGGACTATGACCCACTCAAAACCGCTAACTATGACAAAAAAGTCAGCGCTTGGGGCGTAGGCTTACAACATGTCAGTTATCTGCCATACGGCTTTACCACACGTATTGGTGTTGCCTTTAATGAAATTAAACAAGCCTATGAGCACTTTGGTGTTGATCCACGCTATAGCACTAGCCAATCCCAAGCAACACCAGAAGCTGATACCACAGATAACGGTATGACCTATAACCTAGGGTTAACCTACATGCCGATTGAGGATTTATCATTTTTCATCAACCATTCTAAAGGGCGCACCGCTTACAGTGTACTTGATGCAGTAAAAGATAATGCTACCGACCGAGATGATTCAGAATCAATTAGCAATGATGTAGGTATGCGCTTTAAAGCATTTGAGGATCAATTGCTTGGCTCACTGGTATTCTTTAAAAGCTCGCGTACTAATGTCGCCTATAACAACCCTGATTATACCAATGGCATATTAACCCCTAATATTCCCGTATATTTTTACGATGGCAGCGAAGATACTCAGGGGGTCGAACTCGATCTCAATGCCCACCTGAATGATCAATGGCGCGTTAACCTTAATGGCATGTACCAAGATGCAAGGGATAAGCAAAACCCGAATGACGTCGCAAATTACGACAGCCGTCAAAAAGGTGTGCCTTATGTCACTGCCAGTGCTTGGGTTACCTATGGCGCGGATTGGTTTAGATTATCAAGCCCAATCGAGCTGAGCCTTGGTGCAAAATTTGTCGATGATCGCAGTACGCACTCAAGCTCATTTGGTATTCCAGACGGTTACGTGCCTAGCTATACCGTCGTTGACTCGGCAGTGAGCTACAACGCGGATTCTTGGAAAATCCAGCTGAACATTAATAACCTTTTCAATAAAGACTATTACAGTAAAGCCATGTTCCTCGGAGGTATGCCGGGTGAAGAACGCAACGTCAAACTGCAATACAGCTATAGCTTTTAACACTTAAACATCAGCGTTAAATTTGATGTTGTAAACCAATAAAAAAGAGAGCATTTATGCTCTCTTTTTATATCCAAATCAGAGTGACAACATTAGCTCACATTCTCCCTATCGCCACGCATGAGGGATTCCAACTCTGCCTTACCCTTATTCGATAAATTGATTAACGTCGCTAAATCATTCTGATGAGCCGCACTCGCAATCACCAGTTTCTTATCATGTTCAGCAAAGATTTTTACCCGCTCGTTGGCTTGTACCTGCGATAAACCTAGGCCTTGGAGAATCTTCTCACTGGCCGATAGCGCCGAACCAAAGGTCTCACGAAACACATCCGTCACCCCAAGGCTCATCAAACGATAAGCATGGTTACGGTCCCTCGCCCGCGCGACTATGTTGATATGGGGAAAATGCGTTTTCACTTGCTGAGCAATTTCAATGGAATCCTCAACACTGTCCACGGCAAGCAATAGTAATCTAGACCGAGCAATCCCCGCCGACATCAACATGTCTAAGCGTCTGGCATCACCAAAATACACTTCACCACCGTATTTACGAATAACATCCACATGACTCGCATCCTTATCCAATGCGACAAAAGGGATACCTGATGAGGCCAAAATACGCCCCGTGATCTGGCCTACTCGACCAAATCCAGCAATCACCACTTCAGATTCGGTGACATTAATCGTATCTGGCAGACGAGTATCCACCACTTTGGCTTTAGTTGCTCGGAACAAAGTAAATAATAGAGGCGTTACTGCCATAGACAAACCAATAGCAAGCACAAGGACTTGCGCAATTTTATCGCCGACAATACCAGATAGCTGCGCCTGAGATAACAGCACAAAGGCAAATTCGCCCCCTTCAGCAAGGATCAACCCTAGTGCAATACTAGGCCGCCATTTGTGGTGCCGAATGCGCCCCAACACCATCAGCACAAAGGTTTTAATCAGCAACATAGCCATTAAAATGCCCAGAATAAGTAACGGATCAGATATCAATAATTTCAAATCCATACTCATACCGACAGCCATGAAAAACAGCCCAAGCAATAAGCCTTTAAAAGGTTCTATGTCAGTTTCGAGCTGGTGCCGATAACTTGAGTTAGCGAGCATAATACCCGCCAAAAATGCCCCCATGCCCGCAGAAAGTCCCAACCACTCCATTAACTCAGCGCTACCCATGACCAGCAATAATGCAAAAGCGGTGAGCACTTCACGCACCCCACTGCTTGCCACTAGTTTAAGGAATTTAGGCAGTAAATATTTTCCCACTAACACAAAACCAACGAGCGCAAGACACGTCCAGTACCAAGGCACCGCATGATGTTCAATCTGAGCAGAATTGGGCGCCAAATATGCTGTCAGCAACAACATAGGGATAACCGCAAGATCTTGCATTAACAAGACCCCAAAAGCATCACGTCCAAGTGGGGTTGTGAGCAACCTATGCTCACTCATTAACTGCACGGCAAAGGCTGTCGATGATAAAGATAGCGCGGCGCCAACCACTAAAGCCGCCTCAATAGACAAGCCAAAGCCCCAAGCCAAACCTCCAATCGCAGCCCATGACAACAACAGCTGACCACTGCCTAAACCAAAGATAGCACTGCGAAGTTCCCATAATTTACTTGGATTCAATTCGAGTCCAAGTACAAACAGCATAAGTACCACACCTAACTCGGCAAAATGCAACACGGCTGCAGGATCAGAAACCAACGCCATACCACCTGGGCCTAAAATAATCCCTGCGGCCAAATAGGAAAGAATAGGACCCGCGCCAAAACGTTTACCCAAGGGAACAAAAATAACCGCCGCCAATAAAAATAGCAGCACCGACGTGAGTAAACTCGACTGTTCCATGAAGGCTCCAACGGAAAAAGGAATGCGCATTGTTCTATGTAAGGACCCAGCAATAGCTAGGCAATTATCAGCTATGATATCCCATTTATTTATTAACAAGGTCAAGGCAATTCATTAAAAATGAGAAATTTTGATACGAAAAACACTTAAGCGTAGAGGAAATCAACTGGAGCAACAAAGCAGAGTAAAGGAGCGCTTAGAGACACCTTAGACTGTTATCGCATTTTAGTGAGTGGCTGCAAAATAAAAAGTGAGCAATAAACTAAAGAAGGATAAAACCAGGAAGGGCTTGCCAACTCTGGATGAGACTAAATGCTCACTCGACTTGCATTACACAGAGGGCGATGCGATATGACGCCGTAAATCAGTTGCCTGCTTGTCACATTTTAATATGTCAGAATAGCGTACTACGGTGTTGCGGCCATTGGCCTTAGCGGCATAGAGCGCCATGTCGGCTCGGTGAAATAATGGATCCAAACTCAGATCATCAGCCATTAAACCGCTCACGCCAAAACTCGCCGTTATGACGAACTTATGCCCTGAATGTTGGGTATCAATGGCCTCGATACGAGCTCGACATTGCTCCGCCACTTCCATGCCTTTCTCTTCATCGGCATAGGGTAATAAAATTGCAAACTCCTCACCGCCGATACGAGCAAAAACATCACCATTTCGGATATGGGATTTAAGGGAGTCAACCACCTTTTTAAGCGCCCAATCGCCAGTTCCATGACCAAAAGAATCGTTGATGCGTTTGAAGAAATCTAAATCGAATAAAATGACACAGAAATCCCCGCTACGCGCCGTGGCTTGCACAAAAAGGTTTTCTCCCAACTCTTGCCCTGCACCACGATTCAATATGCCTGTTAAGGCATCCATTCTCGCCATACGCATAAACTTACGTTTCTGCATCTGACCTACGGCTAACAAAATTCCAAGGAAGAACAGCCCACCCATTAGAATAGTGATAAACATCAGCATATTGGTGTATTCCCGCTCTTTTACCATTTGCTGAGCGATGTAAAGTTCACGC
Organism: Shewanella sp. SM73; assembly: GCF_025653795.1. Taxonomy (NCBI): domain Bacteria; kingdom Pseudomonadati; phylum Pseudomonadota; class Gammaproteobacteria; order Alteromonadales; family Shewanellaceae; genus Shewanella; species Shewanella sp. SM73. The sequence goes on from NZ_JAKKRY010000004.1 coordinate 358,443, forward strand.
TCTTTATTGAGTAAATTGATTTCACGCGACTGTTCATCAGCATTAAACTTAGCCGCCTGATAAGCGAGGGTTTTCATTCTAGATTGGTCAAAAATCAATTGATTATAATATTGTTCTTTTCTTGTGTATTCATAGGCTTGCTCAAATTGTTTATCCGCCGCCATCAGTTCGGCAAATACCTTATATGTAATATGCTTATGTTCGATGTAGCTATTATCATCGGGGAATGAAAGCACTTTAACGGCGTGACTTTTCGCTTGAACCTGCTCACCCATGGCAAAGTAATTCTCGGCAAGTAGTGCATGTACATGGCTGATTTCTAACTGAAATTGAAAAGCTTCATACCCTTTTAAAGCTAATAGCAGAATCGATCTCGCGCCTAAAAAATCGCCCCGCTCCTGCAAAACCATAGCTTTGCCTTTTATCGACATAGTCGCCAGAAGGGGGAATTGCTTCGTATCACAGTATTGACGGCTATCTTCGAAGGCATCGAAGGCGTCGGGATTTTTCACGCCGAGTAAATAAATAGCGCGCAACAATTTGGCATGACAAATATCGCGGACATCGGTTTCCTTTGCGAGTTGTAGCACCTTATTGGCATAAAGGCCCATATCGCTATAAGCATCCATTTCGGAATAAATATTGGCAATTCTTAAATATGAGTGCCGTTTAATCGTGACATCATCAATATTCACCACTAGGGCTAATGCTTGAGCAACTGCAGCCAAGGCTTTGTCATAGTCACGTATCCCTATATATACAGTGGCTTTGTAACTATAAACTGACGCTAATAAATCAGTATTTGTCACTAAGGTTTCAGCTTGGTGAAGATCATCTAACGCTTTAGTATATTCACCGATGAAAAAATAACCTATCGCTCTATCTATCCTCAGTCGCCCTTGTTGTATTGTAGTTAAACGACTGAATTCTTTCTCATATTCGGCAAGCTTTTTCTGCGCAGCACTAAGATCAGATTGCAGTAATACATCAAGCTCATTGAGTGCCTGATCAAAATCGAGAGAGTTAGCCATCAAAGCTGTCGAACACAAGGCGAAGATGGCTAATAGGGCACAACGTAACCGTTTCAAGATTAGTTAATTATTACCATGATTGACTAAAATAAATGTTTGATAATTTTGGTCGCCACTCAAAACTTTTAGTTTTGTCATATCCCCTGTCATTACAGCGCTAATTTCTTCATCAGTTAACCCATGGGCACGCATAACGGACTCAGGGTCCTGTTGATACGCTTCCATCAGTTGTGCATCTTGGCCTAACTGGGTAAAAAAATCCGATAATGCAGACATACCTTTCCTTATTTATATGATGACTCCCGAATTCAGCTCAGAAGTACAGCACTCACAATTAGCCTAAATCTTCAAGTCTAATGCTTAATTTAGTTAAAATAGCATAGTTGTATTCGAGTTTTTTTGCTGGCGGGATCAGTAAAGTACTGTTCGGAGACAAGTTTGCCTCGGGTAGCTTACTCAACGGCAAATACTCAATTCTAGGGGCTTGAACTGGCAGATTAGCAGCTTCGTAGATCACCACTTGATGATCTCGCGGATACCATTGATTCAGTTGTTCAACCAAAATCTGCAGCCTGTCACTCGTAGTATGGAACTGAGTTAAGGTATGTTCACCAGCAATCGCAATTTGCCATAACAATAAATGGGTTGTCGGATCGGGCACATGATTAAAAAACATAAACTGGCTAGCTTCAAAGCTTTGATGCCCAGAGCTACCGGGGTCAATACCCAGATCAGCCCATAAACACGCCTCGGCAGAAATCCCCGGCTCCATCTTCGCTGAAAACCCTTCTGCCCTCGCCCGCGTAATCGCCATATGGGAAACACAGGCAAAGACTCCAGGATGACCATAGAGTGCACAAACGGTTTTTTTGCCAGCCCTCACCGCCTCCAATATAGAATTAACCATTTGTTCATAGGTTTCTCGGCGATTTTTAACTTCACCATTTTGTGCATAAAACGGCTGTAAATTAATGACATTGGGATTAATGTTCTGGATCCAACGCTGCGAAAAACCATCGGGCAAGAGTGAAAACACGACATCAGCGTGCTCAATATAACTACGACTCATCACACTGATCTGTCCGGCCAGTTGTAAACCCGTACCTACGCAAACTAAAGAACCCAATGCATCTATCCCACTATTTTATTTCTAACACTGCAAACTCACGGCAAAAAGCCACAGTACAAGAACACAATAAAAACATATCGGTAACTTTAATCTGATTTTAACGAGATTACTATGTTTATCGCCACACATACTGTCTATCGACTTACTAACTAATTGCTTGGCTTTAAAGAAGAAATCGCTCACATTTACTCTTTTCCCAATCCAGCCAACAGTAAACCTGTACGGCTCTGAAGCCGAAAATCATACTCATAGCCCCATATGACTTTAGCGAATAAATATCCTTAAAGATTGAGAACTAAAGCCAACATACTGGGTCGAAAAGTCACACAATTCGATCTATGACGGTAGCAAAGCCCGATTGCCCTTGTCATGAGGGGGAATGCTTGGGTATTATGGCCGCCAGATTTTCAGAAGTAGCGCATACAATGATCAATAAAAAGCAAAGTCTTACCCTACTGGGCGCTGTGGCGCTCTCTGTTTCGCTCAGTGCCTGTAGCGTGTTCGATTGGTTGATTTATAAGCCCGACATTCCACAGGGCAACTACATGGAACCGCAACAAGTTGAAAAGTTGCGCATTGACATGACCAAGGAACAAGCCGAATACATTCTCGGCCGTCCGGTATTACGAGATAGTTTTGCTGACGATACTTGGTACTATGTGTATCACTACAAGAGTGGGCGTGATGCCAGCATTACGCATAAAGAACTCATACTGCACTTTACGGGCGATAAACTTACCTCAGTAAAAGGCGACTATGAACTGAGTAAAGAATTTAGTACGCCGCTAGAGCAAAGCAGCTTACCAACAGGTAATAAAACTGAGCTAGTACCACAAATTCCAGCACAGCGCGCCGATGAAAAGCCATTAGTTAAAGAAAATCAAGCTGAAGCGCAAGTTCAAAAACCAATTAAGTAATATCCTAAACTTTGCTAATGCTCTTCTCAGTCAATCAAATACAAAAAAGCGCCCAAGGGCGCTTTTTTATTGAGCAATGATGTCAGTATTTAAGCCCGTCCGCCCGTCACTTTATTCGCGCGGCCTTCATCTTTAGCTTTATCTGCTCGGCGACGACGCACATCCTTAGGATCAGCAATCAAAGGACGATAAATCTCAACCCTTTGCCCCGGTAAAATCACTTGGTCATGCTTAATCACATTACTAAACACACCGAGCTTAACCGTGTCTAAATCGATCTCAGGAAAAAAGCTTACAATGTTACTTAAACGCACAACCTCAATCGCTGACGTGCCGGGATTCACATTCACCGAAATCACTTTTTGCTGTGTAGGCAAGGCATAAACCACATCAACTACAAACTTATCTGTCTCATTTGTCACTGTAAATCACCTTAGCGCGACTCGTAAATGCCGTCACCATTGATACCATAAGATCATTAAACACTTTACCAAAGGCCATATCGGCTAACGAACTTGAAAACTCAAAACTCAGCTCGAATTCTACCTTGCAGGCCTCTTCAGTCAGCTCAGTAAAACGCCACTGCCCCAATAAATGCTTAAAGGGCCCATTTTCCAATGTTAAATCAATACTCTTACCAGGAACCACTTGGTTGCGAGTCGTAAATGTCTTACGGATCCCCGCTTTACTCACATCAACAGATGCCAACATAGTCTTGCCATCAAATTCTAAGACTTTGCCACCCACACAACCGGGTAAAAATTCCTTATACGACTCGACATCATTCACTAAGTCATACATTTGCATCGCACTAAAACGGACTAACACACTTCGAGAAATTTGCGGCATAGGACTTAGTACTCTTCACTAACGTATTCACAGCGACCTAAGCAAACTCAAACGCACGAAAATAACGCACGTGCAATAAACAACTTAGGCAAGCAATCAAAATTTGCACGGATTTTATCACGATACGTAAAAAACGCACCCCTTGTGCACTTAAGCTGATACTCAACCCCTTAATGGCGTTCAAAAAACAAGCAACAACACGATAGAGGCTTGAAATTAACTAAATAAAACCTTATATCAATACCAAATTGAATCACCGTGCGTATAATGGCGCCACTATGGTAAAGAAAAATTCAAGCAAAGCCGCGCCTGCGACTATCGCACGTAATAAGCGCGCAACCTTCGAATACCGTTTCGAAGAGAAAATGGAAGCCGGCCTATCCCTTATGGGATGGGAAGTGAAATCTATCCGTATGGGTAAGGTCAACTTGTCCGACTGTTACGTATTCCTGAAAAATGGCGAAGCCTTTATGCATGGCTGCACCATTATTCCCTTGAATACGGCATCGACACACGTTGTCTGCGATCCCCTACGTTTGAAAAAACTGCTACTCAGCCGTAAAGAGCTAGATAAACTAGCGGGCTTAGTTGAGCGCCAAGGCTACTCTATTATTCCTATCTCAATGTACTGGCGTAAAGGTGCATGGGTGAAAGTGGAAATTGGCCTAGGTAAAGGTAAGAAAGATCACGATAAGCGCGAAGATACTAAAGCGCGTGAATGGGAAGTTGAAAAAGCCCGCGTGATGAAAAAAGAAAAAACGCACGGATAATGAACAAACGATTGAACTTGAAGCAAATGATGCTAGGTGATCATAGTGCTACGGGTTACAATCAAATTCTTGGGGGCGATTCTGGATTCGACAGGATTCACGAAACCCTGGGAGCATGCCGAGGGGCGGTTGGCCTCGTAAAAAGCCGCACAGTTATAGTTGCAAACGACGATAACTACGCTCTAGCAGCTTAGGCTAGCTAGCCATCTGACACAGGTCTCTCAAATGGGCGGTGTATACAGATGGTCATCTTACATTTGATAGCGAGGGAACTCCGTCCGGGGGTGAACCGCGAAATAGTACCGGACTCGCCCGATGAAATCCTGTCTTTCGGAGTTTATTCGGGTTAATTAAAAGAGAGACTAAGCATGTAGTGCCTTGGATGTAGGTGTTCTGGACGCGGGTTCAAGTCCCGCCGCCTCCACCAATTTTACCAGAAGGGCTTAACCGTAAGGTTAAGCCCTTTTTGTTTGAACTTTCATGCGATTACTTATTTCGAGCTATCGATTCAAATGCGGCGGCGGGAACTGAACTGGCATCAATAAATGAATCATGTCACTTGATCTAATCTCTATTAGATTCAGCCATTCAGACGCCGCACCTAAAAACCTACCTTTTCCCCTTTCCACCCAAAGCCCGTTTCTTCGCTCTTTGCTTCTGAGCCGCTTTGCCGTTACGTCTAGGTTCAGTATCCATCTTATTAAAGTCGGGTTCGAAGCCTAGTAACCATTGTTGTGGTAGACGCTTGTCGAGCACAACTTCAACTTCTTCCAATAATAGGGCGTCCTCTTGACTAAAGAGGGTGATGGCAAGCCCTGCACTACCCGCTCGACCTGTGCGACCAATACGATGAATATAATCTTCGGCAATAAAGGGTAGCTCAAAGTTGATCACATATTTTAGCTCGACGATATCTAAGCCTCTGGCGGCGACATCCGTTGCCACTAGCACTTGAATCTTACCTTGTTTAAATTCCTGCAAAACTTTCTCGCGCGCGCCTTGGGACAAGTCACCGTGAAACGCCTGAGTAATAATATCGGCTTTATTGAGCTGCTGAACCAGTTTATCGACACCTTGCTTGGTGCGGTTAAAAATCAGCACTTGATGCCAGTTTTTACTGCGTACCAGATGGCTGACGAGTTCGGTTTTACGGTCGGCGTCGACGGCATAAACCACTTGTTCAATTTCGGCAGCGGTCGTGTTGCGCTTGGCAACTTCAATCAACTTGGGATCGCGCAGTAAAGCTTTACTTAAGCTGAAGATAGCGGCATCTAAAGTGGCAGAAAATAACAGGGTTTGTCTGTCACTCGGTACTTGCTTGAGCACGGCTTGAATTTCATCCATAAACCCCATGTCGAGCATACGGTCAGCTTCATCGAAAACAAGCACACTCAATTGCTTAAGATTTAATGCACCTTGCCTAAGGTGGTCAAGTAAGCGGCCCGGTGTTGCGATTAACACATCAATCCCTGCATTAAACACGGCAACCTGCGCATCGATACTCACGCCGCCGTAGGCGATGCCGATACGAATATCAGTCCCTTTAGCGTACTTAACAAAACTCTGCTGCACCTGCACAGCCAGCTCACGTGTAGGCACTAAGACTAATGCGCGTATGGGTCTCACAGCCGTTAACTCTTGCGTAGGGCTGAGTGTCATCAAATGATGCAAGATAGGCAAGGCGAACGCAGCGGTTTTGCCTGTACCCGTTTGGGCGCCAGCCATAACATCACGTTTAGCTAAGATGGCAGGGATCGCTTCTAACTGGATAGGCGTTGGCGATTCATAGCCAAGAGCCGCTAAGGTATTCACTAACGTGGAGTTTAAGGGTAAGGCACTAAAAGACATTGCGGTTAACCACTGAAAATAATGGCCAGAATTTTAGCAGACACAACCCTAAGCGACTAGCGACATAGCGTTAGTCCTATTGTTATATGCAAACTTGTTTTACGATAAAAATGCGTCGAGATCTGCAGCTAGTTGCGGACGACTAAAAAGATAACCTTGGGCTTGATCGCACTGGTTTTGTTGCAGAAAATCAGCTTGCTCTTTAGTTTCAACCCCTTCGGCGATAATTTCCAGCTTCAACGCATGTCCAAGCGCAATCACAGCCTTAGCGATAGCGGTATTGTTGGTATCGAAGGGAATGTCCCGCACAAAAGATTGATCAATTTTCAATTTATGAATAGGCAGTTTTTTCAAATAGTTGAGCGATGAATAGCCAGTACCAAAATCATCAACCGATAATTCGATACCCAGATCGCCAAGTCGCTTTAAGTCACGGATAGCAAGATCAGGATTCTGCATCATCACACTTTCGGTCACTTCAAGCTCTAAATGCTTTGCGGGCAAACCCGTTTCAGCTAAGACACGTTTCACATCATCCACAAAGGAACTGCGCTGTAACTGTTGTCCTGCCACGTTCACGGCAATGCGGCCAAAGTGTTTGCCTTCACTAAGCCAGCGCATTCCCTGACGGCAAGCAGTTTCTAACACCCATAAGCCAATTTCATGGATAAGACCTATTTTTTCTGCCACAGGAATAAATATCGCGGGCGAAATCAAACCCAGTTGAGGATCGTGCCAACGCAGTAATGCTTCAAATCCCACGGTTTGTCGAGTCACTAAATCAAGTTTTGGCTGGTACATTAAGTACAAGGCATTTTGCTCAATCGCGCCATAGAGGGCACTTTGCAGCTTAAGATGCTCAAAAGACTGTTGAGTTAAGGACTCTGTATAAAAAGCATAATTATTGCGGCCATCATTTTTGGCGCGATACATGGCCGCATCGGCGTTACGCAGTAAAGTGTCCGCATCGGTTCCATCATTTGGATACAAAGAAACGCCCATACTCGCCGTTAAACGTAAGTGGTCGCCCGTGCTCACAATAAAAGGTTGCTCAAACACTTGGCGCAATTGATTTATGGCAACTGCGGCATCGGCACTATTGTCGATCCCTGAAATCAATGCCACAAACTCATCGCCACCAATCCGTGATAACACATCCTGATCGCCTACTTGGCTGCGTAAACGCTTGGCAAGCTCGACCAACATTTCATCGCCTATACTGTGGCCAAAACTGTCGTTGATATGCTTGAACAGATCGACATCAATCATCACAGTCGCTAATTGCAAATTCAGCCGCTTAGCTTGTCGCACTTCTTGCTTAAGCTGCATCATGAACTTCATGCGATTGGGCAAATGCGTTAGCGGGTCAAAATACGCTAAGTGCGTGAGTTGCGCTTCATTCTCTTTCTGGGCTGAAATATCGGCAAACACAGCGACAAAATAACGCACATCTCCAACGTCATCATAAATAGTGCTTATGGTGATATTTTGCGGAAAAATCGTGCCGTTCTTGCGCCGATTCCAAATTTCGCCATTCCATTTACCTTGAGTAAACAAGGTATTCCAGAGTTTATCGAAAAAATCTTTATCATGCCGACCCGAACTAAAAATCCGAGGATTCTGGCCGAGTAACTCTTCCCTCACATAACCTGTGATCTCAAAAAATGCACCGTTAACGTCGGTAATATTGCCATGCCGATCGGTCACAACGACACCTTCAACCGAGTTTTTAAACACATTGGTCGCCAGTGTCAGCTGTTCTTCAACTGCTTTATGCTTGGAGATGTTGCGAGTCATACCGATAACGCCCACGAGCTCCCCCTTGGCATTGAGTGTTGGGAGTTTTAGCGTTTCTAACCAAAGATGATTTTTAGCTTCACTGCCATCTAAACACTCAGCGACAATGATAGGCGTACCAGACTCGATAGCGAGCCTATCACCCTCTAGAAAAATCTCTGCAATATCAGCACCAAAGAGTTCAACATCGGATTTACCAACAATCTCACTGCGGGGCATTTCCCACGCATTCTCAACACTACGATTGCAAAGAGTGTAAATGCCTGCGGCATTTTTTATCCAAATATGTTCGTCAAAACTATCGATAAAAGTTTGTAAATCGACCGTATCGACACGACTCGGTGAACCTCGGCTTAATGTTTCAGCCGCATTATGTTGGCTCAATATCTCGCCTAACTGGTGTTGAATGCTATCGCTGATAAGCTTAGCGAGTTGTAGCGTTTTTGAATCTACGCCGTGAGCCTTGTTATGATAGAAGCATAAAAAGCCAAAATTAGCCCCAGATGGCCAAGCGAGAGACAAACAAATCACGCTGCCGATTGCGCTACAAGTGTGCCAATCTGAGTGCTGCAGAGTATCCATAATTAACAGAGGCTCACGTACCTGCTCAGTTAGCTGTGATACAGATAATGCAGCCGTGATTTGATGACTGCCTAATCGCGGCAATGCTGAAATCGGCTCGCTCAAGCTGTACAACTTAGCATTGCTTAGCGGGGAAATAGTAGGTTTATCAATTATATCAAAGGGATTAGGAACGATTTCAGATGGTGTGACCATTGACGGCATCGCAACGGACTGGCTTATAGCAGGCTGGGGGTTAGCCAAATGATTGCCACTTAGGTGGCTGAGTATTGCCTGTATTTCACTTTCAGCCGCAGAGTCTGAACTTAACATGCTGCTAAGTTCACCCGCAGCATTCCATGCTAATAACATTGCTTTACTGCTTGATATCTCAGCGACTAAATTTAAGTCACTCAACCAGTTATCCAGCTGTTGCTGCGTAATAGGTACATCTATCATCATCTTGCCAACTCAGATCTCGTTACTGCTCAATCGGCCTATGGCGAGAATACCGTAAGACCTTAAACACATGCCCAATATTGCTACAGAGGGAAAACGTTAACCAAGCAGTAAAATCTCATAAAATTTTACGTTTAACATCAAATCAATACATCTCAATTGGCACTAAGGTTGGATCTAAAACTTACTCCATCATATCCACCTTTTAGGGTGGTAGAGGTCAAACCATCAAAATTCACACTAACTTACTCACACCCAGCAGACTGCTTGCACGGGTAAATCCAACTAACATTGCATTTGCTACTTTAGCACAAAATTTTAGTGTCAGTATCGCGATAAGTTTATTGAGTAACAATTAGTTAGACTTAATCAATTAAGTCTTCCCCCGATAATTCAGCACTTTCTTAGCGAGAGAAAACCATATATGGACCCATCCGGTTTGCAAGACATTCGATATCAATTTTGAGAAGAGTTCATTGCACCCATATATTCGGCCTGTTATTGAGGGATTCCTCTGGCCCTGATGGATATTTGCTTCTACTGTCCTTATCATCCCTGCGGCTTCATCAGAGCCTATGTTTTCGTAAGGTTTTTAGTAGATCAGTCTGACTGTCTCATCATCAAATCAAGTGTCTTAGCAACTTGCTGGTTGGTTAATCGTTAACATA